>NZ_CP074074.1:2782500-3095000 GCF_045788535.1 Allotamlana fucoidanivorans | reverse complement strand
TGATGACAGAAATTGGAATAGTAAAGGATTTGATGAATACACAGCTCTTTATACAGAAAATAATGGTGAAGATTTGGGATGGGCTTTTTATATAAACACCGATAATATTCATTTGCTTAATGAACAAAAAAGCAATAAAAAAGTAGATGTAAATATTTTAAAAGCACAATATAAATACTCATTAGTAATTATGGGAATGTCAATGATTAAAGCATCTGAAGATAAGGTTTTAGTTGAAAGTGAAGATTTTGAGTTATCTAAAATGATATCAATGTTTACGTCCAGTATTTCACCAGTTATTCTTCCATTATTAGCAAGTTTAGGTGAGCTTGTTGAAATGGAATCTGAAACATTAATTATTTAATTATTGTATATATGAAATTTTCACAAATAATATTCAACAAAGACTTATATGATTTAACTTATAATGACATAGTAGATTTCTTTAATACAGAAAAGGAAGAAACTTTGAATTTAGAATTTAAGTCTTATCCTGTTCAGGGTAATCATAATGATAAAGAAAAAGCTGTTATTAAAGCAATTTGCGGTCTTTCTAATGCAGAAGGAGGTATTGTTATTTGGGGAGCACCAATTGAAACAACAAACCCTCAAGGCAATACGATTGCTCAAGGTGATTTAACTCCTTTTGAAACGAATTTAGATAGAGATAGAATTATTAATAAAATTTCTAACTTAATAATTCCACTAATCGTTGGAGTGAGAGTTCAAAAATTGGATGCTCCAAATGGAAATTCTATTTTCATAATAGAAGTAGAAAAAAGCAAGCATAAACCACATCAATATAAAGACAAATATTATATCCGATTGGATGGGCAAACAAAAATTGCTCCTCATTATTTAATAGAAGCAATGATGAAGAGTATTGATTTTCCTGTAATTCGAGGTCATATCAGACTTAAAAATATTGAACTTGTTGGAGGCAATGTTGTTTTAAGCTTTGTTAAAGTATTATTTAATACTTCGGAGTTTAATAATGATATAAATTTCTTTTACAGAATAGTTGCCATACCTGGAATAATTCGCATAGGACAAAATACTTTTCCAGGAGATTATACTAATGAATCGTTGAAAATAATGAGTCATGGCAGACCAAGTAGGTCTACTTTTCAATTGATTATTCCTTCAGCAGAATTAATTGCCAGAGGTCAAGAAGTTGATGTAGTTCTAAATTTTGGAGGCGAAAAGTCTCCGTCAAAGGTATCTAGATATAAGTATCTTTTAAACAATATTGTAGAAGGAGATGTGCCTAATAATGAACTACCATATTTAGTCGAGAAAAATGAAAATGAACTACCTTCTGATGTTACAAATAATAGTATAGATGAGAATATTAATAATTTATTAGATAATTAAATATTTAAAGTCATTCCACACACATTACACTTCCCTCCTACGTCGTCGTGTAAAAAGTGTTCCATTAACTTTGTAAAAGAAGCTTTGGAGAAGAAAACTTTTAAAAGAAAAATCAGCAAACGTAACTATGGCTTTTACCAAAGCAAAGTAACATAATGCTGACCATTATAGTACACTTTTTATTATGGATTATTCAGGACGGGTAAAGTGGTAAAACAACGTTTTGTTATAGAATTGATACAGGTTACCATGTATCTATAAACATCTATCAAAAGAATAAACTCTGCTTCATAAATTACTAAAAGACCGTGCTGATAAAATCTCTAGGACAAAAACACGATTCGAAATAAAGCTATTATGTTAACTTTTTCGTTTTCTTTCTTGTCTTATTAAGAGAAATACAATGAAAACCTCCGCCTTCTTTATTAATATCAGCACAATTTTGCATAATAATTTTTTTTGAAGGAAATAATGTTTTAAACTGAGCGTGTACCAAAATATCCCTTTCTTTGGCTTCAGGTGTATTAAGATACTCGCCGTATGACGGTACAACTACTTTTTTGCTTCCAATGACAAAGTTTAAATAACTCGTAGGAAATAGTATAGGGTGCTGAGTATATTCAAAATTGTTTTCTACTAAAAATGGAGCAATAGGAACCCTAACAATATGTAAAGGGTTGTTATCTTGATCCAGAGAATTTTTTAAAATTTCATAGCTTTTTTCCAAACGATCAGAAGTTGTTTGTAATATGGGATGAAGATATCGGTCTTCAAATGGTACTTGAGCAAGTAATATGGTATCTGGCGAAATAAATCGACAAAAATTATCTATATGACCAGCTCCAAAAGAATACAGTTGATTTGGTATAAGTTCAGTGCCTTCGTATTCATCTTGAGGCAGCACATCTTTAAGCCATATAACTTTTTTAATCCCCATTTTTCTTTTAAGCTCTTTCTCTATATCTTTTAAGGATAACTCTGGGTTATACATGCGTTCATGAGATTCTATTAATATGGCCAATCCATCACCATTAACTTCTCTTGCTCCTCCCACGTTAAGAATGCGTGAAGCATAAATGCGCTTGCCAATAAGCTTTTGATATTCATAAGGGAAACTACTTTTTCTTTCTTGGTAGTACTTAAAACAAAATACCCTAGAACTCCCGTATTTATTTTCTAAAAAAACGGGGCCGAAATCACGAATCCAAATTCGTTCGTTTTGAATGGGAATAAGTGTTAATTTATTAAGGTTAACGTTTGCCTTGAGTAATTTATTCTTTACAGTATCCAAAGGCGTTTTCTTTGGCACATATAAAGTTACAGAATCATCTTCTGACAGAGTTTTTATAAACTCTACATAGGTCTTTTCATGCGATGGAGACCAAATCATTAGATGAGATTCTAAATTATCGAAATCGGTTGAAGGCTGGAAATTTTGATATTCAAAATAAAAAAAAGTACAACCTACAACAGCTATGATTGAGGCAATGTACAAGCATTTTTTAAGTTTTTTCATTTTTCATTATGCGTGATAACATACTCTAAAAAAACGTTTAAACAAACTAAAAATAATTAATTTTCAACCACTTGAATCAATGCTCTTTGCAGTGATAAAATTAGAGTTGAAAAATAGCAAAATAATCTGAAAAAATTCTATTGCACCCACTATTTTTAATAATTTTAAATATAAGCTCCCTGTCTTGAAACACAAAAAACCAAAATTCAGACTACAAATGATTTTGGAAACATGTAACTGTTTAACAGAACTTTCAAATCCAAAATATAAACGGAATAATTGAAGAACATATATGACTTAACCTCTGTTTCTCCTAAAGTTTAGACCAAAACTCTATGAGTTCAAGTAAAAGTTAAAAAACATTTAGTAACTTGATTTAGAAAGTCATTAAGAACAAAAAACCTATCATGTTAATAATGATAGGTTTTTTGTTTTATTAAACAACGCAGGATAGATCAAAAATAATTAATACTCTGCATTTTCTTTACCTAAAACAATATCTTTTGTAGTTACAAAAAGCCCCTCTTTTTTGTCTAATTTTAGGATTCGCTGCGGATTGGTGGCTTCTACTTTGGTACGACACTTTTCAGTTAACATAGGGTCATTATCAAAAAGAAAACTCTCTAATTTATACTCAGGTTTGTTAGGCTCTTTTATAACAGGCAAAATTTGCTTGGGCTCACTTCCGTAAATATAACTACCAGGCACAAAGGTATATAGCGTGTATTTACCATCTGAGTCTGTTTTTACCCAGCCTCTATGATGTACATAGCGCTTTTTATTATGACGCTTTAAAACAAAATTACCTTCTTCATCGGATTGCTCTATAAAAAGTAACACATTCTTAGCTGGTGTTACACCATCACTTTCGTAAATAGTACCCGTAATTTTTAGCTTATTTTTCTTGGTTAGATAATCTGGAATAGTATCAACATTGTTTAGTTGCTTTTCTGAATAGTCATAAACAGGACTTCTCTTTTTATAATTTTCAGGTTTTTCAAGTTCTGATTCTGAGTTGGCCACATCTTGCGCAAAAGACATATTACAAGAAGCAACAAAACACACAATGCTAAATAGTAGGGCAATATTTTTCATGTTGAATTTGTTTGATTAACACGACTAAAATACCACCTGACTCCTATGGTTAAAAAAAATAATCGACTGAATAATAAAAATTTACGATGAATAGGTGAACTGCAATATCATATTTTTCATTAAAAGTGCAAATATACCTTTCTTAAAATCACCCCTACTGAAGACAGCTTACTTCTCCGCTTTTTCTTCCTTGAGCGGTAATATTTTACCCGAATAACTTATAGTTTGCCTATTATTACCAGTTAATGACATATCAGCATTCATATTGGGAAACACTTTAATAATAACTCTAAAATTTTCAGAATTACTCAAAGCGTCAAAAGAAATGATATAACTGTTATTCTTCCCTTCCGATACTTTGTAATCTTTAGTTTCGCCATCAAATTGAATTGCACTATCACCACCACCATAGGCTCCTCCCATTTGGCGCTCTCCAAAATATGGCAAATACGATTTTACCGTGTTACCTGAAACATTTAGAAAATTACTGTTTCCAATTAAATTTATAGAGCCAGCATTACTACCGGGCTGAAGCAAACCTGCTACTCGCTGCATAGAAGCCGTAGCCATGGGATACGCCCATTCTGAATCTATAGTAAACTTTTTACTCTGTACCAGATTGGTTAAGGCATCAATCTCTGCTTGCGTTACCTGATTTTTTGATGAACCACAAGACATTAATACAAAAAAAACTAATATAGCATACAAATAAGAACCCTTCATAGTGTAATAAATTAAACATTGTTCTACAAAGTTACAAAGCAATTATTGTAACTAATGGTGTACCGTTTTAAATTTAAGAATAATTTATTAATCTATTCTAAGATATTTCGGATAGCAGAAATCCAATCCTCCATTTGTGTTTTATTGGTATGAAGCGCCACACTACCATTACCATAGGGTTGATAAATTTCTGGATTAGTTACAGAAAAGAAACCAACTGTAGTCGTTAAACTGGCACTTGACAAATGCATAACACCATTATCAGCAGCTATAAAAATACTTGTGTTTTTTATAATAGCGCCCATTTCTCTAATATCCTGGCTGTAAAAATTAGGTGATTTAAAATTAATTTTTGAAATGTTTTCAATGGGAAGCATTTCAATGATATTATACGCTGGAAACTCTTGTAATAGTCTTTCATAAAAGGTTGTCCACCATGTTTCAGAATAACATTTATCTCCAGTAGCATTGGTGTAAATACAAATGGTCTTTTTGTCATTTTTCACCACATCTTTCAATATCGCTTTACCTTTTGAAAGTTCTTCCTGATCTAATTTTATATCAAGTAACGGCATTTCAGTATGATATAATACCACCCCCAAATTCTTTAAATAATCCCGAAGTAGATAAATAGGAAATTTGGATATATGCTTAAAATCAGAATGTTTTGACACAGCAGCTTCGTCTTCATTTCCAAAAATCTTAAACTTGGCTTTTGCCATAGAGGTTAAAAGTTTGCCAGAAGATGAATTTCTATCACCATTAATTACCAAATCATAGTGTTTTTGCTTTATTGAACTCCAACTTTTTATATATTGAAATACATTACTCCATGGCTTTTTAGGCAATTTTATGATGGTATTAACCGCTTCATAATTTTGAAACACAGGATGTGCCACACCACCTTTTACAAATAAATCTATAGTACAATTGGGAAACGTTTTGATAACTTCCTGAACTAATGGCGTTAAAAGTAGTTGATTACCTAGTCTGTGATTAGGCCTTATAATAAGAACTTTTTTTATGTGTTCAGGAACAAGTGATCCGTATTCTGGCTTTACATAATTACTACCTACACGTTTGGTAATATTATGCATAATGGTTCTTCTATAATGATTGACGCGTGTCTTGAAACTCATGAGCGGTTTAATTCAAAAAATAAGCGCTGCAAAATTACAAATTCTAAAAGGTTAATTTCTCAAGATGCTTAAGAATTTATAAAAGTACGATTGACAAATATAAGTTTGACAATAACATGGTTATCTCATAATTAACAAATACTATCAAAATAGCCTATGCAACGTAATTACCTAACTTATTTTTTCTTTGTAAAAGCATTTAAAATCAATGCTACTATAATCATACTAATCCCTAAAAGACTCCATAATGTATAGATTTCGGTAAATATGAATATACCTAAAAGTACAGAAAAAACAACTTCTAAATATTTAAGGGGCGCTACTTGATTTGTTGATGCTATCTGAAACGCTTTGGTCATGTATAATTGTCCGAAATATCCAAATACACCGAGTAACAGTAATAATATCCACTCTATTCCTAAGGGTGTTTTCCAATAGAATATAGAAACAACACCACCAACCAAAAAGGAGATCATCATAAAATAATGTACCACTACTACGGGGTGTTCTGTTTTTCCTATTTTACTCAATATAACATACACTAAGCCGCTAAAAATGGCCGAAATTATAATTAAAATCAACCCTAACGTATTTAGCGTTGTATCAAATCCTTTTAATACCAACACGCCTAAAAAGGCTATAAAAAAGTATAGCCACTGAACCGGTTTAATATATTCCTTTAAAAACAGTACAGCGAAAATACCAGAAAATATAGGCGCTAAATACCGTAATGAAACCGCCGTTCCAATAGGCAAATATTTTGTTGACATGAAAAATAACGACATGGACGTCACCCCAACCAAACCTCTTAAAATCAATATCTTTTTATTGTTCCCAAACATGGGAATGTTATTCTTCAACAACAGGCCAAACGTAAAGCATAGCGACCCTATTGATCTGAAAAAAACTATTTGAAAAGTATTGAATCCTGATAGATATTTCACGGTGCCATTCATACAAGCAAAAGCGAGCGCACTTATGATCATATATTTAATGGCTTGTTTAACGTCCATAAGGTCGTGGTTTAAATTTGCGTCTTGTATTAATAAAATAAACACCTGTTAAAAGAATGACCGCAGCAATTATAGATTGTAAAGAAATATACTCATCAAGCACCCACCAACCTAAAATAAGAGCTATGATAGGGTTTACATAGGTTGAAGTAGCCACTTGTTCTGGAGAAACCGTTTTTAACAGATAATTAAATGCTGTAAATGCCACAATACTTCCAAATACTATTAAACCTAGCATTGACCACTGTACCTCAACTGACCATTGCGTGGGTAAAGACCATGATTCTCCTAAACCTAAACTCACCACGGTAAGTATTATACCTCCTGTGAACATTTGGTATCCTGTATTCACAAAATGATTTTTAGGTAAATCGGCCGTTCCTACAAAAATACTGGCATAAGCCCAACTTATCATACAAGCAAAAATAGTTATCATACCCAGTACTTGCCCCTCTTGGCTTATCAATTCTTTCTGACTCACTAATAAAAAAATACCTGTAAAACCTAGGACAACACCTATGTAAGACATCAAAGCGATTTTTTTTCCTTGAAGTATGCGCATTAAAATAAGAACCACCAAAGGTTGTGCTGATATTTCTAAAGCGGTAAAACCACTATCTACATATTTCAAAGCCCAAACCACAACGCCATTGCCAAAGGTTAAAAACAAAAAACCAGCAATGGTTGCATTTTTGAGCTGCCTCAAACTAATTTTTAAACTAATACCTGAAAACTTAGCAATTAGAAAAATGAGCACACTTGCGGTAAGAAATCGCATAGACGCCAGAAAAAAAGGAGGCAACTCTGTTACTGCTATTTTATTAAGCATATAGGTAGACCCCCAAATTACATACGTTGCAAAAAAAGATAAAATGATGAGAACCGTTTTTCTAGATACACTCATATAAATATCACTATTAATCTAACCTAAATGCTTAGTTATTTTTTGAATCTCATGACATTTAAGTCATGTGTATACCATAATCTAAATTTTAATCTTCAGGAGGGTAACCAAAAATCTCTTCAAACACCTCATCAAAATTTGTACGTAAATAAGAATTTAATTTCTTTCTGTATTCACCTTTTAGCCATTCCACAAAATTATAAGTGCTTTTACTAATGCATTTGGTATAGCGCTGAATTCTGAAATCAATATCATCACCGAGCATTTTTGCTAATGCCAAAGCATCATAAACATCTTCACTGTTTTCAATACAAATTTTGGCATGATGCTCAATAGAACGTTCTAAAACCACTTTTGAAGATTCTCCAGAGCGAATAGAGTCTACATAGCATTTTTGTACATCAAAATACACATCTTTGGAGTTTTCAAACTCTTTACGCAATTCATCGGGCATCTCATATCTAAAATTACTTTCAAGTTCTTCATCACTTAAAATTGAATCCAGATAATAGGTAGGTGATTTGAAAATACGTTGCCAGTCTAAATCGTCCCCCCAAGGCCCAAACCTGTGAAAGTTATTTCCTAAATCGATAACGGTAAACGCTTTTTTATCTTTATAAATACGAGACCCACGACCAATCATTTGATAATACAAGGTAAGTGATTTGGTGGCTCTGTTGAGAATAATACTTTCCACGGAAGGCTCATCAAACCCGGTAGTTAATATACTTACTGAGGTTAAAATAGCGTCAGGCGTATTTTTAAACCATTTTAAAATCATAGCACGTTCCTTTTTGGTATTAGTATTATCTAAATGCGCTACTTTATATCCTGCTCTTCTAAATGTGTCATAAACATGTAAAGAGGTATTAATACCATTATTAAATATTAAGGTTTTCTTACCTTTTGAACGTTCTTCATAAGCATGCAGAAGTTTAGATAACATATCGTTATCTGTATATAAATCTTCTGATGATTTTACAGTATAATCGCCATTTGCTCCAACCACTAATGAGGTTAGCCCTACGTTATAAGTAAACATCTCAGCTCTGGCTAAGAAGCCATTTTCAATCAACGATTCAATGCTTTCTCCTACAATAAGCTCATCATAGTTATCCGTCATCGGTAATTCAATACTTGAACTCAATGGTGTAGCCGTTACACCTAGTATAAAACTTTGACTAAAAAACTTAAACAGCTTTGTAAACGAATTATAGTGTGCTTCATCAATAATAACCAAACCAATATCTGAAATGTCAAGTTTATCATCATTTAGTCTATTATTAAGCGTTTCAACCATAGCTACAAAACAGCTATATTCTTTTTGATCGCTCAAATCGGCTTTACTATCTACAACCTTATTGTGTACGCCAAATTCTGTAAGCATATTTGACGTTTGCTTACACAACTCAATTCGGTGGGTCATCACAAGTACTTTTTTCTTATGATGTTTTAAATACTGTCTTACTATTTCAGAAAAAATTACTGTTTTCCCCCCTCCTGTTGGTAATTGATATAATAAATGATAATCATCTGGAGATTCCTCAAAAGCTTTAAAAATCTTATTGATGGCTCCCTTTTGATAACTATATAAATTCTTACCTTCTTTCCGTTCTTCTAATTCTAGCTCGGCTTTTGCTGTAGACATACTTTAAAATTTGCGACGTGCAAAAATAACATCTTTGTAGAGTTTATTGGCTATGATATTCATAAAATTATCCAGAAATACTACAGATATATCAAAAAGAACTAAATGCTAGATCGTTTTATTATAAATGGTCAAATGTCTTGCCAACATGTGTTGATTGGTGTTTATTTTTAATTTTAAGCCCCCTTTTTATACTGGGGAATCCATTAAATTATAGCTACTTTTGTGAAGTAAACTATATATTATGCATATTAATGATAAGTCTGGTGTACAGTCATACACCGCGAATCCTTCACGATACGAATCTATGATCTACAGAAGATCTGGAAAAAGTGGAGTGCTTCTTCCTGCTATGTCAATTGGGTTATGGCATAACTTTGGATTTGTTGATGCTTTACAGAATGGTAGAGACATTTTAAGAACGGCCTTTGACTTAGGTATTACTCATTTTGATTTGGCTAATAATTACGGCCCTCCTTATGGCTCTGCTGAGGAAACCTTCGGAACTATTTTTAAAAAAGATTTTAAGCCTTACCGCGATGAATTATTTATCGCTTCAAAAGCGGGATATGATATGTGGCCTGGCCCCTATGGTAATTTTGGCTCAAGAAAGTATTTAATAGCGAGTATTGACCAAAGTTTAAAACGTATGGGATTAGATTATGTTGATATTTTTTATCACCACAGACCAGACCCCGATACGCCTCTTGAAGAAACAATGGGCGCTTTAGCCGATATTGTAAGACAAGGCAAAGCCCTCTATGTGGGTATTTCAAACTATAAACCTAAAGAAACAGCACTTGCTGCCAGCATTTTAAAGCAGCTAAATGTCCCTTTTATTTTGCATCAGGCAAGATATTCCATGTTTGATAGATGGGTTGAAGATGGTTTGTTACATACTTTAAATGAAAACGGTGTAGGTTGCATTGCTTTTTCACCATTAGCTCAAGGGTTATTAACCGATAAATATTTGAATGGAATTCCTGAAGGCTCAAGGGCAGCAAAAAATTTAACTTATTTAGACACTCAAACCGTTTCAACAAACCTTAATAAAATTAGAAAGTTAAACGAAATAGCTCAAAAAAGAGGTCAGAAATTATCTCAAATGGCTATTGCTTGGATTTTAAGACAGACTCAAGTAGCATCTGTACTTGTTGGTGCTAGTTCTTCTAAGCAATTGAAAGAAAATATTAAAACCCTTGATAATTTAAACTTTACCGAAGAGGAATTAGAACGTATTAATACAATTATTTCTTAATTTACTCTTTTACAACAATAACCGTAGCCTTAACACCGGTGGCAAGATTCCATCGGTTTTGAGTTACCACCATACCTTTGTCATCAATGACCCTAAACTCGGCGGTATTAGGCCCTGATTCTCCTTGATTTAATGCAACAAAATCTATTTTATTAAAACCAGGTTTTAAATCTAGTTTAAAACCTTTAAAGCCTCCTGATAAAAAAACTCGGGCATGCACAATATCATCATTGACTCTTACCTGCACAATATCACCATCAACATAACCATGATCTCGATAAGCTACATTCACAAATTCTGATTGACTTTTAAAATCTCCAAAATATTGATCGGTAGTACTCCCGTTGCGGCGCTCCACTTCCTCCTTACTTAATTTAACATCACGTAATTCGTCATTCAATTCTTTTTGATACAATTCTCCCGGATTACCAAATTTCTCATTGGCAAACATGGAAAATTCCTTTTTAGGCAACTCTAATTTTGCTGGAGTTTTAGGAAAATTGCTCGTTGCAGAATTGTTGGTAGCTGGAAGATTGGGTTTTGGTTTCTCAGGCTCTTTAGCCACTTCAACAGCCGGTATACTCATAGAATTACTTTTGCTATCTAGTTGAGCAAAAGCAGATATTGAAAAGAATACTAATAGATAAAAAAAAGACTTCATCAATCTTCAATATGTTTTTTAGAGCAAAATATATAGCAAAGATATTTTTTTCTTGTAAAATGCTAGTATGATGCTCCGTATTTTAATATGTGTTTAACAATAATCGTACCTAAAATACTGAAATTGACTCCTCTTCTATTTCTAAACTCAAAAATGTTAAAATTTGTTAATTAAGTACTTTGTTTTACATAGTACTGTAACAAAATATATTTTGCGTCGTCTTTCTTATATATCAATCGAAAAATAACAGTATTATTAATCAAAAAATGAACATCATGAGAACTTTAAACAACAATCAAATTTCTGGAACTTTACACGGAACAAAAAGTCACCAATGGAACACCAAAAGACGTTACAGATAGTAACGTCTTTACAAACTCGTCTTTCATCAATCAAAATTATACGGTATGAAATCTTATATTAAAATATCGAGACAATTGAATACGATAACACAAGAAAACTTAACTATCATTAAAAGAGTTATAGATTTCAAACACACCAATACCAACCTATGGCAAGGTTGTAAAAGATACGGGCACTAGATTGAATGTCATTTCGTTGTGGTATTGTTTTTGTGTACCACATTACACAAACATCAAAAACTATACTTTATGAGACTTTCTAAACGCACACCACAACTAAATGCTGGTTCCATGGCCGACATTGCTTTTTTATTGCTAATCTTCTTTTTGGTTACGGCCACAATTTCGTCAGATGAGGGCATCAATAGAAAACTTGCAACTCCTTGCCCTCCCAATGAAGATTGTAATTTGGCTTCAAATAATCGGAATATTCTTAGAATAATTATTAATAATGATGATAACATAATGCTTGGTGAAGATGTTGTTTTACTTGAAAATATTAAATACGAGATTAAAACTTTTATAGACAATAACGGGGATAATACGTGTTCTTACTGCAACGGAAAACAAGCCCCTCATGCATCCGATAACCCCAGAGAAGCTATTATTGCTTTACAACATGGAAAACAGACAAGCTACAAACGCTATATTGCAGTGCAAAATGAACTTACCAAAGCATATCATGAACTTCGCTTACAGTACTGTATGAAGGTTTTAGATAAAACGTACAACCAACTAAACGAAACAGACTTAAAGCAGATTAAAGAAGCGTATCCTTTTAGAGTCTCTGAGGCTGAAACAAAGTAGGTATTTAGGGCCTTGGTATCCCGTAATCAATGCAAACACGTCGTCTCCCCCATTGTCGTGCCTGTTTTACGTCAATACCCATATAAATATCAATACGGTTTTTCCATCGGGAATGCATTTTATCTTTTACCCAATACACACCTTCAAGGCCTTCAATCTTGACAGGTGTGTTGTGTTTTAAGCCTAATTTGAGCAAGTCTCTTGATACGGCTATGTATCTAAATCCAGGCTTTAAACTATCTCCAAAAGCGGTAATATTAGGGGTGTCACTGGTTTGATATGCTAATGAATTATAGGCTGTTGCAGTCACTATTCTTGAATTCCAATCGTAATTATCTTCAATATTTTTTTTAGATTTAGCACATCCTAGTACAGTCCAAAAAACCAAAATAAAAACACACCCCTTAAAACATTTATTTAACTGATTTAAAGCCATTTATATTTAGTAATTTAAAACGTCTATTAAAATCTTTTTAAAACGCTTTTTAGGTAGATAATTTTCCTCTAGCGGATTGGAAAATGGAATTGGCGTATCTAAACTAGCAACCCGTTTTACAGGTGCGTCTAAATATTCAAAACAATGTTCCATAATTAACGCAGAAATATCACTAGCCACTCCACCAAAAAGAGAATCTTCCTGAAAAATTATAACTTTTCCTGTTTTCTTCGCTGAATTAAATACTGTCTGAGTGTCCAATGGCTGGAGGGTTCTTAAATCAATTAAATCAACAGAGATATTTTGCAAATCATCTAACACTTCAACTGCCCAGTGAACTGCTGCGCCGTAACTCACAACAGTAACATCATTTCCTTGTCTTAAAAGCATTGCCTTTCCAAAAGGAATAGTATAATAATCTTCTGGAACATCCTGACTTACCGTTCGATACAATCCTTTATGTTCAAAAAACATAACCGGATTGGGGTCATTAATTGCAGTGTTTAACAAGCCTTTAGCATCAAAAGGAAAGGCTGGATAAACGACTTTCAGACCTGGCGTTTTAGTAAACCAGGCTTCATTTGTTTGTGAATGAAACGGACCAGCCCCCACCCCTCCTCCGCAAGGCATTCTTATAACCACATCGGCATTTTGTCCCCAACGGTAATGAGATTTTGCTAAATAATTAACAACTGGGTTAAATCCTGACGAAACAAAATCAGCGAATTGCATTTCAACCACACTCTTCATCCCTGCAATAGATAGTCCCATGGCCGTTTCTACTATTGCCGATTCACAAATGGGTGTGTTTCTAACACGTTCATATCCAAAATCTTTAATAAAACCTTCTGTGACCTTAAAAACACCGCCATAATCTGCAATATCTTGTCCCATTAAAATTAGGTGGTCATGTTTCTGCATGCTTTGATACAGTGCGCTGGAAATAGCATCAACAAATCGTATGTTTTTGATTTTTTTATCAATTATAATTCTTTCATAATCAAACATTTGAAACACATCATTTAACTCATAAGTTTCATTTGATTCAATTTCTGATTCTTCAAAAGCAACCTTTAAGTGTTCTTCTATTTCGTTAGAAACAACCTCTTTAAATTGCATTTCAAGACTTTTATTTAAAATACCTTGTTCTTTTAAAGCTTCAGAAAAACAATGAATAGGATCTTTTTTTTGCCAAAGTTCTAACAATTCTTTAGGAACATATTTTGTACCACTAGCTTCTTCATGTCCTCGCATCCTAAAGGTCTTGAATTCTAACAAAACTGGTCTGGGATTTTGCCTTACACTATGCGCTATGTCATTAACTTTAGTATACACTTCCAGAATATTATTACCATCAATAATATGCGATTCCATACCATAACCTACACCCCGATCTGCAATATCTCTACACTGATATTGTTCGGCGGTTGGTGTTGACAAACCATAACCATTGTTTTCAATACAAAAAAGTACAGGCAAACGCCATACAGAAGCCACGTTGAGAGCTTCATGAAAATCCCCTTCACTGGTGCCACCTTCACCTGAAAAAACAGCCACAACCTCCTTTTTGTTTTTTAATTTTGCAGCCAAGGCGATACCATCGGCTACCCCCATTTGAGGTCCTAAATGAGAAATCATCCCAACAATTTTATACTGCTGTGTGCCAAAATGAAAGGATCTATCCCTTCCTTTTGTAAAACCTGACGCCTTACCCTGCCATTGTGCAAAAAGTCTATACAAAGGAATACCTCGGACAGTAAAAACACCAAGGTTTCTGTGCATAGGCAAAATGTACTCATAGCTTTGCATTGCCATAGTAATTCCAACCGATATAGCCTCTTGACCAATTCCAGAAAACCATTTACTAACTTTTCCCTGACGTAGAAGAATTAGCATTTTTTCCTCAATCATTCTTGGCTTCAACATATTCTTGTATAACTGTAACAAGAGTTGATTATCTATATTTTCAAAATTAAAATCCATAAAACATTTGAGAATTAACTTTTACTCGATATGTGCGTAAATTCAAATATAGCATAAAAAGACCACAAGCTTAATCTTCGTCCTAAGTAAAACCTTGTCATGTTTTTGTACATTTGTAGATACTATCGTTTTAAATATCACCCAATGAATACTATACCCAGTGTAAATTTAAAAGACTTCTTGTCTAACAATCCTCAAACGAAACAACATTTTGTTGATGCCATAGGGAAAGCTTATGAAGATATTGGTTTTGTTGCTTTAAAAGGTCATTTCCTAGACGATCAACTGGTAACAAATTTATATAAGGAGGTAAAAAACTTTTTTGATTTACCACTTGAAACAAAGCAGAAATATGAAATCCCTGGTATTGGCGGACAAAGAGGATATGTGTCTTTTGGAAAAGAAAGCGCAAAAGGAAAGAAAGAAGGTGATTTAAAAGAGTTTTGGCATTTTGGTCAATATGTGGAGAATGATGACAAACTGAAAGCACTGTACCCTGACAATGTTATTGTTGAAGAATTACCAGAGTTCAATACCACAGGGAAACAAGCGTATAAAATGCTAGAAAAAACAGCCAAATATGTATTAAGAGCTTTGGCACTGCATTTGGGCCTAGATGAAACCTATTTTGATGATTACATACACAACGGCAACTCTATATTGCGTCCAATACACTACCCGCCTATTACAGAAGAACCTAATGATGCTGTTAGGGCTGCTGCTCATGGCGACATCAATTTAATTACTTTGTTAATGGGCGCCCAAGGTAGAGGCCTTCAGGTACAAAATCATAAAGGAGAATGGATTGATGCTATTGCCCAACCAGATGAACTTATGATTAACGTTGGAGATATGCTATCACGTCATACAAACAACAAACTTAAATCAACCATTCATCGTGTGGTAAATCCGCCTAAAGAACTTTGGGGCACCTCGCGGTATTCCATTCCGTTTTTCATGCATCCTATAAGCGACATGAAATTAGATGTTCTAAATGTTTGTGTTAATGAACAACACCCCAAACAATTTGAAGATATCACGGCGGGCGAATTTTTAAATGAACGTTTAATTGAACTAGGATTGATAAAAAAATAAATATGGATTTACAAGATCAACTCAAAAATCTCTTTCCTGATCATGTTCAAGAAGAAACCCCACCCCCCCCTTCAAATGAGTCTGGTATTTGGATTCAAGATGACCCTATAATTTGTAAATATGAAAAGCGTAAAGGCAAACCTATTACTATTCTTGAGGGATATACTGGAGCAAACGAAGATTTTAAAATTTTAGCAAAGGATATAAAAACCAAACTCAGTGTGGGCGGAAGCTTTAAAGATGATAAAATTATTATTCAGGGCGACTATAGAGATAACATCATGAAAATACTAAAAGAAAAAGGCTTTAAAGTAAAACGCGTTGGCGGATAAATCATGAATAAACAAACACTTCACATTACCAACGGAGGTAATTTAACTACTTACTTAAATGATTTAAAAATAGAGGGAGAAAAGTTGACTTGGCAGGAAATTCTTTGCGAAGGCCCCACTCAAGAAATTATTCATTGTAACGATTTCATTCAAGCTAGAAGTCAATTTTTACTAGAGTTTTATAATGTTGAACTTGATTTTAACAAAGTGGAGTTTGCATTAAAACAGTTAAGTGCCATAGATGATTATTCTGAAATTGTATTATGGTTTGAGTATGATTTATTTTGTCATATAAATATGCTTGCCGTGATAAATTTATTGCTTCAAAAAAAAATTAACCTCCCACTCTATCTGGTTTGTAGTGGCCGTGTACATGGTAGTAAAAACTTAAAAGGATTAAACGAACTAAACACAAAACAGCTTCTTGATCATTATAAAAACAAAATCAAACTAAATCAAGAGGACATAGATTTAGCAGCAACCATTTGGGGTATATATTGTGGCAAAGACCACAACCTACTCAAACCATTTATTGTAAAATCATCTTCTTTCCAATATTTAAGTAATTGCTTAAAAGCCCACTTAGAGCGCTTTCCTGATTCCATAACAGGTTTAAATGTGTTAGAAACCAATATTCTTAAAATTATTAAGGAAAATGAGGTGAAATCAAAACACCACTTGTTAGGTTATGCTCTCAATTACCAAGGTTACTATGGATTTGGTGATATGCAAATCAATAGAATCATTGAAAAACTTAATTATTTTTTTGACGAAAATGAATCTGGTTTAAAGCTAAACAGAGCTGGACATGAAGCGCTTTTAAACCAAAAGAATTTTTCAAAAATAATCCAGACTCATATGGTATACGGAGGGGTTAGCACACAAAATTTCTCATTTAGTAAGGAACAAAATAAACTTATTAAAAATATAACCAATGCCTATTAAAGAATCTGAACTTATCCTAAATCCAGATAATAGTATTTACCATCTTAATTTGAAACCAGAACACGTTGCCAAAACCATTATTTTGGTTGGCGATCAAGATAGGGTTGAAAAGGTTTCTAAATATTTTGATAGAATTGAGTTTAAAATTCAAAAACGTGAATTTAAAACCCATACAGGATATTATAAAAAAAAACGAATAACGGTAATTTCAACAGGCATTGGTCCCGATAATATTGATATTGTTTTAAACGAATTAGATGCTCTAGTGAATATAGACTTTGGTACAAGGCAAATTAAAGAAACCTTAACCAAACTCCATATTATTAGAATTGGCACTTCAGGATCTTTACAAGCGCATATACCCGTAGATACCTTTGTTTTAAGCACACACGGCTTAGACATAAACGGTATGTTACATGCCTATCAACTCAACAATATTAATACCCCTGATTTTGAACAAGCCTTTATTACTCATACTAATTGGAGTCCGAATAAAGCACGCCCCATAATTATTGAAGGAAGTCAAATATTAAGAGACCAATTGAAAAGTGAACAAACATACGAAGGCTTGACCGCTACCGCTGGAGGTTTTTATGGTCCGCAAGGGCGCGTTTTAAGACTCCCTGTTCAAGACGCACAACTCAACAGCAAAATGGATAATTTTGAATACAATAATATTAGAATCAGTAATTTTGAAATGGAAACATCAGCTATTTTTGGTCTAGCTAAATTACTGGGTCATGAAGCCCTATCGTTAAATGCTATAATAGCCAATAGAGCCACTGGGAATTTTACCAAAAAACCTGCTCTAACTATTGACAAGCTTATAAAATACACCCTAGATAAATTAGTAGAATAAATGTTTAACATATGATCAATGTAAATATTGGTGGCGTCCCAGAGCATTTCAACCTCCCTTGGTATCTTACTTTAAAAGAAGGCATCTATAAACAAGAAAATATCAATTTAAGATGGCACGACTATCATGAAGGCACCGGTGCTATGTGCAGCGCTTTACGCCATGGGGATATTGATATGGCAGTGATTTTGACAGAGGGTATTATTAAAGATATTATTGCAGGAAACCCAAGTAAAATTGTTCAAACATTTGTTCAATCCCCCTTAGTATGGGGTGTTCATGTAGCGCATCACTCTAAATATAAACATATAAATGATTTAAAAAAGAGTAAGGCAGCCATAAGTCGCTATGGATCAGGATCACATTTGATGGCTTATATAAATGCCGAAAATCATCATTGGAATTTAGAAACCGACCTTAATTTTAAGGTTATTAATAATTTAAACGGTGCTATTGAAGGCTTAACCTCTGGTGATGCTGATTATTTTTTATGGGAAAAATTCACTACAAAACCACTTGTAGATCGCGGTGTTTTTAGGCGCATAGGTAACTGTCCGTCACCTTGGCCCTGTTTCGTTATTGCAGTGAGAGAAGATTTTATATCAAAACACGACCTTGTATTAAAACGTATTCTTCATATTATTAATACTAATACTGTCGGCTTTAAAAACATACCACATATTGCAGAAACTATTTCAGAGCGCTATGAGCAACAATTAAATGATGTTAAATCTTGGTTAGATATTACCGAATGGTCTCAAAATCAAATTGATGAGGCAGCTGTTTTTAATGTTCAAAAAAAGTTGCATGCTCTAAATATTATTCCCAAAATAATACCCTATTCAGAGTTAACACACCCGATGTAATATGCTTTTAAGCATCAAAAATGTTAAGAAATTAACATTTAAATTCTAAAAACTTTTCATTTGTTTATTTTTGAAAAAATCTTAAAAATTTACAATGAAAAAGTTACTCTTATTAGCGGTTTCAATTTCCATTCTAGCATGTAAGAATGAACCCAAAATTGGATATGCCGTAATTTCTGGGAAGATCACTAACAAAGCAGTTGGTGATGTTACCATAAACAGTTTTGACAGAAGTTATAAAGAAAATCTTGAAATAGCAAGTGATGGCACTTTTAATGACACCATCGTGCCTAACACAAATGCTTATGTGCTATATGATGGTAAAAACCCCGTATTTCTTCATTTAGAACCTGGCTATAATTTAAATATTAGTTATGATGCTCAAGATTTTACCAATTCTTTAAAAATAGAAGGATCAGGGTCTGAAGTGAACAATTATTTAATCGCCAAAAGAAAAAATGAACAGACCTTGATGGGTAATAATGCAGAATTATATACCCTAGATGAAGAAGCGTTTAAAAAGAAGTTTCAGGATATAAAAGCGTCTAACGAAAAATTACTTAATGATTTTAAAGGCATTTCAAGTGATTTTATAGATAAAGAGAAACGTAATTTACATTATTTCTATTTAGCCCGAATTAATGAGTATGAAATGGCTCACAGATATTTTACTAAAGACCAAACATTTAAAGTTTCTGAAGGGTTTTTAAAAGATTTTGATGGTTTTGATTATAATAATGAAGCTGATTTTAACTTCTCTAATAATTATAAGGAGCTTGTAACGAATCACTATGTAAAACAAGCCAATGAACGTGCTACAACAGAATCTATAGAAAGGGATTTAGCATTTGTTAAAACTGTTCAAGAAGTACAATCTGCAACCATAAAAAACACCCTTCTTTTTGAATTTGCTAATCAAAATATGGGATATTCTAAGGATGTTGATACGTTCTATAATGCCTATATGGAACAGTCTACTGACGAAAAAAACAATACCTTAATTACTGAAAAATATAATAAGCTAACCGCTTTAGCAGTAGGTAAACCGTCTCCTAAATTTGTAGATTACGAAAACTACAAAGGTGGCACCACATCGCTTGATGATTTAAAAGGCAAATATGTTTACATTGATGTTTGGGCTACGTGGTGCGGACCATGTAAAAGAGAAATTCCATTTTTAAAGGAAGTTGAAAAGAAATTTCATGGTAAAAATATTGAATTTGTAAGTGTTTCAATAGACCGATTGACTGACCACGACAAATGGAAAGCAATGGTACAGGAAAAAGAACTTGGTGGTATGCAGTTATTTGCTGATAATGATTGGAATTCAAAGTTTGTTCAAGACTATCAAATTCAAGGTATTCCAAGGTTTATTTTAATTGATGATCAGGGTAATATTGTTGATGCAAACGCACCACGACCTTCAAACCCTGAATTAGAAACACTGCTAAATTCAAAGAGCATATAACCACAACTTACTCTCCGTTTTAAATCAATGTAAAAGCCGTTTCAGATGAAGCGGCTTTTTTAATTATCCGCTGCTTTAGATGGTGTTTCACTCTTATTACTTGGTTCAGGTTGTTGAAATAAATCTAAAAAGGCCGCTCCTAAATACTCAATAATATGGCTTGCTATTAAACTTTCATAACCAAAATCAGGAACCGCAATATCAGCCGATGCGCCATGTAAATAAACACCAAAAATAGCGGCAACAACTGGATGATACCCTTGCGCTATTAAACCTGTAATCACGCCAGTTAACACATCACCGCTGCCTGCTGTAGCCAAGCCTGGATTTCCAGTGGTATTAATATATAATTTGTCATCAAAAACAGTTATGGTATGAGCGCCTTTTATAACAACAATAACGTGGTGTTTTTTTGAAAACGCTTTCACTTTATTCAGTTTATCAAAATCATCACTCCAAACCCCGATTAATCGTTCTAATTCTTTTGGGTGTGGGGTTAAAACTGTTGGGATTTTCTTAGGGAGTAATTTTAACAAATGCTTATGCTCTGCTAATAAATTAAGTCCGTCTGCATCAATAACCAATGGCGTACTATTTGTTCTTAAAAAATCTTCAAAGGCATAAGTTGTAAGGTCATGGGTTCCTGCTCCAACACCAAAGGCAATAACATTAGGTTTTATATCAAAACTTATGGCTGTAAGCAAATGTTCATGTTTATCGGTAAGAACCATGGCTTCAGGAAATGATGATTGCAAAGGTATATAGCCGCATTTAGGCACAAAAGCCGTAACCAAACCCGAACCTGCCGAAAGCGTGGCTTTACTACACAAAGTTACTGCACCAATTTTTCCGTAACTTCCACCAATAATTAAAGCATGACCTAACTTCCCTTTGTGCACAAATGTATCACGGGGCATATAATTAGGTATCACCTCATGTTTGCTAATCAACTCAACATCTGTTTGGGTAGCAAGTAAAAATTCTTGATCTAATCCAATATCTAACACCTCCCATTGAGCAGTATACTTAGCTGTTTCAGGTAAGAAAAAAACTAATTTAGGTGAAGCTAAACTAAGTGTAAATCCAGCCATAACAACAGCTTCTTCATCTTCTACTGGTTTATCCATATAAAGTCCTGACGGAATGTCAACCGATAATGTAAAAGCCTTACTTAACCTAAAATGTACAAATAATGCTTTAACCCAATCATTAATGGGTCGATTTAAACCAATTCCAAAAACGGCATCAACAATAATATCTTTAGGATTGATATCAGGAAAATCTTCACTACAATTTAATAATACAGGCCATTTTTTAGTGACATTTTTTATGCGATCATAATTAACTAAAAAACCCTTTGAACGTTTATCACTGCAATTCACTATAAACGTATTTACATTATAACCATGGGTAATTAAATGACGTGCAAGTACTAAACCATCACCCCCATTATTACCAATACCACAAAATATATGAATAGGTACTTGAGATCCCTGCATCTTACTATGTATCCAATTAAAAATTTGAGTTCCCGCCCGTTCCATAAGATCGGTTGAGGATATATTTTGGCGTTCTATTGTAAGCTTATCACCTTGGTAAACCTGTTCCTTTGAGAATATTTTCATCTAGATTATTATTGTGAATTTTTCAATTCTTATATATGGTTTGTCGTTATATTTTTATCAAAATACAATCAACATAAGAATACCATAAAAAAAATATTAAAGTTTTTTTATTAACCTAAAAGTAATACTTTTGAGCTGTATTATTATAACAATAATGAATCATTTAAGCCTAAATATTAATGCATGTCATTCTTTCTTAATAGAAAGCATGCCTTCTATTTTTGGTACAACTACAAATATCACAACCCCTTGGGGTTGCTAGATATATATTCCTCGGGCTATTTTTGTGATTTTTACAATCACAGTATTTCAAGTATTTTTTTAATTATTCAACGCATTAAAACATGAAAGTTTTAAAATTTGGAGGAACTTCTGTAGGTTCTTCAAAAAACATAAATAACGTTATAAATATTCTAGAAAACTATAGCAAAACAGGGCCATTAGCCTGTGTTGTTTCTGCCGTAGGTGGTATAACAGACAAATTACTCTTAGCAGGGAAACAAGCTCAAAATAAAGACCAACAGTTTCTAGAAACCTTTCAGCTTATTAAAGACAAGCATTTTAGTATCATTCAGGAATTAAATCCTGTAAATAATCAAGAGATTTTAGGATATGTTGAACGCCAATTAGAAGCTTTAAAAAGTTTACTAGAAGGTATTTATTTGATTAATGAATTATCTCCTAAAACTTCAGATAAATTAGTGAGTTATGGCGAGTTATTGTCTTCGTTCCTTATTGCTGAAACCATAAAAAACAGAGGACTTTCTGCTGATAGAAAAAATGCTCAAGAACTAGTGGTCACAAACTCAAATTTCACAAAAGCAGAGGTTGATTATCAAATAACTAATAAGAATATTCAGGATTATTTTAGTTCGGCCAAACAAACTATAACTATTTTACCTGGGTTTATAGCCCGCTCAAAATCGGGTGAGCAAACCACATTAGGCAGAGGTGGTTCAGATTTTACCGCTGCTATAATAGCTGCCGCATTGAAAGTTGATCAGTTAGAAATATGGACAGATGTTAGTGGGATGTACACAACCAATCCTAAATTGGTTAAGCAGGCCTATCCTATTGAAAAAATATCCTATCAAGAAGCGATGGAATTATCGCATTTTGGAGCTAAAGTATTGTATCCGCCAACCGTGCAGCCTGTATTGAATTTAAATATTCCTATTCATATTAAAAACACTTTGGCCCCGAATGAAGCTGGAACTGTGATTTCAAATGAAGATAGCGATGCTAACGGTCCTGTAAAAGGAATTAGTAACATCAATAACATAGCGCTTCTTACACTTGAAGGTAGTGGAATGGTGGGTATTCCTGGTTTTTCTAAGCGTTTGTTTGAAACACTTTCTCAAGAAAAAATAAATGTTATTATGATTACTCAAGCGTCTTCTGAACATTCTATATGCTTAGGTATTGAAGAAAAAGATGCTGAAAATGCCAAAGTAGCCATTGATGCTATTTTTGAAAACGAAATTGCTTTAAATAAAATTGAGCCTCTTATCGTTGAAACAGGGTTATCTATGATTGCACTCGTTGGAGACAACATGAAAAACCATCAAGGTATTAGTGGTAAAATGTTCAGTAGCCTAGGAAAAAACAATGTTAATGTAAGAGCTATTGCGCAGGGTGCTTCTGAAAAAAATATCACGGCAGTAATTACTGAAAGTGATGTTAAAAAAGCTTTAAATACTCTTCATGAGCAATTCTTTGAATCAAAAACGAAACAGTTAAATGTTTTTATCACTGGGGTTGGTAATGTGGGTGAACGTTTAGTTGAACAAATTAAACAGCAAAAAAAATACTTGAAAGATAACCTGAAAATTAAATTACGGGTGATAGGGTTGTCTAACTCAAGAAAAATGATTTTTGGGGAGCATGGCTTAGACTTATCCAATTGGAAAGAACAACTAGAGTCAGGAGAAACAGCCAGCCTACAAGGCTTTTTTGAAAAGGCTAAAGCTTTGAATTTACGCAACAGTATATTTGTTGATGTAACTGCAAATAAGAATGTAGCCGATTTATATGCCCAATATTTACGAGAAAGCATTGCTATTGTGGCTTGTAATAAAATAGCTTGCTCTAGTGACTATGAAAATTACAAATTATTAAAACGTTTGTCTTTAAAATATAACGCTCCGTTTTTATTTGAAACAAATGTAGGAGCTGGTTTACCCGTTATAGACACGCTGAGAAATCTTGTGGCTTCTGGTGACAAAATTAAGTCTATCCAAGCCGTGTTATCAGGAAGTTTAAACTTTGTTTTCAATAATTTTAATGATACAACTAAATTTTATGACATTGTAAAACAGGCTGGTGCCGAAGGGTATACAGAGCCTGATCCCAGAATTGACTTAAGTGGTGTTGATGTTGCTAGAAAGATATTAATTTTAGCAAGAGAAAGTGGTGTGAAAATAAATTTAGAAGATATTGAGAATACCTCTTTTCTTTCTGAAGCAGGATTAAAAAGTGATTCCGTTGATGATTTTTATAACACATTAATTGCTGATGAAGCCCATTATCAAAAATTATATGCGTCTGCCAAGTCTAATCATTGTCAATTAAAATACGTAGCTAAATTTGAAGACGGAAAAGCAAGTGTTAGTCTGCAAGAAATTCCAGAAGGACATCCGTTTTATAACTTAGAAGGTAGTGATAATATTGTGATGTTTTACACAGAACGCTACCCTACCAACCCTATGATTATTAAGGGCGCTGGTGCGGGGGCAGATGTTACTGCATCTGGATTATTTGCAGATATCATTAGGTTAGGAAATGACTAATGCATTATAATTAATTAGAAAGAACAATATAATGTTACATGAAAGAAGTTCAAGTTATTGCTCTAGTGCAGCCGAAAACTATTTAATAGATAAAATGAACGAGATTAAAATATTTTCTCCAGCTACTGTAGCAAATGTAGCATGTGGTTTTGACGTTCTAGGGTTTTGCTTAGATAGTGTTGGTGACCACATGGTGATAAGAAAAGTTGAAAAGAAAGGCATTCATATTAGCCATATTGAAGGCTTTGATTTGCCTTATGAGACCGAATTAAATGTGGCTGGCGTTTCGGCACTAGCCATGTACAATACTTTAGATCTTGATTTTGGTTTTGAAATTGAAATTTACAAGAAAATAAAACCTGGAAGCGGTATTGGCAGTAGTGCTGCGAGTGCTGTTGGCAGCGTATTTGGTATGAATGAACTACTTGGAAGACCCTTTAATAAAACCCAGCTTACAGCATTTGCTATACAAGGAGAAGCCTTAGCAAGCAAATGTGAACATGCAGACAACTTAGCCCCTGCTCTGTTTGGTGGCTTTACCTTAGTGAAAAGCATATCTCCTTTAAAAATTTTAGATTTACCAAGTCCAGACGGATTATATGCTACTATTATTCACCCGCAAATAGAAATAAAAACATCAGAGTCTAGAGCTATTTTACCCACCGAAGTGCCTTTAAACAAAGCCATTGAACAATGGGCTAATTTAGGGAGTTTAGTTCATGCGTTACATACTAATGACTTTGAACTCATCGGTGACGCTCTCAATGATGTGATTATTGAACCTTATAGAAGTCAATTAATCCCAGAATTTAAATTGGTAAAAGAAGCAGCTTTACAAGCTGGAGCCTTAGGGGTTGGTATCTCTGGTTCTGGCCCATCTATATTTTCATTAAGCCAAGGGCTAGACACAGCCAATACTGTTAAAGAAGCCATCGCATCAGTTTATAAAAATACAGAGATAGTCTTTGAAATTCATGTTTCAAAAATAAACACTCAAGGTGTTAAAATTTTAAAATAATAAAAAATGAATTATTATTCACTTAATCATAAAGCTCCAAACTCATCATTTAAAAATGCCGTAATAAAAGGTTTAGCACCAGATAAAGGGCTCTACTTTCCTGAAAGTATTACCCCTTTACCCAAGTATTTTTTTGAGCAAATAGATGATTTATCATACACAGAGATAGCTTTTGAAGCCATAAAACAGTTTGTTTCTCCTGAAATTCCAGAAGCTGTTTTAAAAACTATAGTTGAAGAAACATTGTCATTTGATTTTCCTGTGGTAAAACTCAATGACACTATTTCTACTTTAGAACTCTTTCACGGACCTACTATGGCCTTTAAAGATGTTGGAGCACGATTTATGGCTCGTTGTTTAGGGTATTTTAATAGCGATAATAGTGAAGAAGTAACGGTGTTAGTAGCAACATCAGGTGATACAGGTGGAGCTGTGGCTAATGGTTTTTTAGGGGTAAAAGGGGTAAATGTTGTTATACTATACCCCAGCGGAAAAGTAAGTGACATTCAAGAAAAGCAATTAACTACCTTAGGACAAAACATTAAAGCGCTTGAAGTTGATGGCACGTTTGATGACTGCCAGGCTATGGTAAAAACCGCCTTTCTTGATAAGTCTATAACCTCACAAATGCAGTTGACCTCTGCAAACTCTATAAATGTGGCGCGTTGGTTGCCTCAATTATTCTACTTTATGTTTGCTTATAAACAACTGCATAACACGCATAAAGACATTGTATTTTCTGTGCCTAGTGGTAACTTCGGCAATATTTGCGCTGGAATGATGGCGCAGCAGTTAGGTTTACCAATCAATAACTTTATTGCATCAAACAATGCAAATAATGTGGTAACACGATATTTAATTTCTCAACTGTATGAACCTAAACCTTCGGTACAAACTATAAGTAATGCTATGGATGTTGGTGCGCCCAGTAACTTTATAAGAATTCAAGAGATTTACAAAAATCAGTTTAATACCCTGAAAGAAAATTTATCTTCTTACAGCTTTACTGATGAAGAAACCAAAGACGCTATGCTTGAGATTTATAATAATTATAATTATGTTGCTGATCCACATGGTGCAGTAGGATATTTAGGGTGTAAATCGTATTTAAAAGAACACCCCAATGCGCATTGTGTATTTTTAGAAACAGCGCATCCTACTAAATTTTTAGATGTGGTTGAAGATGTTGTTAAAATTGACCAACCTTTACCCAAACAAATTCAAGAAGTCATGGGTAAAAAGAAAGAGTCTACGTCCATTTCTTCTTATGATGAATTAAAATCATTTTTATTACGATAAATAGAAAGTTTTACAAAAAAAGGCTTGCAACACATTTTGGCAGGCCTTTTTTTTGTATCCAATGTTTTATTTATACCTACAAGAAAAACCTTGCGAACAACCTATACGATTGTGTATGCACCCCTTTATTGGCCAAATGTCTGGTAAATGTGCCTATTTGCAATTTATTAGGTATTATCATATAATTGAGTTCAACCTCCCCTCCTACCAGATCCTCAAAGTCATTTTGAAAATCATTAATAATAAACATTGGCGAAGCTAAAAGATAAATTCGGTCAGAAAAAGATACACTATTAAGTAACTGTAAACTTCCGCCATGTTTAATAACATTAACTTCTTGTGAAGCTCCAATTTGGTATCTATACGATACAATTGGCCAAAGCGAATAAGAGTCACTAAGCATTAATCCCATTATAACACCTGGAGAAACACTCCATGAGCCTGAACCTAATCCCTTGTTTATGTCACCTGTTGGAATAAATATATCCATAGACACGCCTAAACCACCAAATAATTTATCATAGTCTGTATAAGGCACATAAAATGCTCGTAATCTTAAATCACTAACTCCAAAGTTATTATTATCAACACTATATAAAAACGGTACTTCAAGAGTAGCTTGAATACCCAATTCATTGGCATAACTATAATTAAATCTATAGCCAAATTCTTGTTTACCACTTCTATCAGTAAACTCTAAATTATTATTAACTCTATCATAAATATTAGTTGGCTTTGAAGGGTCTACTTGTTGGTTTTCCTCATTTTGAGCTATAGCCATTATACTGTATACAAACAATAAAGCAATAGTTAGTAAGTTTTTTGTCATTGCAAATTCTATTAAGGTGTTACATGGATATAAGGGCCAAATGGTAACAAAAACCCTATTTTTGTATTAACTTTTAAAATTTTATTAAAACCTAAGTACTTAATATAGCAGTTTGAAATGATAAAAGGAACAAAGAATATATACTAAGCATTTAGTTAAGACTTATGTGTGATTGCATTCGAAATAGAATACCAAGGGTAAAAATTTCAAAATTCATTGTCAAATAAATCAAGCCTTCCTTTCTCCTAAGCAACACAATACCTTATTTTTTATTTGATTTTTTAAAGCTTTCTATAAAATAGTATATTCGGCTTGTTTTTTTGTATTTGTATGATTTTTGTCATGCGCTTTTAATAGCTTTACTATTAATTTTATCACAACTAATTAACTTTAGACTAAATGTTATCAAAACAAACCTTGATTTATGTATTATTGACGTGCATAATTTTTCCTTTACTCGTTAACAGTCAAGAATCTTCAACAAATAAATTAAAGTTTAATGCCGATTTTAGATTTAGAGTTGAAGAGGATTGGAATTCAAAAAAATCAGATGGTACTTTTAGAGACAACCGCACACGACTTAGATATAGATTGAGAGCTGGGTTTACTTATAAACTAAACCATTGGTCAGACTTTGGATCTCGTATAAGAACAGGATTACCAAATAAACAGCAAGACCCGCAAATTACTATTGGCGATGGGTTTGGAGAGTTTAATGTTATACCGTTGGGCTTTGAAAAACTATACTTTCAAGCAGAGCAAAAAGGTTATAAATTTTGGCTAGGCAAAAATACATTTCCATTTTACAAGCAACATGAGCTGTTTTGGAGTGATAACGTTTATCCCGAAGGTTTATTTTTTAAAAAGAAAGTGCATTTTGATTCCAACGTATTTGATAAATTAGACATAAATGCAGGACATTTTATAGTTAGAGCATCGGGAACATCATTAGATAAGGATAGATATTTTCAAGGTTTACAAGCATCAACTACGGTATTGAAACAAAAAATAGCCTTATTCTCCTCGTTGTATTATTTCAAAAACATGCCTAACATTCCTGATGGAAGCGAGACGTTTACATTTGATTATGCCATTTTCAACTTAGGCACCACTTTACGAATTTCACAACCACACCAAATCTTTTTTGAAGTAGATTATTATCATAATTTTCAAGACTATAATCAAAACGAAAACATCGATTCGCTCTTTAAAAACCAAAAAAATGGCTTTATTACAGCAATAAGCTACGGTAGTTTAAAGCAAAAAAAAGATTGGAAGTTCAAAGCTACATACACCTATTTAGAGCGCTATGCCGCCGTTGACTTTTTGGCTCAAAATGATTGGGCAAGATGGGATTATTCTAGTTTTGATTCTCCCGACGGAAGACTAACAAACTTTAAAGGTATTGAGTTGGTCGCTAGCTATTTATTGGCTAAAAACATGAAACTTACTTTAAAATACTATAAAGTAGAACAGCTTGTACCTTTTGGTTTAACTAAAGAAACCGGAGATAGAATTCGTTTGGACTTAGACGTTAAGATTTAAAGATCTTCAACATATCGCTCACCTGTTTTAATTATTAAAACAATCCCCCTATAAACTATTCAAAATTAAAATCTTAAGGTTATTAAGTTACAGGTTACTATACAACTTTCTAAACACTTTGTCTAAAATAGAGCCCAATGGGCATGTGATACCAATATCTAAACTATTAAAAAATAATATCAATTAATCTTTTTTTTAATTTATTACTTTTACTAAGTGTCATAAAAAAGTCAAAACCAAAAGAATCTCTTTATTCCAAATGGTTAAAATAAGGCATCTATATCACTCCGACAACCAATCTACTATTACTATTTTCTAAAATTGAATTTATATAGAGAGGTGAACACTTGTAGTTTAGTCTTTTAATTGAAACTAAACGATTCTTTAATTTTATATAAACTCTAAATCCATGTTAATATAAAACGTACATGAATTAGAAACGCAGAAATTTATATACATTTGTTCAAGTCAAAATAAACAATATAGTAGATGAAAAACACAGCCTTAACAGTAACTCACAAAGCACTTGGAGCTAAAATGATACCTTTTGCAGGTTTTAATATGCCTGTACAATATGAAGGTGTAAACATAGAACATGAAACGGTAAGAAAGGCTGTAGGTGTTTTTGATGTGTCTCATATGGGAGAGTTTTTAATTGAAGGTGAACATGCTTTGGCATTAATTCAAAAAGTATCAAGCAATGATGGGTCAAAATTAACCATTGGTAAAGCGCAATACAGCTGTTTGCCTAATGATGATGGCGGTATTGTGGATGATTTAATAATATATAAGCTTAAGGAAGACCAATATTTATTAGTTGTTAATGCAAGTAATATTGAAAAAGATTGGAATTGGATACAATCAAAAAACGATGTTGGAGCTACCATGCGAAATTTAAGTGATGATTATTCCTTATTAGCTATTCAAGGTCCAAAAGCTATTGAAGCTATGCAGTCTCTAACAAGTCATGATTTGTCTGCTATTAAATTCTATAATTTTGTGGTTGGCGATTTTGCAGGTATTGAACATGTGATTATTTCGGCAACTGGCTATACTGGCAGTGGTGGATTTGAAATTTACTGTAAGAATTCCGAAGTACAACAGGTTTGGGACAAGGTATTTGAAGCTGGTGCAGATTTTGGTATTAAACCAGTAGGTCTAGCAGCAAGAGATACCTTACGATTAGAAATGGGCTACTGCCTTTATGGTAATGATATTGATGATACTACCTCGCCTATTGAAGCAGGTTTGGGATGGATTACCAAATTCACTAAAACGTTTACAAATTCTGAAGCCTTAAAGCTAGAAAAAGAAAATGGTCCTAAACGGAAACTCATAGCATTTGAATTAAACGAACGCGGTATACCACGTCAAGACTATGAGATTGTTGATGATCATGGTGTTAAAATAGGTATTGTAACTTCTGGCACCATGTCGCCTTCATTAGGAAAAGGTATTGGTTTAGGTTATGTACAAACGGCGTTAGCTGGTTTAGGGGGTAAAATTTACATTCAGATACGTAAAAAAACAATCCCTGCAACCATCGTAAAACTACCCTTTTATAAAGGTTAAAAGAATGAGTTATGCTATAAATGAAGGGGAAGCGAGTAATAATAGGCAGCAAACACAGGGTTTTAATTTTAGGGGGCAGTGGCTTTTTAGGAAAAGCTATCTACAAAGAGCTTTGCCCTTATTTTAAAACGTTTGCTACATATAACATTAGCAATAAAGCATACGAAAAGAATAAACATTTTTTTCAATACAATTTAGAAGAAGATGATATTTTTGAAATTCTAGATATCGTTAAACCAACCATTATTATTTCAGCATTACGTGGTAACTTTTCAAAACAAGTAATACTCCATCAGCATCTAGTAGAATATGTTTTTCATGAACAGGTAAAACTCATATTTTTGTCGTCAGCCAATGTTTTTGATGCTTATAGCAAATATCCTAGCTATGAGCTTGATAAAACCTATAGCAATAGTATTTATGGGCATTTTAAAATAAAGATTGAAAACATGTTACTCCGTTTACCTAAAAAAAAGGTAGCTATTTTAAGATTGCCAATGGTATTTGGGCCACAATCTCCTAGAATTCAAGAAATTGAACAACTCATTAAAGCCCATGAACCTGTTGAAGTATTTCCTAACTTAATTATGAATGTTACGAGCGACAGCAAACTTACCCAACAAATTCACTACATCATCAATAGAAATAAATATGGTGTTTTCCATCTAGGAAGTAAAGATTTAGTACATCATGATGATTTTATCAAAGAATTGGTAACATATCATCAATTTTCAGAGCATGTTATCTATAAACATGTATACACGACAAACGAAGAACGCTATTTGGCTGTTTTGCCCAAGTACAATCTGCTTCCTAAACATTTACAACTAAAAAGTCATGACATACTAAGCGAAGTAAAAAAATGAGTTGATTTTCATTAATCAAATGATTACATTGTAACATAGATTAAAACCTTTAACTATGAGTAAACTTACAGAACAAGACATAGAAAAAAAATTGCTTCATCTTCCTGAGTGGGAATATTATGATGATGCTATTCATGCTGAATTTGAATTTGAAAATTTCAAAGATTGCTTTAGCGCTATGAGTCGTATCGCTTTTGAATGCGAAGCGCTTAATCACCACCCTAGCTGGTCCAATGAATACAACGTGTTAACAATCTCATTATCTACGCATGATGCTGGTGGCGTAACCAATAAAGACTTTCAGTTGGCAAAAGCCATTGAATATATTGTAGAACCTGAGGAATAATTTGCAAATAACCCCAAGGTTTTTAACTTTGTGAGGCAAAATATAACACATAAACCATTCTCTTAAACCAAGGAGAAAATCAAATAAAACATATATTATGGGAAGAGCTTTTGAGTTTAGAAAAGCAAGAAAGATGAAACGTTGGTCTGCCATGAGTAAAGCCTTTACTCGCATTGGGAAAGACATTGTTATGGCTGTAAAAGAAGGTGGTCCAGATCCTGACAGCAATTCCCGATTAAGAGCAGTCATACAAAATGCTAAGGCTGTAAACATGCCAAAAGATAATATTGAGCGCGCTATAAAACGAGCGTCTGATAAAAATCAGGGCGACTATAAAGAAGTTATTTTTGAAGGGTATGCACCACATGGCATTGCTGTACTGGTAGAAACAGCCACTGATAATAACACCAGAACCGTTGCCAATGTAAGAAGTTATTTTAACAAATGTAATGGGAGTTTAGGCACATCGGGTTCTGTTGTATTTATGTTTGATCACACCTGTAATTTTAGAATCAATGCTGAAGGATTAGATCCTGAAGAAATAGAATTAGAGTTTATTGACTTTGGTGCTGAAGAGGTTTTTGCTGATGAGGATGGTATACTCATTTATGCACCTTTTGAGAGTTTTGGTGCCATTCAATCTGAATTAGAAAACAGAGGTATTGAAATATTATCTTCAGGTTTTGAGCGCATTCCTCAAGTCACAAAATCTATTTCCCCTGAACAGGCTGAAGATGTTGAAAAGTTGTTAGAAAAGCTAGAAGAAGACGATGATGTGCAAAATGTATATCACACCATGGAAGAAACGACTGAATAATAAAAAGAGGGCTTCAAGCTCTCTTTTAGTTTTTGTTTTAAATACTGTGCATCTATAATGAATCATAAAACAATTCGTTGGGGTATTATTGGATGTGGCAACGTCACAGAACTAAAAAGTGGCCCTGCTTATCAACTTACTGAAGGTTTTAAATTGCATGCTGTTATGCGGCGTGATGCTGAGAAACTTCTGGATTATGCTAAAAGACATCAAATACCAACCACCTACACTAATGCTGATGATCTTATTAATAGTCCAGAAATAGATGCGGTTTATATCGCTACACCTCCAGATTCACATAAACACTATGCTCTAAAAGTAGCTGAAGCTAATAAACCTTGTTGTATTGAAAAGCCATTGGCTCCTTGCTATTCTGATAGTTTAGATATTTATAATGCGTTTAAAAATAAAAACTTACCCCTATTTGTGGCTTACTACCGCCGCTCACTCCCTAGATTTTTAAAGGTGAAAGAATGGCTTGATAAAAATTACATTGGTGCAGTAAGACATATTTCTGCGTATTTAAGCAAACCCGCCAGTGAGTTAGACCAATCAAAAGCTTACAATTGGCGAACCGATGCAAAGATTGCACCTGGTGGTTATTTTGATGATCTGGCGAGCCATGGAATTGATTTATTTGTATTTCTTTTAGGAACCATTGAAAAAGCTAAAGGTATCAGCTTAAATCAGCAAAACCTATACTCTGCAAAAGATGCCGTTAGTGCCACTTGGTTACACACATCTGGTATTTCAGGCAGTGGTGTTTGGAATTTTGGCTGTGATGACCATCAAGACACTGTTACTATTTATGGAAATAGAGGTACCATTACATTTTCTGTTTTTCACGAAAACCCTATTGTTTTAAAAAGTACCGATGTAAATGAAACCTTATTTATTGACAACCCTAAGCATATTCAAGAGTTTCATGTAAAAAACATGAAAGATTATTTATTTCACTTAAAAACATCGCACCCATCAACTGGAGCATCTGCCCTTCATACCAGCTGGGTCATGAACCAAATTTTAGAGCTTTAAATCTTATTTATTTTTTTATCTTTCGTTTTCAAATAAAAAACTCATATGTTATTTCGAATTATTTTACTCGTAATTTTAACCACCACTTTTTTTTGTTGTAAATCGCAAACAGATTCTAGGCTTGCTCTAAATAGTCCTACTCTAGAAAAAAAGATAAAGGTACTTATTGTTGACGGTGAGAATAACCATGGTATTTGGCCCAAAACAACCTTTATGATGAAAGATTATTTAGAACAAACAGGTTTGTTTGAGGTAGATATTAATAGAAAAAAATATACCTGGATGGGGCCGCATTTCAACCCCGTTAAAAATGTTAGTGACATTCATGAGCTTTTAAAACTATATCCGTTACAGGATGGTGTATCAAGAATTGAGGTAGACAGTACAAAATATGATCCTGATTTTAATCCTAATTTCAAAAATTACGATGTGGTCATTTCTAATTTTGGTTGGAAATCCTCTCAATGGCCTGAAGCCACCAAGGCAAATTTTGAAACGTTTGTAAAAAATGGCGGTGGATTTGTTTTAATTCATGCGGCAAACAACGCTTGGGGCGATTGGGATCAGTTTAATAAAATGATTGGCCTAGGAGGTTGGGGTGGTCGTGATATTCACACGGGACCTTATGTATATTATAATGATGACGATGAACTTGTACGCGATCCGTCTGATGGTAAATGTGCTTCTCATGGTCCGCAACACAATTACGTATTAAAAACACGGGCTAAAGACCACCCTATTATGAAAGGACTGCCAGAAACCTGGCTTCACACCAAAGATGAACTATACGCTGAAATGCGAGGACCTGCCGAAAATATGACCATATTGGCCACGGCTTATTCTGACAAAAAATATAAGGGAACGCAGCGTCATGAACCCATGCTTATGACTATTGATTATGGAAAAGGCAGGATATTCCATTCAGCCATGGGACATATGGATTATTCTTTTGAATGTGTTGGATTTATTACCACCTTTCAACGTGGTGTAGAATGGGCGGCAACAGGTAAAGTCACGCAAAAAGTTCCTGAAGATTTCCCTACTGAGCAATCTGTTAGTATCAGGAAATGGAATAAATAAGTTAGTTAAGTCTTATTCTTTACAAAAATAAGTTTAAATCGTGCATTGGGTTGGTCTCTTGTTTCCAACTCAAACTGCTTTAATGATTTGAACAAAGGCGTTAACTTTTCAAAACCAAAATTTCTTGAATCAAAATTTGGTTGTTTTTTTAATATTAAAGATCCCACATCTCCTAAAAAAGCCCAACCATCATCATCTGCGGCATCTTCAACAGAATTTTGCAATAAACGAATGATTTTGGGAGTGAGGTTGTATAAATTCTTTTTCTTTACGTCTTTCCCTCCTACCGCTTCTTCTGTATCTTTTTTAAGAATTTCCAAATAAATAAACTTATCACAAGCTACAATAAAAGGATCTGGGGTTTTCTTTTCTCCCATGCCATAAACAACGATTCCTGCTTCTCTTAAACGTGTGGCTAATTTTGTAAAATCGCTATCAGAAGACACTAAACAAAAACCATTAACCTTTTCGGAATATAAAATATCCATCGCATCAATAATCATAGCTGAATCTGTGGCATTTTTTCCTTGTGTATATCCATATTGCTGAATGGGTGTGATGGCATGTTCTAACAAGACTTTTTTCCATTTAGAAAGGTAGGGGTTAGTCCAATCTCCATAAATTCTTTTAATGGTTGGTGTGCCATACTTTGTTATTTCCTCCATCATTTCAGAGATGTATTTTGAAGGAATATTATCACCATCTATCAATACTGCAATTTTAGTGTCTTTTATCATAGAATCTACTTGTAAAGCGAAAAGATACAACGTTCCTATTAATTTAAATAGCTTATTGCTATTTTAACGTTTTTTTTAACCACATCCTTAAAAATGTACTTAGTTTAGTGTGCTGTAATTAAAAACATTAAACGTTTCTGTATTATAGTATTATGCAAAAAAAAAAATCAATAAAAGCTTTAAGTATTCTCTTATTGGGTTGCATGATTTTCATGAATAACACTATTGAGGCCCAACAAAACAGATTTACAAAAGGTTTACGCTCAGATAAAAACTATTACACGGAGATTCATTTTGATTTTATTTCTGAAAAAATAATTATTCCTGTAACTATTGAAAACAGAACCTATAAATTCATGCTAGACACAGGGGCGCCAAATGTAATTTCTAAAGAACTTAGTGTTAAAATTGAAAGCAAGTCTATTTCGCAAATCAACGTATCTGATGCTACAAACAAGCGCAACCAGTTAGAACTTGTTTCCATTCCAGAATTGCAACTTGGTTCTATTAGATTTATAAATTGTCCAACGCTTGTTGATAATACCTCACATAATTTAATTTTTGATTGTTTTGATATAGATGGTATTATAGGAAGTAATATGTTGTACAAATCTATCATTCAAATTAACCTTGATAATAAATTACTTGTAGTTACTGATACGCCTAAGCGCCTGCATTTAAATAAGGATGAAGCCTTTAAAATGGACTTAATCAATGCTCAAAAGAGTCCGTATATATGGATTGAATTTAAAGGAGATAAAACCGTAAAAGAGCATGTTCTCATTGATACAGGTATGAAAGGTTTTTATGATTTAACCTTAAATCATATGAATAAATTAAGTGATTATGGTATCTATACCAAAGTTTCTGAAGCTACAGGAAGTGCTTCTATGAGTTTATTTGGTACGGCTAAACAGAATACACAATACCGACTGATAATAGATCAACTAAAGTTTGTAAATACTGTTTTTAATAATACTTTAGTAAAAACAACGAATGATACTAATTCTAGAATAGGCGCCGAAATGTTAAAATATGGCACTATGACTTTTAATTTTAAGCAAAAAAGATTTTACTTTAATCCGCATAATCGTGTTGTGGATATGAAGCAGAAGCACTTGGGGTTTTCTCCAAGTATTTTAGGCAATAAGATTATTGTTGGCATAGTGTGGAGTGCTGATTTAAAAGAGCAATTAGAGTATGGTGATGAAATTATAACTGTAGATGATTTAGATGTTCAATCAACACCTTTATGTGACTTTATTAATGGCTCTGCACAAGTGATGCATAATGATACGTTCAGCATGGTTGTAAAGAAAGCCAATGGAGCTTTAAAAACGGTTCTAATAAAAAAAAGCTACTTCAAAGGTGAGTAGCTTTGTTAGTCATGTTTCTTTTTAGGGACAATATCTTGTTTACTTTATGTTTCATGAACTTATCATATTAATAACAATTTTCATGCCAAATTAACGGCATTTCTCTAAGAATATTTTGCAATTTTGCCTTCTACGCCAATGAAGAACTGATGCATATATTCAAAATCAGCTTCTATATTATCTGATGGATAAAATGGTTCTGAAACTTTGTTTTGTTTTTTACCAAAATCTAGAGTAAACATAATGATAGGAACCTTGGCCTTTTTAGCAATGTAATAAAAACCTGTGCGCCATTGTTTAACCTTTTTTCGGGTGCCCTCTGGAGCTAGTGCAATTCTAAACTCCTCATGTTCTTGAAAGAGTTTAGCAATCATATCTACCTTATTTTCATTCGATTGTCTATTTATAGGAGCACCCCCAAGCGCTCTAAAAAAAATCCCGAATGGGAAAATAAAAAGTTCTTTTTTTCCAATAAAATTGGTTTTTACTCCTACTACTGCTCTTAACAGAATACCAATGTAGAAATCATGCCAACTTGTATGAGGTACAGCAATAATAACCGCTTTTTTTACAGAATCTTTTGAAAATGAAGTATTACCAACAAGTTGCCAACCTAACAATTTAAAATATATAAGTTTAGCCAACCATTGCATATTACATTCTTTGATAAAGTGATTTTAATTTCTCTCTGGTAATCGTTTTTTTCCAATCTATACCAATAGCATTTTCCCATAGTGGTTCTAGCCCTAGCGCAACATCTATCATAATGTCAAACTCGCTATCACTTAAATGAGCACAAACACCTTGTGGTAAACTAATATGATGTTTAGCTAACATCTCTTTAAAAATTTTAACGCCTTCAGGATAAAATTCCTCTAAATGATTAAAAACGATACAGTTTCCTATACCATGTTTGGTTCCTAATAAGTAGGATAACCCATAACTCAAGGCATGTGCTACGCCAACCTGAGAGTAAACAATACTCATACCTCCATGCCACGAAGCCATCATTAATTTTTCTTGAGCTTCTTCTTCAGAAAGCTTATCATCAAGAAAAATCTCTTTACACAACTCAAGCGCCATGTTACCATAAGACTGGCTAAAAGCATTTAAATAGGTGCCTGTAAGCGATTCTACACAATGAATATAACAGTCCATTCCTGTATAAAACCATTGCTCTTTAGAGACTCCCCTGGTCAATTTTGAATCCAAAATAACCTGATCAAAAGGTGTAAAATCTGAATTAATTCCCAGTTTTTTTTCTGGTCCTGTTAATACAGCTGTTCTAGATACTTCAGCACCTGTACCAGACAGCGTTGGTACACCGACGTGATATATGGCGGGGTTCTTTACTAGATCCCATCCTTGATAATCTTCAGCCAGACCGTCGTTTGTTAACATAATAGAAACAGCCTTGGTCAAGTCTAAAATACTTCCACCTCCAATTCCTATAATACCCGATGGACGTTCTTTTCCTTTTAAAATGATATCTTCTACCAAATCATCTACCTGAGCGGTTTTCGGTTCTTCTTTAGTTGAAACAAATATAATCCTATCATCATAAGCTAAAGATATTCTTGACGTTAACCATGAATTACCTTTAAACACATCATCAATTAAAAATATAAAAGGAGAATGAATGCCTAAACGTTTTGGAGCTAAAACATCATTTACTTGATTAAAACTACCTCTGCCAAAAATCACCTTTGACACCATGGGAAAGTTCTTATAATTCATTTATATGTCTATTTTTAGAACAAGTAAAAATACTATTATTTAAAATCTATTTGTCAAGGTTTTCTTGAAATTTTTCAAAAAAAAGTCCTACATGATAGCCATCAACTAGTGCATGATTTACCTGAATACCTACACGCATCATCATGTCATGATCATTTTTTACCACCTTACCAAAGCTTAACTTGGGTATAGACTCTTGTTTTCCTGATACAGGCTCTTTATGTCCTGTAAAATTTATCCATGGCAACGCTGAACAATGAATACAATCTAAACCATTGTTTGAAGGAAACAATTCATCACTTTGATGTATGCGCTTCTTTTCACTTTCAAAATTCTTTTTAAATTTTGAAAAACTCTCGTCATAATCAATAAATGAAAACCCAAACGTATTATCTTTTCTTGAAATAGTGGCAGAAGCATTTATAACATCAAACATAACCACTTGCCCATCTTGAATTCTTAATTTTAAGTTATCAATTGTATTAATGGCTTTCATACAATCATGTAAATACCTAGCAAAAAAACTGATTTTGTTCTTTTTTGAAAACAAATACGCCCTAGATACATTGACCTGCGCTGTTATTCCAAAATAAGGATCTTTAAACGTAGAAAAGTGATGATACAATGCTTTTCTGTTCCAAGTATTCAAATCTATTAGTTTCAAGGCCTAAAAGTATTTTAATAGCGATTTTAAGGTATTAATGGTTTTATATGTTTTTCCGTTGGTATCTTCATCAGTAACCTCTTCATGCGCCCACGTGGTATGAAATGGTACATGAATGGCTTGTGCCCCAATATTTATTAATGGCAAAACATCAGATTTAAGAGAATTACCAATCATTAAAAATTCGGACGGATGAATATCTAAGTGTTTTAAAAGTTTAGCATAATTATCTTCTTTTTTATCGCTTAGTACTTCAATATGATGAAAATAATCGGTTAAACCAGACTTCTCCAGTTTGCGTTCCTGATCAAGTAAATCGCCTTTAGTAGCTAAAATAAGTCTATACTTTTTTGATAAGGTTTTTAAAACAACATCTACCCCATCAAGTAATTCTACAGGTTTTTTAAGCATATCCTTACCTATATTAAGGATAGCTTCAAGTGTTTTATTTGGAATATCATAATTTGATAGCTCAAGTGCCGACTCTACCATAGACAAAACAAATGCTTTAACGCCATATCCATACATAGGCAGGTTACTAATCTCCTTTTTAAAAAGCTCTTGATCAATCTTGTTTGGTGTTTCGTATTTAGAAAGCAACCTACAAAATTCAGCTTCAGCATCTCTAAAATAAGTTTCATTAACCCATAAGGTGTCATCAGCATCAAAACCTATAACCTTGATATTTTTATAGTCTATCTCCATAATTTCTTTGCGCGCTCTAAGTCTTCTTTCGTATCAATTTCAACACCTTGAATATCTGTTTCAACCATTTTAATACGTTTTCCGTATTCTAAATAGCGGATACATTCTATTTTTTCGGAAGCTTCAAGTGGAAGCATGGGTAATCTGTAAAAATCAAGTATGGCCTCCTTTCTAAAAGCATAAACCCCTTTGTGCTTATAATATTTTGCACCTGATTTTTTTTCTCTAGGATATGGAATAGGACTTCTAGAAAAGTATAAAGCAAATTTAGATTGATCTACAATAACCTTTACCGTATTCGGGTTATTAATTTCCGCTTCTTCTGTAATGTGAACCATTAAAGACGCCAAATCAACTTCCTTGTTTTTGTCTTCCTTAAACACCTGAATAAGTTTACTTAGTGACTTCTCATCCGTAAAAGGTTCATCACCCTGAACATTGATAACAATGTCAATATCTAAGTTTTCAACAGCCTCGGCAATCCTATCAGATCCACAATCATGCTCCTTTATACTCATCATGGCCTTACCTCCATTACTGACAATTTCATTGTAAATAATGTCACTATCAGTAACTACAATAACATCATCAAAAAGGTTTGTAGCCACCGTGGCTTCATAAGTTCTTAAAATCACCGTTTTACCATGAAGGTCTTGCATGAGTTTACCAGGGAAACGTGAGGCCGCATAGCGCGCTGGAATCATTGAAATTATTTTCAAGGGCTATAAATTTTATGTTGAAAAAGACTTAAAAACTAAATATCAAAAGTAATAAAATTTATATGGTCTTAGGGCGTTGAAGATTTAAACTTTCTAAAGAATTTATAAATAAATATTAGCAATAGTAACACAAAAACGCCTCCTAGTAATGGCAAAAAAATTGAAATTAGTGCCATAATGATAGAACATCCTGTTTCAAAAATGGAGACCAAGGGGTTACCAAAACCCGCTGTTGAAACAGTAGATGTAAATCGAGCCGAACTTGATGCGCCTGAAATAGCCGCGGCCGTTCCTCCTCCCGCAATGATAGCCAATGCCCAAGTTACCAACGGACTTAACTCTGAAACTGTTGATAACATCACAAGGGTACCTCCCAAAGTGGCTAGTGGTACAGCTATAGTATCTAATAGATTATCAATATAAGGTATAAAATAAGCTATAATTTCAACAATAGTAGCTACACCTAGCGTTATTAAAGCGGCTGTACTGCCTAACCATTCCCATGATTCATTGAGATGCCAAACATCAAAATAAGCAACCAGACTTAAGGCAAACAAGGGCAAAAACACTCTAAAACCTACAGAGGCAGCTAAACCAATACCTAGACAAATGCTCATTATTGTTTCTACAGTCATACTTTTTTAACATTAACAACTATTCCTCAAAAAAGGTTTCCTTAAAACCTATAAGATACAATTTTTCTTTTGCTCTTGTAACAGCAGTATAAAGCCAACGTAAATAGTCTTTATCTATACCATTTGGCAAATAAGGCTGTTCAACAAAAACAGTATCCCATTGGCCGCCCTGAGATTTATGACAGGTCATAGCATATGAAAATTTCACCTGAAGCGCATTAAAATATTTATTGCTTTTTACCTTTAAAAACTTTTTATATTGACTTGATTCATTTTCAAAATCTTTCATCACTTCTTGATACAGTCTATTAGAGTCTTCATAAGATAACGAAGGGCTTTCGGCATCAATGGTATCTAAGATTAAAACCGTTTCAAACGGCTTCATCCTTGGATAATCAACCATTCTAATTTTTACTTCAGCAAACCTAAAACCATATAACTCAATAATACTAAATATTTCAAGTACTTCAATGATATCGCCGTTTGCAATAAAACCAGCTTCTGTTGTTGGTTTTATCCAGAAATAATTGTTTTTAACAACCATTAAATAATCACCAGCAGACAATTCGTTTTCGTTAAATAAAATCCGACTCCTAATCTGCTGATTGTATAAATTAGCACGTTTATTACTCCTAACAATGATGGCAGTTTCTTCCTTGCCTAATTCACTATATGCCTCATTAATAGCATCCATAATTTCATAGCCATCAATAAGCCTAACAATGTCTTTAAAGCCGTTTAAATCAAATTTAAAAGTGTCAAAATTCATATTCATTAAGGCTTCTCGAAGCACAGTTGCATTTGCTAAAATACCAGAATTTTGTTCTTGACGCACTACTTCATCAAGTTCCATTCTAGTGACTTCTTTATTGTAATTTAAACTCAATAAATTTTCATCAAGTGCTGGGCTAAGTTCTAATTTTACAGGTGGTAACTGTGCTGTATCCCCTATTAAAAGCAACTTACATTGATGACCAGAATACACATACTGCATTAAATCATCAAGTAACGAGCCATTTTCAAAAAACTTCGATTCTCCAGGAGTGTCAGGGATCATAGAAGCCTCATCAACAATGAATACCGTATTTTTATGTTTATTAGGTTGCAAAACAAACTTGACACCTCCGCTTTTATTTTTTTTAGGAAAATAAATTTTTTTATGAATAGTAAAAGCTTCTTTGTTAGAATAATTAGATATCACTTTGGCTGCCCTACCTGTTGGTGCCAATAACACCGCACTCTTCTTTGCTTTCCATAAATTAGTTACTATAGTGCCAATTATGGTGGTTTTTCCAGTTCCCGCATAACCTTTTAAAACATATAAGGCTTTTGGATATTTCCCAAAAATAAATTCAGATAATTGTTGCAATACAATATCTTGTTTTAGCGTTGGCTGAAACGGAAACTGCTGTTTTATAAGGGAATAAAATTCTGAGGCTTGCATTTAACAAAGAAGGCTAATAATTTATTGTTCAAAGATAGAAATGATTTTTACGCTCTTTGTTTTTACCATTAAAAAAAAATTGTAGATTTGCTAAATTCCTTTAACAAAATTAAAATTAAATAACATACTATGTTGACATTTATTCTTATTGCAGTTGCAGTGATTTTAGTTACAATTGGCTTAGTTAAGTTAATTGACAAATTTATTCCTTCAAAATTAAAACCTGTTTTAAACATAGTACTTTGGGTTATAATTGGATATTTAGGTTACCAAACGTATCAATCTATTTATGAACCCATTCAATTTAATAAAACAAAAAACAAGCGTTACGCTAAAGTTATTGAAAGCTTAAGAGATATTAGAAATGCGCAATTAGCACACAGACAGGTTACAGGTAAATTTGCTGATAAATTTGAAAATTTAATTAAGTTTATTGATACAGCAGAATACACGATTACCCAACGAAGAGACTCAAGTATTATTGACAAAGAACTTACTAAACTATATCAAGTAGATACTTATAAGGATATTGTTATCATTGACACCTTAGGTTTTGTGTCTGTAAAGGACTCACTATTTAAGAAGTCTGATCGTTATAAAACTATGATGAATGTGCCTGTTGGAAAGCCTGATGCAAAATTTGAATTGAAAGCTGGCTTTATTGAGCAAAATAAATTAAAAATACCTGTTTTTGAAGCCAAAGTAAAAAAAGATGTTATTTTGTTTGATCAAAATAAAGATTTACTAATTCAGGAAAATCAAGTAGTATCTGTTGATGGTGTTAATGGTAATGCCCTTAAAGTAGGATCAATGGACGAGGTTAAAACCAATGGTAACTGGCCTAAAACATATGGCTCAAACGAGTAACATTACTAACAACAAACTAACTAAACTAAGCTTGTCCATTCAAATCAGTTTGAGTGGACTTTCTTTTTGTATTCTAGATACGCAATCTAACACCATACTTCATTTAAAAGAAAAGCATTTTGGGAAAAAGTTGAATCCGTTAGATATTTTAAATGAACTTACAGATCTTTTTAATACGGATACTTATTTAGCTAACAATTTTTACAGGGTTACCGTTATTCATGATAGTGACCTATCCGTACAAGTACCCAAAACCTTATTTAATGAAGCGAACTTAGCAGATTATTTAAAGTTTAATTCTAAAATCTTAAAAACTGATTTTGTTACTTTTGATGCGCTTAACGAACAAGATATCATTAACGTTTATGTGCCTTATGTTAACGTTAACAACTTTATATATGACCAATTTGGTGATTTCACCTTTAAACACATATCAACGGTTTTAATAGAAGAACTGCTTCATTTCGAAAAACATGCAACATCTTTAAAGTTTTATGTACATGTTAGTAAAGACAATTTTCAAATTATTGTTATTGAAAAAGGAAAACTAAAACTTTACAACAGTTTCAACTACCAAACCGACCAAGACTTTATCTATTATATCCTGTTTACAGCAGAACAATTAGGTTTAAACCCTGAAACATTTGAGCTTCTCTTTTTAGGTGATGTTAATAAGGAGGATGCATTGTATCAAATAGCCTATAAATATATAAGAACTATTGCCTTTGGCAATATAATGGATAATTACAAATTTGAAAATAGCCATACAGCTTCAAATTATTCAAATTTTGTGCTTATAAAAAGTATATCATGCGTATAATATCAGGCATTTATAAAAGACGAAAAATAAACGCACCTAAAAACCTTCCAGTTCGGCCAACAACGGATATGGCCAAGGAATCTTTGTTCAACATAATCAACAATCTTTATTATTTTGATGACATATCTGTAATTGATTTGTTTGCAGGCACGGGCAATATTAGTTATGAATTCGCTTCAAGAGGTACAGAAACCATCACTGCCGTAGATCAAGATCACCGATGTATTAATTTTATAAATCAAACAGCCCATAGCTTTGGCATGCCTATACAAACCTTAAAAGCTGATGTTTTTAAATTTTTAGATAAAACAAATATAATGGCTGACTTCATTTTTGCTGATCCGCCTTATAACTTCACTCAAGATCAGTTTTCTAAAATACCTGAGTTGATTTTTAATAATAATATTTTATCTAAAAACGGCACTTTGGTTGTTGAGCATTCTAAGCATACAGATTTATCAGAGATTGAAAATTACGCATACTCAAAAGCTTATGGAGGTAATGTTTTTAGTTTTTTTGAACACGCCTAATTGAATCCATTTTTTTTATTCCTTTTTTTTCTGTAAATTAGAAACTCTCTAAGAGTCCCAGACTCATAATTTACTATCCATTGGTAATAAATTACCACTTATGTTGTATGGTTAAGGCGTCATTAACATCAATATAACTATGAAAAGTATTTTCTTGATTCATTCAAAATTTCATTTTTGCAAGCCACGTTATTCCCTAATCCAATATTTCACATCTGTTATACTTAATCCTTATGTAGCTATCAAATACATAAAACCATTTAGAAATAGAGCAATTCGTTTCTACGCTTTAGTATTCACTAACCTTCCAAAATATCAATTATGAAAACAATTAAAAATGCCATTGTATTAACGCTATTATTCTGTTTAGTAGTAAATTTTTCCTTCGCTCAACAAATGTTTAGAGTTCATCAAGACAACGTAAGGCCTTCTAGCTTTATGGAGTATGAAAAAGTAGCCAAAAAATTTAGAGACGCCTGTATAAAATACAATGTAGACGTAACGTGGTTTGCAGCTTCAACAAACGATTTTAAATACATCTATGTATCGCCCATTGAGAACTTTGCAGAATTGGACGAACGTCCTTTTGCTGAAATGGCTGAAGCCATGGGAGATGATTTTAGTGATATGTTTAAAGAATTTGATAAACACTATGATTCGCATGGGACTTATATTCTTGTAAAAGATTCTGAGCTATCTTATATGCCTGAAGGTGTAGAAAATGCACCTAGTAATGAAAATTATAGAACCTGGATTTATATGTATTACAAACCCGAACACGCAAAAGACATCCGAGAAGGCATGAAAGCTGTAAAACAAATGTTTAAAGATAAGGGCTCTACACGTTATTATCGTGTGTATCGTGATGGCTTAGGTCAAACAGAATCATATTACTTAGTTTCTTTATCAGCAGAAAATGAAATAGATTCTGCTAAAAAGGATACGGCTAACCGAGAAACCCTTGGCCCTGATAGATGGGATACCTTTAATAAAGTTATGAAATACGTAACCAGAACAGAAGAATATACAGGAAGAATGCGTCCTGATATGGACTATGCGCCAAAAACAGAATAGAGTTAGTCACTTTAATAACCGATAAACCCTTCTTTAAATAACTTAAAGAAGGGTTTATTATACTTAAGCAAATCTATAAGCCGAATTCTGTACTTTTTCTTAAAAAAGAAAAAGCCCTTATCATTTATCTGAATGTACTATTACTAATACACTTTAGCTGCCTACCCTCCAGCATCAAACGTGCCGCTTTCAAACGCTGGTATACATGACATTGCACCATATAGAGTTTACCTGATTTCACTACAGCATTACCCGTACATTCTTTCTGTTGCACTTTTCCTAACCTCTCGGCTGGTGGCCATTAACCACTATATTGCACTATGGTGTTCGGACTTTCCTCCATTCAATTTTGAACAGCGATAAGGCGATTTACTTATAAGCAAAAGTACATAAATTGTTAATAACTCCTATCAAATTATAAGCTCTCAATTCTTATTTTTCAATTGAATTTTTAACTTTGTTATCTCAAGAAATTTCAATGGAGCATTTTATTGTATCAGCTAGAAAATATCGCCCTCAAACATTTAAAGATGTTGTGGGCCAGCAAGCTATTACAAACACCCTTTTAAATGCCATTGAGAATAATCATTTAGCACAAGCCTTGTTGTTTACAGGGCCCCGAGGGGTTGGGAAAACCACCTGTGCCAGAATTTTAGCAAAAATGATTAATAGTGATGGATCTGAATCTGAATCTGAAGATTTTGCTTTTAATATTTTTGAACTTGACGCTGCTTCAAACAATTCTGTTGATGATATACGAAGCCTAACCGATCAGGTTAGAATTCCGCCTCAAGTTGGGAAATATAAAGTTTATATCATTGATGAGGTGCACATGCTATCGCAAGCGGCTTTTAATGCCTTTTTAAAAACCTTAGAAGAACCGCCCAAGCACTGTATTTTTATTTTAGCGACTACTGAAAAATATAAAATTATTCCAACCATCTTATCGCGCTGTCAAATATTTGATTTTAAAAGGATTACAGTAAAAGATGCCAAAGATTATTTAAAATATATTGCTAAAGAACAGAGTGTTCAAGCGGAAGATGATGCTTTGCATATTATTGCTCAAAAAGCAGATGGAGCTATGCGTGATGCCTTATCTATTTTTGATAGAGTGGTGAGTTTTTCGGGCAAAAACCTAACTAGGCAAGCTGTAACCGAAAACTTAAATGTGCTTGATTATGAAACCTATTTTAAAAGTACTGACTTAATTCTTGAGAATAACATTCCGGAGTTACTCCTTCAGTTTAATGAAACTCTTGCCAAAGGTTTTGACGGGCATCATTACATAGCTGGTTTGGCATCGCATTTTAGAGATTTGTTGGTTTCAAAAACCGAAGAAACCATACCTCTATTGGAAGTTGGTGAACAAACACAATTAAAATACCTTGAGCAATCAAGAAAAGCATCACAGTCCTTTTTACTATCAGCAATTGATTTAGCAAATGCATGTGATTTAAAATACAAGACCAGTAAAAATCAACGGTTACTCGTTGAGCTATGCTTAATGCAACTTGCCTCTATCACTTTTGATGGAGAAAAAAAAAATAGCAAACATTACATAATTCCCGCTTCTTACTTCAGAAAAAAAGGAATTACGCCTGTTTCTGTTACACGACCTAACACGGCCTCGCCTAATCAAACGGATGATACTCAAGTAAAAAATGAAGCTGTTAATCCAGAACCAAAAGTGCTTGAAAAGTTTCAAGTAAAAACTCCCCCAAAGGTTATTTTAAAAAAAGAAAATAAACGCACCTCTGGTCTGTCCTTAAGCAGTATAAGAACTAAAAAAGCGCACGAAATAAAACAAATGGATGTGGTGGTTGATGAAGAACAATTACCCAAAGATCCATTTACAGAGAAAGAATTTATTACTGTTTGGAATGCTTATATTGATAAGTTACAAAATGAAGGTAAACATATCATAGCCTCAATTCTTTCTATTGATACACCAAAATTAAAAGGCTCAGTAGCGCATTTAGAGTTTCCAACGGAGACTAATAAAGTTGAGCTTGAGCGGCATCAATATGAGCTTCTAGGCTATATTAGAAAAGCCCTGAATAACTTTGAAATTAGTATAGATGTAACAGTTAATGAAATAAAACAAAAACAATACGCCTTTACAACTATAGAAAAGTTTGAAAAACTAAAAGAGAAAAATCCAACGATTGATCTTTTAAGAAAAACCTTTGATCTAGATGTTTAATGCTGTAAAACATATGGTTACTAAACTATACTTCACTATAATTATTGCTATTTTGGCTTTAAGCTGTGATGGTAGGTATAGAAAATTTAAGTCCAAAGCTGAAGTATTAACCGAACTGAATCTAAAAGAAGCATTTTCAAAAGAAATTCATATCATCCCTGAAAATCCAGTTCAAATAGTCACAGACACAGTACTGAATAATGGTTTTAAAATAAAGATTCATTACTATTCACAAAAAGATAGTGTTTTTGTTGGCTCCAAAATTAATAACACAGAAGATGAAACCTATTTTAAAAACTTTGAAGCTACTATAAATATTCAAAACGGAGAACATAAAAAACATAGCGTAACGCTTAATAAAGCCTCTTTTAAGGATTTTGAAACAGCTGCCTTTTGGAATCGTGCTGTCATGCAATTTGTTTGGATTGATTTTGAAGCCTCCAACGAAGAGTTTGTATACCTAAATACAGCCTTTAACATTGTTAACACCTCTGTATTTAAAGATTTTAGGATCTCTATAAATAAATACGGCATAGTTAATATTCAGCAAGTGAATACTTTACCCAACACCATTTAAATCATGCTAGGATTAAAATTACCAACCGACCCGCGCTGGGTTAATATCGTTGAAAAAAACATTGAAGAAATACTCACAGATCACGCTTTCTGTGAACAAAAAGCAACCAGTACGGCCATTTCGCTTATTGTAAGTTTCCCTGAATATACAGAATTAGTGCAAGAAATGGTAGCGCTGGTTAAAGAAGAGATTAGCCATTTTAAAATGGTACATGATAAAATTTTAGAACGCGGATGGACTTTAGGCAGAGATAGAAAGGATGACTATGTTATTGAATTATTAAAATTCTTTCCTAAAGGCGGTAGTAGAACCGACCAATTGGTGCATAGATTATTATATGCGGCACTTATTGAAGCCAGAAGTTGTGAACGTTTTAGGCTTTTATCTGAAGAGTTAGCCGATAAAGAATTGGCTACTTTTTATAGAAATCTTATGGTAAGTGAAGCAAACCACTACACTATGTTTTTAGGATTTGCAAGACAGTACGGAAACAAAAAAGAAGTTGACACCAAATGGCAGCAACTTCTTGAATATGAAGCTAAAATTATGAGTAACTTAGGAACTTCAGAAAAGGTGCATGGTTAAAACCTATACCCTATACCTATTTGAACATTTCTGTTTTTTGCTGAAAGTCCTACATTTTCATTAAATACATTTCTAAAACCATAAGTATATCTGGCATCAACAAAAAGAGCGTAGTTGATTTTATATTCAAGACCGCCAACACCAGAGTAAGCAAAGTTGTTTACTTTGTCATCTTCTTTATGCACCTTAAGCCCTACTTGCGGCCCCAAAGACAAGTGAAATTTTTCACTTAATCTTAATCTGAGTAAAACAGGAGCTTGAATATAGTCTAAATGTAAGGGTTCTGATTTAGCACCTTCTGCCGAAAACTGCAATTCAGGAACTAAAGATATGGCTCTAGAAAATCCTATATTAGCAAAAAAACCAATATAAATACTATTACGGTGTTTATTTTCAAAGTTAGGAACCTCCTCAAAATCTAAATTAGAAATATTGTAACCTCCCCTTACGCCGTAGTTAACTCCTTGAAATGAACTACCTTTAGGTTTCGGAATAATAGAGTCATTTGCGTTTTGTAGTTTTAAATCTTGTGCAAAACCAAAGTATGAAAAACACAAGCCGACTGTAATGAGAAATAATTTTTTCATCTGTTAATCATTTAAGAAATCTATCAGATGTAATTAGGTCAGAAAACGGTTACAAAAATTCGACTTAATTCATTATTAATAGATTTGGGATGTAACTAATAATGAGACCAATATATGCTATAAACGCAAAAGCAAACAATTTTAAAAGGTAAAATGCAATAATTTACTGTGTATTGCTTGAAACCGTATCATAGTATATACTTTTTATAATACCATCGGCTAATCCGATTTTTGGAACGTAGATATTTTTTGCTCCACTCCATTTCATGGCAGACAAATAAATTCGCATAGCAGGAATGATAACATCGGCTCTGTCTTGGTTTAAATCTAATTCTGTAATACGCTCTTCATAAGAATAGCTTTGTAAGGTGTTATAGTATGATGTCATATAAAAGTATGAAAGAGGCTTACCCAAAGCTTTTCCAGAAATTTTGAATATTTTATTGATATTCCCTCCAGAGCCCATAACAGAAATATTATCATACCCCTGAGCATTATGAGCAATCCAATGCCTTAAATCCTGCCAATCTTCATTTTTCACCATGTCATTCAGTAATCTTACAGTACCTATTTTAAACGACCTTGAGACTACTTGTTTGCCTTGATCAATAACTGTAAACTCTGTACTTCCCCCACCTACATCAACATACAAATACGTTTTATTAGGGTCTACAAATTTATTTAAATCTGTAGCAGCAATAATGGCAGCTTCTTCCTCTCCTCCAATAATATCAATATTGATTCCCGCTGTTTCTGAAACCATATCAACAATCATTTGTCCGTTTGCAGATTCCCTCATTGCAGATGTGGCACAAGCTTTATATTTAACTACTCTGTGAGATTTCATTAACAGCTTAAACGCTAACATAGTATCAAGCATACGCTGTGTATTCTCTTTTGATATTCTATTTTTAAGAAATACATCTGCCCCTAAACGAATTGGAACCCTAACTAATGAGTTTTTTTTAAATTGAACAGGTTTACCCTTTTGCTCAATAATGTTAGAGATGAGTAATCTAACAGCATTTGATCCAATATCTATAGCAGCGTATTTCTTTATTGAGAGCATATTAATTGTTTAAATTTTGTAAATAATAATCATAAATGGCGTATTGTGATCTTACTTTTTCGTTATCATTCTTTCTATATCTATTTTCTTGTGTGTCGTCTAAAATTCTTGCCTTTACATTGTCATTCCAAGAAATATTGAAGGTATCAATGATTTCCTTTTTAATGTCTTCATCATAAATAGGGCAACTCACTTCTACCCTATTATAAATATTTCGCGTCATCCAATCAGCACTTGAAATATACAATTTAGAGTTACCATTATTTCCAAAAATATAAATTCTGGAGTGTTCTAAAAATTTATCTACCACACTGATTACCTCAATGTTTTCACTCATACCTTTTACACCAGGAATTAAACAACAGAGTCCGCGAACTATCATTTGTATTTTTACACCTGCCCTACTCGCTTCATATAATTTATCAATCATAGGATAGCAAGAGATACTATTCATTTTTAATCTGATAATACCTTCCTTACCGTTTTTAACTTGTTCAATTTCGTTATCTATAAGTTTAAAGATGGTCTTTTCTGTATAATGCGGGGAAACAATTAAATGTTTATATGTATGTATCTTATAATTAGCCTCAAAGAATTCAAATATCTTACTGACATCTTTTAAAATCTTTTGATTGGATGTAAAAAGCGTATGATCTGTATATATCTTGGCTGTTGATTCGTTAAAGTTCCCTGTACTTATAAAACCATAGCGTTTTAGTTTTTTACCCTGTTCTCTTTCAATAACACACATTTTACTATGTACTTTAAGGCCAGCAACTCCAAATATTAAATTAACGCCTTCTTCCTCCATTTGCTGTGCATAATCAATATTAGCCTGTTCATCAAACCGAGCTCTGAGTTCTATAGAAACCGTAACAGACTTTCCATTTATGGCTGCGTTTATTAAAGAGCTGGCTATATGAGATATTTCGGCTAAGCGGTAGATGGTGATTTTTATGGTTCTTACTTTAGGATCTAAGGCTGCTTCACGCAAAAACTTAACTACATATGAAAATGTTTGGTAAGGTGCATAAAGTAAATAATCTTTCTTTGCTATAGCTTTAAAGATACTATCCTGTAAACTTAATCCTTTTACGGGTAAGGCTTCAATTTTCTTATACATTAAATCGGTTCTTCCTAAACTAGGAAACCCCATATAATCTCGTCTATTATGGTATCGTCCGCCAGGAATGACACTATCTGTATCATCAATTCCCATTTTAGACATTAAATACTGTAGGGTATCATCATGAATAGTTTTGTCATATACAAACCGAACGGGTTCTCCTACTTCCCTATGTTTTACACTGTCGGATATTTTCTCAATAAAACTTTTACTTAAATCACTTTCAAAATCTAACTCGCCATCACGCGTAATTTTGATCATATGTGCTGAAATGGCTGTGTAATCAAAAATATTAAAGATATCACCTAAACAATATCGTAATAAATCGTCTATGATTATAATGTAATCCTTTGAGTTTTGCTTGGGTAATACAACAAATCGATTTATGGACTTAGGAATTTCAATTAATGCAAACTGTTTTTTGTTATGAGGCATCAGCATTTTAACCGCCAAATATGCTGCACTATCTTTTAAGTTTGGTAATACAACATCATCATTTAAAATAATGGTCACTAACGCAGGACTTACCTTTTTAAAAAAATATTCTTTTATGAAATCATGTTGTTGGTGATTAATCTGTGTTTCATCAATAATATTGATGTTTTCCTGACACAACTCGTCCTTTATGTCATTTAAAATCTCAGAGCTTTCGCTCTGTTGATCAATAACTATTTGTGTTATAATCTCTAATAATTCTTTTGCTCCAATACCTCCTAGCTGATTTTTCCCGGCTCGGCCAGCCTCTACTATACGCTTTACAGTGGCATAACGCACCTTAAAAAACTCATCAAGATTATTTGAAAATATGCCTAAAAAACGTAATCTTTCGATTAATGGAACACTCTCATCCTGTGCCTCTTGTAAAACTCGAGCATTAAATTGAAGCCAGCTTATTTCTCTATTTATATAACTATTATTTGTTGCAATATCAGGTTTGGTCATTTAATGACTATTAACGTTAATAACTAAACAAATATATTCTATTTGAGATAAATATTTAGGCTTAAACAATATGAAATTATTATCAATTTAAAATACAATCTAAAATCAAAGGGCTTATCATAAACCACACAACTCTGGTTTAATTATCTTAAATAGATTCTGTATTTGTATACCTATTGCGTTCAAATAATCATAGCTTTTTTATTTTAAATCTTTAGGAAATAAGGTTTTTATTGTTTTACCCAGTTTTAATGTGTTCCAAGTTTCAATATCAAACTGAAAAATAACCACACCACATGTAGGCACATTTTCTATATAAATACTACCATAAGTATTTGCAAAATGCGTTATAGCGTGATTATGACCAAATACCATAAGTTCATCAACAGAATCATCTGTTTCCTGAATAACTTTTACTAAACTCTCTCCTGAAAAATCATATAAATCATAATCATAGCTTACAATGTTTTTATTAACAGGGAGATTCTCAATAAAAAACTCTGCTGTTGTTTTAGCCCTTACAGCATCACTTGATATAAGCTTATCTACCTTTAATTTACTCATTTTTAAAACCTTTGAAACCAGATCAGCATCATTAAAACCTCGATTATTTAAAGGTCTTTCATGGTCAATCACATCAAATTCCCATGATGATTTAGCGTGTCTTACTAAAATTAATGTTTTCATAAATATCGATTAAACGCATTTTTTATCGACAAAAAGTTGTTTTATTCGATAAAAATGAAGTTATTTGTTGAATAAATTTAGTTAGAAAACCAATACTATAGTCAATGAATAACCAAAAATTAACATTTGTGCAAAGCAGAACAGGATAATATTTTAACGCTTTTTAAAAGAGAGAACTCTAATAACCTGACTCTTAATCGAGTTTATAAGCTATTTAACATTTTTTTTTGAAGAAAAATAACCTTATGAGTTCATTTGTTATACCTACAATTTAAAAAGTTTAAAATTATGACCCCAAATCTAATGACATCTTTCAATGGTCCGTTGGCTCCCAACGGAATAAAGTTTTCAGTTTTTCCCTTACAAACTATTACTTATTGTTAATAACATTAGAGGCTACTAAGTGACTAATATTAGTTCTTAGTGTCAACTATATTATAAAGTTTCTAACCTTTAGGCTTATGAAAACAATTACCCTAAATCTAACTCCGAAAGCAACTATACAAATAAAACAAGTTTTGTTTGTAATTGTTTTTCTTTTTTTGAGTATTTCTCAAGCACATGCTGATTGTACTGTAAACTCATCAACAGATTTAAATAATGATGGAGAAATAACAGGACAAGAACTCGTTACTTGGATTGGAAATACTGGTTGTACAGGTACTATAACTATCCCTAATGGAATAGATATAATTTTATATTCTACTACCATAATACCTAATACTATTAACCGTATAATTATTCAAGATGGGGCTCATATTTTATGGGATCAAAATAACGTTGACTTAATTTTAGCCGAGAATACTGCCATAGTCATTGAAGATACTGCTGATACAGATGACCAAACAGGCGCTATTGGTTCTACGGGAAACAATTGTAGTAACACCAAAAGATTAATTATTGGTGCTATTGAATACTCTGCTTGTAGTGGAGTCGGAAATGTATGTGTTACTTTTTCTGAAGTTATTGAACAAGGAGGAACTATTCAATTAGATCCTGATTTTGATGTAATTAGTGGTACAGGAAATGAAGTTTGTAATGAACCCTTAGATATTGAAATTGAACTGAATGGTTTTGTTGATGGCATCCCAACCTATAGTTGGGAACAAATTTCTGGTCCTGGAACTATAACATTTTCGCCCGATGACTCAGCTATTACAACGATTACTGCTAGTGTACCTGGGGACTATATTTTAAGAATCAATGTAAGAGTACCTTTAAGTCAAGATTGCTTAAACACCTATGTTGATGTTTATTCTGATATCCCTATTACTTTTAGAGATGGTGTTACAGCATCCACGTTATCAACCTCACCTGGAGCTGGTGGTTCGTGTAATCTACTGGTAGATTTTACCAGTAATACTAGTAACGGAGGACCTAACACTACATATTTGTGGGATTTTGGCGATGGTGGTAATACCAGTACAGAAGCAAACCCAAGCCATTTGTACGCAACAGGAGGAACTTACACAGTAACCTTGACTGTTACAGACCCAGACGGGATTTCACCCTGCAATATTAGTTCCGCATCAGAACAATTAGTTATAAGTGATACCCCTCCTTCAATAACAGGCTCTGTAATCACAACTATTGAAGGCTGTTCTGCTAGTGATGCTCCAATAGCAGAAACAACTGTTGCAGCTTTAGAAGCTTTAGGCTTTATAATTAGTGATGACGCAACTAACAACGTTAATTTAATTGTTAGTAGTTCAGATAATGTATCTGGAACATGCCCAATTGTAATATCTAGAACATACACTATAGAAGACGATTGTGGTAACCAGTCACAAGCCACACAAATTATAAATGTAGATGATGATACCCCGCCTACCATATCGGGAACTATTGCTGAGTCTACCGTGGAAGGATGTCTAGCTACTGATGCCACAGCACCAGTTAACACCGTAGCCGCTCTTGAAGCCCTCGGACTTTCTATTGCGGATGCCTGTACCAATGATACTGATTTAATAGTAACTAGCTCTGATAGTGCCTCTGGTACCTGTCCTATTGTCGTTACCAGAACTTATACCATTACCGATGCCTGTGGGAATGCAGAAACTTATGACCAAATCATAAATGTAGATGATGATACCCCGCCTACCATATCGGGAACTATTGCTGAGTCTACCGTGGAAGGATGTCTAGCTACTGATGCCACAGCGCCAGTTAACACCGTAGCCGCTCTTGAAGCCCTCGGACTTTCTATTGCGGATGCCTGTACCAATGATACTGATTTAATAGTAACTAGCTCTGATAGTGCCTCTGGTACCTGTCCTATTGTCGTTACCAGAACTTATACCATTACCGATGCCTGTGGGAATGCAGAAACTTATGACCAAATCATAAATGTAGATGATGATACCCCGCCTACCATATCGGGAACTATTGCTGAGTCTACCGTGGAAGGATGTCTAGCTACTGATGCCACAGCACCAGTTAACACCGTAGCCGCTCTTGAAGCCCTCGGACTTTCTATTGCGGATGCCTGTACCAATGATACTGATTTAATAGTAACTAGCTCTGATAGTGCCTCTGGTACCTGTCCTATTGTCGTTACCAGAACTTATACCATTACCGATGCCTGTGGGAATGCAGAAACTTATGACCAAATCATAAATGTAGATGATGATACCCCGCCTACCATATCGGAACTATTGCTGAGTCTACCGTGGAAGGATGTCTAGCTACTGATGCCACAGCGCCAGTTAACACCGTAGCCGCTCTTGAAGCCCTCGGACTTTCTATTGCGGATGCCTGTACCAATGATACTGATTTAATAGTAACTAGCTCTGATAGTGCCTCTGGTACCTGTCCTATTGTCGTTACCAGAACTTATACCATTACCGATGCCTGTGGGAATGCAGAAACTTATGACCAAATCATAAATGTAGATGATGATACCCCGCCTACCATATCGGGAACTATTGCTGAGTCTACCGTGGAAGGATGTCTAGCTACTGATGCCATAGCACCAGTTAACACCGTAGCCGCTCTTGAAGCCCTCGGACTTTCTATTGCAGATGCCTGTACCAATGATACTGATTTAATAGTAACTAGCTCTGATAGTGCCTCTGGTACCTGTCCTATTGTCGTTACCAGAACTTATACCATTACCGATGCCTGTGGGAATGCAGAAACTTATGACCAAATCATAAATGTAGATGATGATACCCCGCCTACCATATCGGGAACTATTGCTGAGTCTACCGTGGAAGGATGTCTAGCTACTGATGCCACAGCGCCAGTTAACACCGTAGCCGCTCTTGAAGCCCTCGGACTTTCTATTGCGGATGCCTGTACCAATGATACTGATTTAATAGTAACTAGCTCTGATAGTGCCTCTGGTACCTGTCCTATTGTCGTTACCAGAACTTATACCATTACCGATGCCTGTGGGAATGCAGAAACTTATGACCAAATCATAAATGTAGATGATGATACCCCGCCTACCATATCGGGAACTATTGCTGAGTCTACCGTGGAAGGATGTCTAGCTACTGATGCCACAGCGCCAGTTAACACCGTAGCCGCTCTTGAAGCCCTCGGACTTTCTATTGCGGATGCCTGTACCAATGATACTGATTTAATAGTAACTAGCTCTGATAGTGCCTCTGGTACCTGTCCTATTGTCGTTACCAGAACTTATACCATTACCGATGCCTGTGGGAATGCAGAAACTTATGACCAAATCATAAATGTAGATGATGATACCCGCCTACCATATCGGGAACTATTGCTGAGTCTACCGTGGAAGGATGTCTAGCTACTGATGCCACAGCGCCAGTTAACACCGTAGCCGCTCTTGAAGCCCTCGGACTTTCTATTGCGGATGCCTGTACCAATGATACTGATTTAATAGTAACTAGCTCTGATAGTGCCTCTGGTACCTGTCCTATTGTCGTTACCAGAACTTATACCATTACCGATGCCTGTGGGAATGCAGAAACTTATGACCAAATCATAAATGTAGATGATGATACCCCGCCTACCATATCGGGAACTATTGCTGAGTCTACCGTGGAAGGATGTCTAGCTACTGATGCCACAGCGCCAGTTAACACCGTAGCCGCTCTTGAAGCCCTCGGACTTTCTATTGCGGATGCCTGTACCAATGATACTGATTTAATAGTAACTAGCTCTGATAGTGCCTCTGGTACCTGTCCTATTGTCGTTACCAGAACTTATACCATTACCGATGCCTGTGGGAATGCAGAAACTTATGACCAAATCATAAATGTAGATGATGATACCCCGCCTACCATATCGGGAACTATTGCTGAGTCTACCGTGGAAGGATGTCTAGCTACTGATGCCACAGCGCCAGTTAACACCGTAGCCGCTCTTGAAGCCCTCGGACTTTCTATTGCGGATGCCTGTACCAATGATACTGATTTAATAGTAACTAGCTCTGATAGTGCCTCTGGTACCTGTCCTATTGTCGTTACCAGAACTTATACCATTACCGATGCCTGTGGGAATGCAGAAACTTATGACCAAATCATAAATGTAGATGATGATACCCCGCCTACCATATCGGGAACTATTGCTGAGTCTACCGTGGAAGGATGTCTAGCTACTGATGCCACAGCGCCAGTTAACACCGTAGCCGCTCTTGAAGCCCTCGGACTTTCTATTGCGGATGCCTGTACCAATGATACTGATTTAATAGTAACTAGCTCTGATAGTGCCTCTGGTACCTGTCCTATTGTCGTTACCAGAACTTATACCATTACCGATGCCTGTGGGAATGCAGAAACTTATGACCAAATCATAAATGTAGATGATGATACCCCGCCTACCATATCGGGAACTATTGCTGAGTCTACCGTGGAAGGATGTCTAGCTACTGATGCCACAGCGCCAGTTAACACCGTAGCCGCTCTTGAAGCCCTCGGACTTTCTATTGCGGATGCCTGTACCAATGATACTGATTTAATAGTAACTAGCTCTGATAGTGCCTCTGGTACCTGTCCTATTGTCGTTACCAGAACTTATACCATTACCGATGCCTGTGGGAATGCAGAAACTTATGACCAAATCATAAATGTAGATGATGATACCCCGCCTACCATATCGGGAACTATTGCTGAGTCTACCGTGGAAGGATGTCTAGCTACTGATGCCACAGCGCCAGTTAACACCGTAGCCGCTCTTGAAGCCCTCGGACTTTCTATTGCGGATGCCTGTACCAATGATACTGATTTAATAGTAACTAGCTCTGATAGTGCCTCTGGTACCTGTCCTATTGTCGTTACCAGAACTTATACCATTACCGATGCCTGTGGGAATGCAGAAACTTATGACCAAATCATAAATGTAGATGATGATACCCCGCCTACCATATCGGGAACTATTGCTGAGTCTACCGTGGAAGGATGTCTAGCTACTGATGCCACAGCGCCAGTTAACACCGTAGCCGCTCTTGAAGCCCTCGGACTTTCTATTGCGGATGCCTGTACCAATGATACTGATTTAATAGTAACTAGCTCTGATAGTGCCTCTGGTACCTGTCCTATTGTCGTTACCAGAACTTATACCATTACCGATGCCTGTGGGAATGCAGAAACTTATGACCAAATTATAAATGTGGAATCTCCTCCAGTAACATATGATGCCCCTAGTAATGATACAGCTGAAGCCTGTGAGTTTGATAATGCGGATCCTACTGCTGCTCAAAATGCACTGGATGCTGATATTGCAGCTTGGGTAACTAATCAAACAGCTATTATAAATAACAGTTTAGCGGGGGGATGTTCACCGAGCGTATCACATGATTTTACCAATCAGTCTATCGACTTCTGTACGGGAGGTACGGTAACTATTACCTGGACGGTAGAAGATATCTGTGGCTCTACTAATCCTACTGCTACATATACCCTAACACAACCGCAAGTAGTAAGCTATGATGCGCCTAGCGATGATAGTGCTATTGCTGCTGAATTTGATGATCCTAATCCTGCTACAGCACAAGCCAACCTAGATGCTGATATCGCGGCTTGGGTAACGACGCAAACTAATAGTATTAATAGCAGTTTAGCGGGTGGGTGTTCACCTAACGTATCACATAATTTTGTAGATCAGTCTATTTCTTTTTGTGCGTCTGGTTCTATAACTATTACGTGGACAGTGGAAGATATCTGTGGGACTACTAATCCAACAGCTACCTATACATTCACTCAGCCTGATGGTATTAATTTCACACCGCCATCAAACGACAATGCTGATGCCTGTGAGTTTGATAATGCGGATCCTACTGCAGCTCAAAATGCACTGGATGCTGATATTGCAGCTTGGGTAGCGGCCCAAACTACCATTATCAATAATAGTTTAACAGGTGGATCTCCAACTGTATCTCATAACTTTACTAATCAGTCTATTGACTTCTGTACGGGAGGTACGGTAACAATTACTTGGACTATTGATGATATTTGTGAAACTTTTACTCCTCAAGCTACATATACCCTAACACAACCGCAAGCAGTAAGCTATACTAGTCCTTCTGATGATAGTGCGGATGCCTGTGAGTTTGATAATGCGGATCCTACTGCAGCTCAAAATGCACTGGATGCTGATATCGCAGCTTGGGTAACGGCACAAACTAATAGTATTAATAGCAGTTTAGCGGGGGGATGTTCACCGAGCGTATCACATGATTTTACCAATCAGTCTATCGACTTCTGTACGGGAGGTACGGTAACTATTACCTGGACGGTAGAAGATATCTGTGGCTCTACTAATCCTACTGCTACATATACCCTAACACAACCGCAAACAGTAAGCTATACTAGTCCTTCTGATGATAGTGCGGATGCCTGTGAGTTTGATAATGCGGATCCTACTGCAGCTCAAAATGCACTGGATGCTGATATCACAGCTTGGGTAACTAATCAAACAGCTATTATAAATAACAGTTTAGCGGGTGGATGTTCACCGAGCGTATCACATGATTTTACCAATCAGTCTATCGACTTCTGTACGGGAGGTACGGTAACCATTACCTGGACTATTGATGATATTTGTGAAACTTTTACTCCTCAAGCTACCTATACCTTAACACAACCTCAAGTAGTAAGCTATACTAGTCCTTCTGATGATAGTGCGGATGCCTGTGAGTTTGATAATGCGGATCCTACTGCAGCTCAAAATGCACTGGATGCTGATATCGCAGCTTGGGTAACTAATCAAACAGCTATTATAAATAACAGTTTAGCGGGGGGGTGTTCACCGAGCGTATCGCATGATTTTACCAATCAGTCTATCGACTTCTGTACGGGAGGTACGGTAACTATTACCTGGACGGTAGAAGATATCTGTGGCTCTACTAATCCTACTGCTACATATACCCTAACACAACCGCAAGCAGTAAGCTATACTAGTCCTTCTGATGATAGTGCGGATGCCTGTGAGTTTGATAATGCGGATCCTACTGCAGCTCAAAATGCACTGGATGCTGATATCGCAGCTTGGGTAACGGCACAAACTAATAGTATTAATAGCAGTTTAGCGGGGGGATGTTCACCGAGCGTATCGCATGATTTTACCAATCAGTCTATTGACTTCTGTACGGGAGGTACGGTAACTATTACCTGGACGGTAGAAGATATCTGTGGCTCTACTAATCCTACTGCTACCTATACCCTAACACAACCGCAAGTAGTAAGCTATACTAGTCCTTCTGATGATACAGCTGATGCCTGTGAGTTTGATAATGCGGATCCTACTGCAGCTCAAAATGCACTGGATGCTGATATCGTAGCTTGGGTAACTAATCAAACAGCTATTATAAATAACAGTTTAGCGGGGGGATGTTCACCGAGCGTATCACATGATTTTACCAATCAGTCTATCGACTTCTGTACGGGAGGTACGGTAACTATTACCTGGACGGTAGAAGATATCTGTGGCTCTACTAATCCTACTGCTACATATACCCTAACACAACCGCAAGTAGTAAGCTATGATGCGCCTAGCGATGATAGTGCTATTGCTGCTGAATTTGATGATCCTAATCCTGCTACAGCACAAGCCAACCTAGATGCTGATATCGCGGCTTGGGTAACGACGCAAACTAATAGTATTAATAGCAGTTTAGCGGGTGGGTGTTCACCTAACGTATCACATAATTTTGTAGATCAGTCTATTTCTTTTTGTGCGTCTGGTTCTATAACTATTACGTGGACAGTGGAAGATATCTGTGGGACTACTAATCCAACAGCTACCTATACATTCACTCAGCCTGATGGTATTAATTTCACACCGCCATCAAACGACAATGCTGATGCCTGTGAGTTTGATAATGCGGATCCTACTGCAGCTCAAAATGCACTGGATGCTGATATTGCAGCTTGGGTAGCGGCCCAAACTACCATTATCAATAATAGTTTAACAGGTGGATCTCCAACTGTATCTCATAACTTTACTAATCAGTCTATCGACTTCTGTACGGGAGGTACGGTAACCATTACCTGGACTATTGATGATATTTGTGAAACTTTTACTCCTCAAGCTACCTATACCTTAACACAACCTCAAGTAGTAAGCTATACTAGTCCTTCTGATGATACAGCTGATGCCTGTGAGTTTGATAATGCGGATCCTACTGCAGCTCAAAATGCACTGGATGCTGATATCGCAGCTTGGGTAACGGCACAAACTAATAGTATTAATAGCAGTTTAGCGGGGGGATGTTCACCGAGCGTATCGCATGATTTTACCAATCAGTCTATCGACTTCTGTACGGGAGGTACGGTAACTATTACCTGGACGGTAGAAGATATCTGTGGCTCTACTAATCCTACTGCTACCTATACCCTAACACAACCTCAAGTAGTAAGCTATACTAGTCCTTCTGATGATACAGCTGATGCCTGTGAGTTTGATAATGCGGATCCTACTGCAGCTCAAAATGCACTGGATGCTGATATCGCAGCTTGGGTAACGGCACAAACTAATAGTATTAATAGCAGTTTAGCGGGGGGATGTTCACCGAGCGTATCGCATGATTTTACCAATCAGTCTATCGACTTCTGTACGGGAGGTACGGTAACCATTACCTGGACGGTAGAAGATATCTGTGGCTCTACTAATCCTACTGCTACATATACCCTAACACAACCGCAAGCAGTAAGCTATGATGCGCCTAGCGATGATAGTGCGGATGCCTGTGAGTTTGATAATGCGGATCCTACTGCTGCTCAAAATGCACTGGATGCTGATATCGCAGCTTGGGTAACTAATCAAACAGCTATTATAAATAACAGTTTAGCGGGGGGGTGTTCACCGAGCGTATCGCATGATTTTACCAATCAGTCTATCGACTTCTGTACGGGAGGTACGGTAACTATTACCTGGACGGTAGAAGATATCTGTGGCTCTACTAATCCTACTGCTACATATACCCTAACACAACCGCAAGCAGTAAGCTATACTAGTCCTTCTGATGATAGTGCGGATGCCTGTGAGTTTGATAATGCGGATCCTACTGCAGCTCAAAATGCACTGGATGCTGATATCGCAGCTTGGGTAACGGCACAAACTAATAGTATTAATAGCAGTTTAGCGGGGGGATGTTCACCGAGCGTATCGCATGATTTTACCAATCAGTCTATTGACTTCTGTACGGGAGGTACGGTAACTATTACCTGGACGGTAGAAGATATCTGTGGCTCTACTAATCCTACTGCTACCTATACCCTAACACAACCGCAAGTAGTAAGCTATACTAGTCCTTCTGATGATACAGCTGATGCCTGTGAGTTTGATAATGCGGATCCTACTGCAGCTCAAAATGCACTGGATGCTGATATTGCAGCTTGGGTAACTAATCAAACAGCTATTATAAATAACAGTTTAACAGGGGGATGTTCACCGAGCGTATCGCATGATTTTACCAATCAGTCTATTGACTTCTGTACGGGAGGTACGGTAACCATTACCTGGACGGTAGAAGATATCTGTGGCTCTACTAATCCTACTGCTACATATACCCTAACACAACCGCAAGCAGTAAGCTATGATGCGCCTAGCGATGATAGTGCTATTGCTGCTGAATTTGATGATCCTAATCCTGCTACAGCACAAGCCAACCTAGATGCTGATATCGCGGCTTGGGTAACGACGCAAACTAATAGTATTAATAGCAGTTTAGCGGGTGGGTGTTCACCTAACGTATCACATAATTTTGTAGATCAGTCTATTTCTTTTTGTGCGTCTGGTTCTATAACTATTACGTGGACAGTGGAAGATATCTGTGGGACTACTAATCCAACAGCTACCTATACATTCACTCAGCCTGATGGTATTAATTTCACACCGCCATCAAACGACAATGCTGATGCCTGTGAGTTTGATAATGCGGATCCTACTGCAGCTCAAAATGCACTGGATGCTGATATTGCAGCTTGGGTAGCGGCCCAAACTACCATTATCAATAATAGTTTAACAGGTGGATCTCCAACTGTATCTCATAACTTTACTAATCAGTCTATTGACTTCTGTACGGGAGGTACGGTAACCATTACCTGGACTATTGATGATATTTGTGAAACTTTTACTCCTCAAGCTACCTATACCTTAACACAACCTCAAGTAGTAAGCTATACTAGTCCTTCTGATGATACAGCTGATGCCTGTGAGTTTGATAATGCGGATCCTACTGCAGCTCAAAATGCACTGGATGCTGATATCGCAGCTTGGGTAACGGCACAAACTAATAGTATTAATAGCAGTTTAGCGGGGGGATGTTCACCGAGCGTATCGCATGATTTTACCAATCAGTCTATCGACTTCTGTACGGGAGGTACGGTAACTATTACCTGGACGGTAGAAGATATCTGTGGCTCTACTAATCCTACTGCTACCTATACCCTAACACAACCGCAAGCAGTAAGCTATACTAGTCCTTCTGATGATAGTGCGGATGCCTGTGAGTTTGATAATGCGGATCCTACTGCTGCTCAAAATGCACTGGATGCTGATATCGCAGCTTGGGTAACGGCACAAACTAATAGTATTAATAACAGTTTAGCGGGGGGATGTTCACCGAGCGTATCGCATGATTTTACCAATCAGTCTATCGACTTCTGTACGGGAGGTACGGTAACTATTACCTGGACGGTAGAAGATATCTGTGGCTCTACTAATCCTACTGCTACATATACCCTAACACAACCGCAAGTAGTAAGCTATGATGCGCCTAGCGATGATAGTGCGGATGCCTGTGAGTTTGATAATGCGGATCCTACTGCTGCTCAAAATGCACTGGATGCTGATATCGCAGCTTGGGTAACGGCACAAACTAATAGTATTAATAACAGTTTAGCGGGGGGATGTTCACCGAGCGTATCGCATGATTTTACCAATCAGTCTATCGACTTCTGTACGGGAGGTACGGTAACAATTACTTGGACTATTGATGATATTTGTGAAACTTTTACTCCTCAAGCTACATATACCCTAACACAACCGCAAGCAGTAAGCTATACTAGTCCTTCTGATGATAGTGCGGATGCCTGTGAGTTTGATAATGCGGATCCTACTGCAGCTCAAAATGCACTGGATGCTGATATCGCAGCTTGGGTAACGGCACAAACTAATAGTATTAATAGCAGTTTAGCGGGGGGATGTTCACCGAGCGTATCGCATGATTTTACCAATCAGTCTATTGACTTCTGTACGGGAGGTACGGTAACCATTACCTGGACGGTAGAAGATATCTGTGGCTCTACTAATCCTACTGCTACCTATACCCTAACACAACCGCAAGCAGTAAGCTATACTAGTCCTTCTGATGATACAGCTGATGCCTGTGAGTTTGATGATCAAGTAGGCGTTGACCAAGCATTCCTTAATTGGGTAAATACTCAATCAACCAATATTAATTTAGGTGGTGGTTGTTCTCCAGAATTAACAAATAATAGTGCTTCTGTATCTATTCCTGAATTATGTGTGGGTGGAACAGTTACCGTAACATGGACCATCGATGATGTTTGCGAAACCATTCAGGTTAGTGCCAATTTTACTTTGACACCAGTTCAAGGTACTAAATTCGACCAAACTACTTTACCTGCAGATGTAACAGTAGAATGTGATGCCATTCCAACTTCGGAAACACTAACAGCATCAAATTCTTGTGGTAATGTATCCGTTACATTTAATGAAACAAAAATTGATGGAAGCTGTCCTTCAAACTACTTAATAGAGCGTACATGGATGGCAACCGATAAGTGTGATAATACTGTTAGCCATAAACAAATCATAACCATTCAAGATACAACGGCACCAGTGCCAACAACTACGTTTGAAGGTATGATAAACGTAATTTGTACAGACATCCCTGAAATACCAAATTTAGAGTTCGTTGATAATTGTTCTTCAAACGTTACAGTAGTGTTTAATGAAACAAACTCATTTAATGAAAATGAACCTACAGATTATGAAATTGTAAGAACATGGTCCGTTAAAGATGACTGTGACAACTCTAAGGATTATGTACAAATCATCTCAGTGACCTTAAGTGAAGTGGTTACTGAAGAATTTGCTGAAAGTAGATGTTTTGAAGATGGTATTGTAGAATTGAACGACTATTTACCACGAAATCTAAATAGAAATGGTACTTGGACGCTTTTAGAAGGAAATCTAAACGCTCTTTTAGATGGAAGTGTTTTCAACCCTACAAAGCTTAAAATTGGTGAAGACTTTTTACCAAGTGATGGCGGAATTGATTATAAGTTTGCCTATACTACAACAGATGCAGGTTGTATTAGTGTTACAGAATACAATTTAAATATACATGCCGATTGTGTGGTGCTTCCATGTGGTGAAAATGATATTGTAATTTCAAAAGCGGTTACTCCTAACGGTGATCGTGTAAACGACACCTTTGATATCACAGGAATTGACTTATGTGGATTTGTTGCTGAAGTTAAAATATTTAACCGTTGGGGGGCTTTAGTTTATGAATCAGACAATTATACCTTGGGAAGCACAGAAACTTCTGGAATTTCGGGTGACTGGGATGGCTCTGCTCCAAAATCGGCCATCGGAAATGCTGGAAAATTACCTAACGGAACGTATTATTATATCATTAACTTGAAAGATAGTGGATTAAGTCCTTTAACAGGCCCTGTTTACCTAGGAACCAAATAAACCATTAACCTATGAAACGTACTAAACATTATATAATCGCTATTGCATTGTTTAGCTGTGCTATTGGATTTACACAACAGCTACCACAGTTTACTCAATACATGTACAACACGATTGCCATAAACCCTGCTTACGCAGGAAGTAGGGAAGCTTTAAGTATTATCGGGTTACACAGAAGCCAATGGGTTGGTTTTAAAGGTGGGCCAATTACACAAACACTATCTATTCATACACCGCTTAGAAATGATAGAATAGGTTTAGGTTTATCTTTTATTGAAGATGATTTAGGGCCACAAAACTTCACATATCTCTATGCTGATTTTTCATATGGCATTCCTGTAGGTAAAGAAGGAAAACTAGCTTTTGGTATCAAAGGAGGCTTTACTCAATTTAGTTTTGATTCAGATTTTAGGTTGGATCCAGGCAATATTGACGACCCTTTAATTTATGGTACTGAAGACAGGTGGACGCCCAATGTAGGTTTAGGGGCTTACTATACTACTAATAGGTTTTACCTAGGATTATCGACTCCAAGAGTGTTAAACAATGACTTACATAACAAGAATGGTTATGAAGCCCTAGAACGTATTAGTTACTATTTCACAGGAGGCGTTGTAGTCGATTTAAGTGAGAAAGTAAAATTTAAACCTGCATTTTTAATAAAGGCTACCAATGGCGCCCCAATGTCATATGATATAACGGCCAACTTTTTATTCAACGAGAAATTCTGGCTTGGTGGTTCATACAGAATTAATGAGCAAACGGCTGCTGTTGGTGGTATTGTTGATTTTCAGATTTCAAGACAATTGCGAATTGGATATGCTTACGAAAAACCAATTTCAGATATTGCCAGATACACAACAGGTACACATGAAATTTTACTTATTTATGAGTTCAAATTTATGAATTCAAAACTCAAGTCTCCTAGATACTTTTAATCCCAATCTGTCATGAACAAAAAGAACTACATTTTCATTTGTTTAGCTCTTTTCCTAAGTGTGTCTCTATTTGGGCAACAAGGAAAACAGAAAAGAGCAGATACCTTATTCAATAAATTTTCTTTTGTAAAAGCTTCAAAGGTATATAGAGAACTTATTGAGAATAATTACAATAAAGATTACGCTACCAGAAAATTAGCAGATTGTTATGCCCTTATGCGTGACCCCAAAAATGCTGCGAGATATTATAAAAGCGTGGTTAAACAAGAAAAAGTTCCTATTGAATATTACTATAAATATGCGCAATCACTACGCGGTATAAAAAAATATGAGGAATCTCAAGAATGGCTAGAACGATTTAAAGATTCTGGTGGGGTGGTAAATACCAATGACTTTTCAAAAGACATCAACTTTATTAGCAGTGTATTTAGTTCAAAGCAACAATATTTTCTTGACCGTGTACGATTTAATTCAAAATATAGTGATTTTGGTGCTTTTGAGCATAATGGCAAAGTGTATTTTGCATCTTCGCGTGATGAAGGCGTTTCGGTTAAACGACTGTACGGTTGGAATGAGCAACCTTTTCTTGATATCTATGTTACTGATGTAAACAACAAAACAAATGTTGATCACACCAATAAAGTTATTGGAGATGTAAATTCCATTCTTCACGATGGTCCAGCCACCATTACAAAAGATGGTAAAACCATGTATTTCTCAAGAAATAACTTTAATAAGAATACCGAAATTAAAGATAAAAAAGGGCTAACCAACATGAAAATTTATCGTGCTACATGGGTAGATGATAAATGGACAAATATTGAAGATTTACCTATTAATGGCGATGAATTTTCTACTCAACATGCCGCTCTTAATAAAGATGAAAACAAACTCTATTTTGCCTCTGATAGACCTGGAGGCTATGGAGGGTCTGATATTTGGGTGGTTGATATACATTCAGATGGTTCTTTAATCAATTTAAGAAATCTGGGGAATGTGGTTAATACAGAAAATGCAGAAGGCTTTCCTTTTATAAATAACGAAGATGTTTTATTCTTTTCTTCTGATGGGCATACCGGTTTAGGCTTACTGGATATTTTCACTACTATAAAAGGAGAAAATGAAAAAAACATTGTAGATGTTATAAACTTAGGGGTTCCTGTTAATTCTAATAAAGATGACTTTGCATTTACCATGAATCCCAATGGCATTACAGGCTATTTTGCTTCAAACAGAACTGGAGGAAAAGGTAGTGATGATATCTATGCCTATCATAGAGTTCCATTATTAAATGTAGAAGGCGTGGTAACCGATGCCATTAATACTAAACCTATACCTCATGCAAAAATTACACTATTTGATGAGAATAATCAACAAATTGCCTATGTAGAAACGGATGAAGATGGTTATTACGAAATAAATATTGATAGAGATAAGGATTATAAAATTGTAGCTAATCAAGATAAATATATTGAAGATTATAGAATGTTTACTTCAAAAAACATTCAAATTGAACTAACTACAATAACAGCTAATCTGCTATTAAACCCAATTCAAAATGTAGTCAAACTGGCTGAATTAAATACCATTTACTTCGATTTTGATAAACATAACATTCGAAAAGATGCAGCAATTGAATTGGATAAGATTGTTGATTTAATGCAAAACACCTACCCTGAAATGGTAATACGTATTGAATCGCATACCGATTCTAGAGGAGAATTAACATATAATGACAGACTATCTATAGACAGAGCAAATGCTACCTATGAATACTTAATTTCAAAGGGTATTGATCCCTCAAGAATAACCGAACATCAAGGTTTTGGTGAACGACGATTAACCAATGGTTGTCAAGATGGCACCAATTGCGAAGAGGAAGCTCACCAATTAAACAGGCGTACGCAATTCATTGTTATTAAAATGGAATAACAATCAATGTAAGTTTGATGGTTTTAACTAAAAAAAGAGCACAAATGAAAATTAAGAATTACACACTTACTGTTATAGTTTTATTACTTAACATAGTTTCTATGGCTCAAAGTGGTAAACAAAAACGTGCCGATAATCTTTTTAATAAGTTCGCTTTTTATGACGCTAAAGAAGTTTATAAAGAACTCATTAATAAAAACTATAATGTTGACTATGCCACAAGGCGTCTTGGAGATTGCTATGCTTATATGAGAATGCCTGATAGTGCTGTAATATATTATCAAAAAGCTATAGAACAAAAAAATGTTCCTACTGAATATTATTACTATTATGCCCAAGCTTTAAGGGGCACTGAAAATTATAAAGCATCTCGCACATGGTTAAAGCGCTATAAAAAATCTGGAGGGAAAATTAATAAACAAAAGTTCCTAAAAGATTCAGATTTTATTAATTCCATATTCAATACTAAGCAACACTATTTTTTGAACAATGCTATTCAATTTAATTCTGAATTTAGTGATTTTGGTGCTATTGAAAATAACGGTCTTATTTATTTTGCTTCATCACGAGATCAAGGTGTTTTAAGAAAACATATTTACGGATGGAATAATGAGCCATTTTTAGATGTTTACGTCACCGAAAAAAGTAAAAATGATAGTGTTGTTAACCATAAATCAAAATTAAAAGGCAAAGTAAACTCAGCATTTCATGATGGTCCTGTCACTTTGACAAAAGATGGTAACACCATGTACTTTTCTAGAACAGCTTTTCTAAAAAATGTGTTAAGTAAAAATAATGCCGGTGTTTCAAATTTAAAAATTTATAAGGCTAGTCTAATTGATGGAAAATGGACAAATATTGAGGAACTCCCCTTTAATAGCAACTATTATTCCAATGGGCATCCTGCATTAAATGAAGATGAATCAAAGCTATATTTTGCTTCAGACAGGCCTAACGGTTACGGCGGATCAGACATTTACTATGTTGATATTCTCGCCGATAATTCATACGGAACACCTCAAAACGTTGGGTATATAGTAAATACAGATAAAGACGAGCTATTTCCTTTTATTAATAACGAAGGAGTTCTGTTCTTCTCTTCTGATGGTCACCCTGGTTTAGGATTGCTCGATGTGTTTGGAACAGTTAAAGACAAGGAAGGGCAACTAGTTAGTGCTTTAAACTTAGGCATTCCTGTAAATTCAAGTAAAGATGATTTTTCATTTTTTATGAGCACCGATGGTCTATCTGGTTACTTTGCGTCTAACAGAAAAGGCGGAATAGGCAGTGATGATATTTATGCTTTTGACAGAATACCTCCATTAATAATTGAAGGCCATATTCAAGATGAACTCAATAATTTACCTATAGAAGATGCTCAAGTTGTTTTATTTGATAATGAAGGAAATGAAATAGTGTCCTTAAAAACAGATGAAGATGGCTATTATCAAGTAAATATTGATCGAAATTCAGAATACAAGCTCAATGCTTCACATCCAAAGTATGAACAGAATTTCTTGAACATTACTTCCAAAAACTTAGAAAATTCGGTAAAAAGTATAAAAGGAGATATTAAACTGTCGCCCATTCCCGATGTACCTGTTCTTGCTGATTTAGGTATCATTTATTTCGATTTTGACCAATCAAATATAAGACCAGACGCTGCTTTAGAACTAGATAAGGTCGTTGATCTCATGGTAAATACATATCCTGAAATGGTTATTAGAATTGAATCGCATACCGATTCAAGAGGTTCATTAGAATACAATGATGAGTTATCTGGAAAAAGAGCTTATTCTACTTATTATTATTTAGTATCAAAAGGTATTGATGCTTCAAGAATCATTGAATATAAAGGGGTTGGAGAGCGTCAATTGACTAATAGTTGTAATGGAACCATCAATTGCACCGAAGCTGAACATCAACTTAATAGACGTACCGAGTTTATTATTATCAAAATGAAATAACCAACACTATTTACTATAAAACATCTTAAGCGTATTTAATCTTTATGACTTAAATACGTTTTTTTTAATGTCTGTTTTACTTACATCAGTCATTCTCCATCTGTTTGCTAAAGGATCGTGGAGGGTTTGAGCAACTAGCTTACTAAAAATGTAACGACCCAGAGATAAATCCGTAGGATTTTGCGAGTAGGCAAGAGCAAAGTAATTTTTTACATGGTATTGCCGTGTTGTTATTAATTTATTTTGGTTAGTTCAGTTATTGAATCCGACAGTTTTATTTTTTCAGTATTGTCAGTTGAAATAAATGGAATTCTATGAACCATTCCAAATTCAAATTCCACGATCAGCATTTGAGTCAATTGCATAGTCTCACCCGTGATATTTTTGAACTTCATAAGATTTATTGAGTTCATTCAATTCGGTCAAATCCCTTAAGAAAAATTTTAAATGCTATTTACAACACATTTATATTGAAATAAATATATTGGTAAAATACCACCTTCCATCTTCATTCTTTTCAGCAGAGATATCAAAATTTGTAAAATCTCCTTCAAGATTAATGCGGTGCGCCTCACTCTCAATCCATGCGTCAACCACACCCTCTGCCGTACTAAACCCATACGCCACATTTTCAGATACTTTTTGTGCGCCTGCATTAGATTTCAAATAGTCGCTTCGCACATAAAAATTATCATGAGAAACTGTGTTCTTTTCAACCATATAATCTGTATGGCTATTGGCTACAGATTTAATAATATCCATATCACTTAATGGATTTAAACCTTTTGAAAGGCGGTAATCGTTAATCAAGTTTAAAATTTCAATTTCAATAGATTTGGTTGAAGCCGCAGTTAATTTTAATTCTAGAGCATCAACTTCATCTTCAATACTATCTGTTGAACAAGAAAAAAGTGTCATACTCATGACAAGAACCAAAAGCGTCATCTTACGGAATAACTTCATGGCTAGGTAAATTTGGGTTTGGTCTTTTAAATTTACCTAGTAGAAGTTCTATTGGCTGTTAATAAAATGTTAAAACCGATTAAAAACAAACATTTAATCGTATATATAAGTTTTTAATCGGTAAAATGCACTTTTTTTAATTAAAAAAGTAGTATTTAACGTATAAATTAAGGAGATAATCGATTTGTCAACCAACTAAAGTCCTCCTCCAGTCTATATCTAATACGATCATGTAATCGATTGGGTCTACCTTGCCAAAACTCAATTTCTACAGGCTTAACTAAATAACCTCCCCAATGTTTCGGCCTATCAATAGTTCTTCCTTCATACTGTTTTTCAAATAGTTTAAGCTTATTTTCTAAATATGCTCTATTTTCTATAACGGCGCTCTGATTAGAGACTAAAGCTCCTAACTGACTACCTCTTGGCCTAGATTCAAAATATCCATCACTTAAATTTTCTGCTATTTTCTCTGCTTTCCCTTTTATGATAATTTGCCGTTCTGCTCCTGCCCAAAAAAAGGATAAACAAACATTTGGATTTAATTCAATCGCTTTTCCTTTTTCACTGTTATAGTTTGTAAAAAATATAAACCCTTCATAGGTATAACGTTTTAACAGAACAACCCTATTTTTAGGAAAACCATCTTTACCAATAGTAGAAATAGTCATAGCATTTGTTTCATCTTGCGGAAAGTGTGTGTCAACCTCATGAAACCATTTTTGAAATAATTCCATAGGATTATCAGGCACCTTATTTAATACTAGTTCTCCTTTTTCGTATGATTTTCTATAATTGCTTAAATCCTTTTCCATAATAACAAAATAACAAAATTTTATTATTTTATATAGACAAAATACTAAACAAACATTGTAGTTTTGCAACCTCTCTAATTAGAACTAAAATGAAATTTGAAGAATCGTTACAAAGTAAACTTTTAAGTCATCACAAATTAGAAATGCCTTTTGGAACCTTCTTTTTTTGTGAAAACTTTGTAATTTCTGAAATACATTCTGAGAAACACTTTGACTGGCCTAAAATTGAATTGGTTTTAAAAGAAATTATCGATTTCTATGGGGCAGGAGCAAAATTAGGTTATGTTTCTAATAGAGTTAACTCTTATTCTATAGACCCCAGCCATTGGGCAAAAATAAATTCTAACAAAGCCGTTATTGAGATGATTGGTACGTGTATAGTGTATTATAACTACATTATGTATTTAAATGCTTCTTTAGAAAACAGATTTAGCGATGTTGAAATAAAATCATGTCTGTCTTTAGATGAAGCTATTGAATGGGTACAACGTTTAAATTACTAATTATAGATCAAACGTTTTCCCATCTTCCGCTAACAGTACATTTTTAAAAATCTGTTCGGCCTCCTTTTTAAAATAATTGATACTATCATACCGCGTAGAATAATGCCCTAGAATAAGTGTTTTAACCTGGGCTTGTTTTGCAATTTCTGCGGCTTGAATAGCCGTTGCATGTTTTGTGCGTTCTGCTAAATGTGCATGCTGCTCTAAAAATGTAGATTCATGATAGAGTACATCTGTATTTTTTATAATGGGTACAATATCTTCTTTAAACATAGTGTCGCTGCAAAACGCATAACTTTTCGGCTTTTTCCCAGGAAACGTAACACTATCATTTTTTATCAAGATTCCATCTTCATTTTTTACATCATAACCCTGCTTCAGTTTTCTATAGTAGGCCACATCAATATTTGCTCTTTTAACAGCCTCTATATTTAGCTTACGTTCCCTTTTTTTTTCCTTAAAAAGAAAACCATTTGTGTATATTCTATGATTTAAAGGAATGGTGTGGACTTCAACTTTGTTATCTTCAAAAATAAGTTCGGAAGCATGAGATGTTAACTCATGAAAAAATAAATTATAATTTGTCCAGGAATCTGCTAACTTCATTTGAAGTGTAACAATTTCTTTGATACCCTTTGGGCCATAGATATGTAAGTCTGCTTCTCGGGTAAGTAATCTGAATGTTGAAATTAATCCGACTAAACCAAAAAAATGATCACCATGCAAGTGAGATATAAAAATATGTTTTATTCTATTGAATTTAATTTTATGTCTTCGCAACTCTACTTGAGTTCCTTCTCCACAGTCAATTAAAAACATATGATTACTAATCTCTAAAACCTGTGATGTTGTATTATTTAAAGCACGCGGCGTAGCACTATAACAGCCTAGAATAGATAATCTCATGAGGATGCATTTAGTGGTTTATAGTTTAAAAAATCGTCAACTAAAAATTTAGATTTAAACGAAAATGCAAACGGTGATTCTCCATAACTATTCAAATAATCAAGACGGTATTTGGCATCCTGAAAGGTTGGTTTATAGCCTTTAGGAATATACCAAAAAGCCATATGCATTCTATTCATTTTTTTAAACCATGCTTTCTTCCTTTTAAAGATGTCTACATGCCCTGTTTGATACGTAAATTTAAAAAGAGATTCAAAATCCTTCCATACAGAGATATTGATGACCAAAGCATTGTTTTGAAATATTTTTGCACCTTCATCTTTGTCCTCATCATTCATGCGCCAAATAAACCCTTCACTAGCATCTGCCATAGCATTTATATGATCTACATTACCAACAAAATCTTGCATAATTGGGTCATTTAAAGGTGCAAGAACCTCTGCAATGTTTACCTGAGCTAATTGAAAAGCATGCATGTTAAAACCCTAAATCACGCTCCATATCCTCCATTTCAATAACATCATAGGCTTCCTGCAATGTAGGTACAACAATAATTTCATCAGGAACATCATCAAAATCTACTTTATCTGATACAATTACAAATGAATTTTTAGCTGCTTTATGTATGGTAGATAGTTCTAAAAACTCAAGAATATCCCCCTTATCAAGGGGATCTAAAGATGTTAATGAAACGATAATATTGCTGTTTTTAAACTTTGGATATAATGCCTGTATCTTCTTTGTTAACTCTACAATCGTAGCTTTTTCTTGCGTGATTATAGATGTATTTCCATTTTGGTCTAAAATCATAATCTACTGTTTTATTTTTGATGCTAAGAGGTAAATTACTGCCATTCTAACAGCTACCCCATTTTGAACTTGATCTAAAATAATAGACTGACTAGAATCAGCCACATCACTAGTTATCTCAACACCTCTATTAATGGGACCGGGATGCATGATAGTTATCTTTTTATCTAAGGTATCTAATAACTGTTTGTTTACCCCAAATTGTTGGGTATATTCTCTGGTAGATGGAAAATAACTAATATCCATACGTTCATTTTGTACTCGAAGCATATTAGCTACATCACACCAACTTAAAGCTTTACGAAGATTGGTTTCCACCTTTACCCCAAGCTCATTGATATACTTTGGAATTAGCGTTTTAGGACCGCAAACCATGACTTCTGCACCTTGTAATTGCAGTGCAAAAATATTTGAAAGCGCCACTCTACTATGTAAAATATCACCAACAATAACTACCTTCTTACCTCCTACTTCACCTAATGTTTCGCGAATCGAATAAGAGTCTAATAAGGCTTGTGTTGGGTGTTCATGAGCACCATCACCAGCGTTAACAATACTGGCCTTTACATGTTTAGATAAAAAAACACCTGCCCCAGGATTTGGGTGGCGCATCACCACCATATCCACCTTCATGGATAAGATATTGTTTACGGTATCAATTAGTGTTTCTCCTTTTTTTACAGACGATTGTGCGGATGAAAAATTAATTACATCTGCTGATAAGCGTTTTTCAGCAAGTTCAAAAGACAACTTGGTTCTTGTTGAATTTTCAAAAAATAAATTAGCTATTGTAATATCTCTTAGTGATGGTACTTTTTTGATTGGTCTGTTAATCACTTCTTTAAAATGATCGGCCGTTTCAAAAATTAGTTGAATATCTTTTTTATTAAGATATTTTATTCCTAATAAGTGATTGACACTTAATTCACTCATTGCTTTTATCTATTTTTCAATTAAATAAACCGAATCTTCACTATCGTGTTCTTTCCAGTTCACCTTTACTTTTTCATTATTAATAACATCTACTTGACGCCCTCTATAATCTGGCTGAATGGGTAAATGTCTACTAAAACGTCTATCTATAAGCGTTAATAATTCTATTTCATTAGGCCTTCCAAAAGATTGTATAGCGGTTAAAGCAGCTCTTATACTTCTTCCTGTATACAGTACATCATCAATAAACACAATATTTTTATCTTCTACTAAAAAGTCAATTTTTGTTGAATTAGCTTCTAAAGGCTTATGACTTCTTCGAAAGTCATCTCTAAAAAATGTAATATCTAAATGGCCTAATTGAATATTCTTAACCTTATAATCCTCTTTGAGTATTTTAGCAATTCTATCTGCTAAAAAAACACCGCGAGGCTGCAAACCAATTAGTACGGCATTTGAGAAATCATTGTGTTTTTCAATAAGTTGACAAGCCAATCGGTGAAGAATGATGTTTACCTCTTTTTCGTTAAGTAAAACTTTTTGACTCATATACTATCCAAACGTGTTTGGTACACAAAGGTAATGCAAAAAATCATAAGTATAAACGGTAAATTAGAATCTTATTTGGGTATGTTTTTTAAATGTAGGTTTTAAGACAACTTACTTTTCTTTTTTTTTAACTTATTTACCATGGAGACATGAACTTCTATTTAAAAAAATGAATAAAAAAAACTCCTCAAAAATTGAGGAGTTTTATAAAAATTATAAATGTATAGAAAGATTATTTCTTCCCGTCCATTTTATCTTTAAGAGCTTGTAAAGCATCATTAGCATCACCTAAAGTTGGTTTTGCTTCAGCAGCTTGAGATTCTGCTTTTCTTACCGCCTGCTTAACGATCTTAGCTTCTTCTTCTTTAAATACCGCAGTATGAGAAGCAACTACACGTTTAAACTCTTTGTTAAATTCAATAATTTTGAATTCAGCAGTTTCACCTTTAGCTAGTTTACTACCGTCTTCTTTTTCTAAGTGACGTGCTGGTACAAAAGCCACGATATCTTCATTAAACTCTATAGTAGCACCTTTGTCAACAATATCAGTAATTGCTGCTGTGTGAGATGTTCCTAAAGCAAACTCAGTTTCATACTTATCCCAAGGATTTTCAGTAGTTTGTTTATGACCTAAACTTAATTTACGTCCTTCAACATCTAACTCTAATACCACAACGTCTAACTTATCTCCTACTGAACAGAACTCAGATGGGTGTTTAATTTTCTTAGTCCAAGATAAATCTGAGATATAAATTAATCCGTCAATACCCTCTTCCAATTCAACAAATACACCAAAATTAGTAAAGTTACGTACCACACCTGTGTGTTTAGAACCTACAGGATATTTACCTGTAATATCTGTCCATGGATCTGGTGTTAATTGCTTAATACCTAGAGACATTTTACGCTCTTCTCTATCTAAAGTTAAGATAACTGCTTCCACTTCATCTCCTACAGAAACGAAATCTTGAGCAGAACGTAAGTGTGTAGACCATGACATTTCAGACACGTGAATTAACCCTTCAACACCATCAGCTACTTCAATAAATGCACCGTAATCTGCAATTACAACCACTTTACCTTTTACTTTGTCACCAACTTTTACCTCTTCAGCTAATGCTTCCCAAGGGTGCTTAGATAATTGTTTAAGACCTAATTGGATTCTTGATTTGTTTTCATCAAAATCAAGGATTACCACGTTAAGATGTTGGTCTAACTCAACAATTTCATTTGGATGATTGATTCTTGACCAAGAAAGATCTGTAATATGGATTAATCCATCTACACCACCAAGGTCAATGAATACACCATAAGATGTGATGTTTTTAACAACACCTTCTAATACTTGACCTTTTTCTAACTGACCAATAATTTCTTTCTTTTGTTCCTCGATATCAGCCTCAATAAGTGCTTTATGAGAAACTACAACGTTTTTGAACTCGTGGTTGATTTTAACCACTTTGAATTCCATTGTTTTATTTACGTACTGATCGTAATCTCTAATTGGTTTAACGTCAATTTGAGAACCTGGTAAGAATGCTTCAATACCGAATACATCTACAATCATACCTCCTTTAGTTCTGCATTTAACAAAACCGTTAACGATTTCACCAGTTTCGTGAGCTTTATTAACTCTGTCCCATGCTTTGATTACACGAGCTTTTCTGTGAGATAATACCAACTGACCTGTAGCGTCTTCACGCACATCAATTAATACTTCTACTTTATCACCAACTGCTAAGTTAGGATTGTAACGAAATTCGTTTAAAGAAATAACACCTTCAGATTTTGCATTGATGTCAATGATAGCATCACGATCTGTAATGTGAATTACAGTTCCTTCTACTACTTCATCATCTAAAGTGTCAACGAAATTTTCAGCTACTAATTTTTCAAATTCTTTTAACTGTTGATCATCAACTTCATCAATACCTTCTTGGTAATTGTGCCAGTTGAACTCTTTTAAGAATTTTTCAGGGTTTGCTTGAGCTTCTGATACTTGAGGAGCTTCGGCAGTTTTTGCTTCAGTTGCTTCAACTTCAGCTTGTTTTGCGTTTTCAGCCATTTATGCTAATTACTTAATGTTTTACGTATTGTCTTTATAATAACGTAAACACATTTTGTTTGTATTCTGTTTGTTTCAGGAGATTTAAGCGCGTAACATACAGAAGTGTTAAATTTAATTACGTGTTCTATTTCCTTTTATCTTCCCGACGATTCGCTAAAAGGAGTGCAAAATTACAAATTAATATTCTAATTACCTAATAATTAGAAAACAAATAAAATGTGACTTTTTACTTCTTAATGTGTCTAAATCTTAACCATTTATTAAATTTAAAGTGCTTGGATTTTTTTACCTTAACCAAAACAATCTGAATTAATAAAAACCTTTTTAAATATGACTGCAAAATCAAAATACCAACCCGTTTTAGACTTAGGAGAATCTTTAAACATTCAAAACGGTGATGTAAAAGAAGAAGATGGCAAACTAAAAGTTTGGGGAACCGCTAAAACCCCTTATGAAAAAAACTTACTTTGGGACAAAATAAAAGAAATTGGTGGTGAAAACCCTTCAGATATAATGGCAGATATAAAAGTTGCCGATGCCAGTGTTTTTCATAGACATACTGTAAAAAGTGGTGAAACCTTAGGTAAAATAGCTAAGCAATATTATGGTAATGCATCAAAATATCAAGAGATATTTAAGGCTAATTCAGATATTTTAAAAAATCCAGATTTAATTTATCCAGATCAAGAATTGATTATCCCTAATCTGTAGTTTCTGTTATAGAGAATAGAAAGAAAGCGAGTCTTTAGTATAAAAACTCGCTTTTTACTTTTGTTAACCAATACTTCCGTTTACTTCCTTGATTTTGTCCTCTGATAATTTTAAAACTTTATCAAACTGTTCCTCTAGGCTAAAGTGAGAATTATCAATTTCAATAGCATCTATAGCCTTTACAAGTGGGGAATCTTTTCGTGTTGTATCTAAATAATCACGTTCTTCTACGTTTTTTAAAACAGCTTCATAGGTAACAGCATCACCTTTATCACTAAGTTCCTTAAAACGTCTTTCTGCCCTTTTTTCAGCGGAAGCAGTCATAAATAATTTTAACTCTGCATTGGGAAAAACTACGGTTCCAATATCTCTTCCATCCATAACAACCCCTTTATTTTTTCCCATTTCCTGTTGTTGCTCAACTAATTTTTGTCGGACTTCAGTAACAGCCGCAACCTTACTTACGTAACTTGATACTTCAAGTGTCCTTATAGCCTTCTCAACGTTTTTACCATTTAAAAAAACCTCAGCAAAACCTAATTGTTCATTGAATTGAAATGTGATTTTGATGTCATTCAAACTACTAATTAAAGCTTCCTTATAAAAAGCATCAGGACTAACAAACGTATTCTGCATAGCATACAAGGTTACAGCTCTATACATAGCTCCTGTATCTACATAAATATATCCTAGATGTTTTGCCAGTTGTTTTGCTATTGTACTCTTTCCTGTTGATGAGAAGCCATCAATAGCTATGGTAATTTTACTCATTTATAATTGTTAGGATAGCAAATGTACATAAATGAATTAGATCAAGTTTCTGTCAAGTTAATTTTTATCATTATTAAAATAAGATTAAACCATTTGTTTTGTAGAAATGCTTAAATGTTTTCTAGATAAATAGACATTACACCCTTATTAAAATTATCATTTTATAATTTAACGCTTTCACTAATTTACGATTTAAACAATGCGAAAACTATTAATTTCATGTCTTTCTTTTTTTATCTGTTCCACCATTTATTCACAAACTATTTATGTCTCTACAAATGGTAATGACACAAATGATGGCAGTGAAAATGCACCTTACAAATCATTCAGTAAAGCTGTTTCTGTAATGACTTCTGGTGATATTTGCATCATAAAAGGAGGCACTTATGAAGAACCTTTAATCATAAATAAAAGCGGTATCTCAGGAAGCTACCTAACCTTTAAAGCTGCTAACGGAGAAACTGTTAACATAAAGGCTACTAGAAAACTTACTGGATGGCAACAGCACAGCGGTACTATTTACAAAACCAATGTAAATATGAGCATTGATAGCCGATTTCGTGCCGTATACCATCATGGTGAGTACATGGATTTAGCGCGTTGGCCAAACAACACAGATAATAACCGTTGGACCATTGATTGCCATCCCGTATCGGGTGGTGGTAGCGGTAACTATATTACAGCCACTGGAATTCCTGATATCGATTGGGAAAATGGTGGGCTTTTGTATTACTTAGGAGCGCATTCTGGAACAAGTTGGACAAGACCTATTACTGGGAGTTCTGCGACTAGAATTGACCACCAACAAGTTGATATTACAAAATGGCCCTTTGGCATTCATAACCCTGAAGTTTGGAGAAGTAACCCGGGCAACGAACGTGGACAGTTTTATTTGTTCAATAAACTTGAAGCATTAGACTATGCTAGGGAATGGTATTACGACAGTGCTGCAAACATGATCTACTTTCAACCTGCTGATGGTAACTTGCCTGTGGATGGAACAGTTGAATATGCGGTTTCAAAATATGTTGCAGAAATAACTGGTGATTATGTTAAATTAGAAGGCTTAGATTTCTTTGGAGGAAGCATAAAAATACATAACAATGCAGATAACAATCAAATAATTAATTGTAAAATTATTCATGGTAGTGAAGGGCATGATTCCCTTAGTAATACTTCTGCTCAGGTTGGTGAGGCCGCTTTAGAAGTTTTGGGTGCTAATACCCTGATTCAAGGTAATATTATAGATCATAGCTCTGTAAGCGGTATACATATTATGGCTTGGGCTGGTGCACATAATTGCGTTGTTGAGAAAAATACAATTAGCAACACAGATTACAATGGTATTCATGCTTCACCTATAAGAACCTCAGCTGATAATTTAAAAATTTTGAAAAACACTATTTTTAATACAGGTAGAGATGGTATGTATGTAGCAGGAACAAATTGCGAAGTAGCCTACAATGATGTTTCTGCCTCTCAAAAAATTAACAGTGATTCAGGAATTTTTTATACTGTAGGCAACGCTAACCCCAAGAATAACGAAATTCATCACAATTGGTTTCATGATGCAACAGCGCCAGCTTATTCACACAGCCCTGATAGTCCTGCTAAAGCTGCCGGTATTTATTTAGATAACAATAGTAAGGGCTATACTGTGCACCATAATGTAGTTTGGAACGTATCTTGGAGTGCTTATCAAGTTAATTGGAATAATGTTGGTTTAAATTTTTATCACAATACCATTTGGAATGCCGAACGTGCTATGGATTCTTGGGTAAATGGCTACACGCAATCCGATAATAAAATTTATAACAATTTTTCAAACAAAGGTGATTGGTTTACTGGCAATGACCTTTCTGAATTTGATATTCAAGATAATTTAATAACTGCCGTATCTGTGCTTGAAAACCCCGAAAACCTTGACTTTATGCCAAAGGAAAATAGCGCATTAATAGATCAAGGAAGAGTGATTTCTGGGTTTGAAAAACCCTTTAAGGGTGTTGGTCCAGACATTGGAGCATATGAGCGATTGGGTACCAGATGGACAGCAGGCATAAATGCGATTGAAGATACTGGTTCAGGTGACATTGTTTCTGTATTAGATACTCAATTTACCATATTAACTACCTCTGAAACTTGTTCAGATGAAAACAACGGCACACTAACCATTGAGGCCAGTACAGAGGCTGATTACAACATTAGCCTTGACGGAAATGATTTTGCCTTTACAAAGAACAAAACCATTACTAATCTAACTCCTGGCTCTTATGAATTGTGTATTAGTATTAAAGGCATAAATGAATCACAATGCTTTGTTGTAAACATTGACGAAGCATTGCAAATAACTTCAAAGTCTACTCTATCAAATAAAAAACTTAATATAGAACTCTCAGAGGGGACAACACCATATAAAGTATATATAAACAATGACATGGTTTTAGAAACGCAATCACCGTCTTTTTCTGTTGATGTATCACAAGGAGATATTGTTAAAATACAGTCCAATAAACCATGTGAGGGAGAAATAATAAAATCTATTGACTTTTATTCAAACATTCAACCTTTTCCCAATCCTACAACCGGTGTTTTCCAGATTAGTATTCCTATCAACGAGGGACTGATTCCAATAGAAATTTACAACATGACAACGCAACTTGTAAAAGCAAAAACATATACTATCATTGACGGAAAAATAACTATTGATTTAACCAATAATCCTCCAGGCGTATATTTTGCTAATTTAGTCTTAGATAAACCAATAAATATTAAAATAATAAAAAAATAAGATGATGAAATTTCTAAAATATACTTTCGGCTTAAGTATTATTATTTCTCTTGCAATAGCATGTTCTGGAGGAAGTGATGATGGTGGTTCGCCTCCAGAACCGAAAAACAATGCGCCTTTTAAAGTGACATCATTAACATTTCCTGAAAACGATATGCTATGTACCTCCAATACTGTTGAATTCACTTGGGATGCAGCCACAGATCCTGATGGTGATAAGGTTTCATATATTCTAGAGATTTCAAAAGATTCTGGGTTTGGGGCAATTGATCAGTCTGTGAATTCTAATACATCATCTAAATCAGTCTCATTAGAAAAAGGTATTATTTATTTCTGGCGTGTAAAAGTTAAGGACACTAAAGGCCTTGAAAGCGAATATTCATCTGTATTTAGATTTTATACAGAAGGTGAACCTTTAACTAATCATATTCCTTTTCCTGCGCAGCCAATAAATCCTGCAGACGGAGAAACTATTAATGGAAACTCAATTACCTTAGAGTGGGAAGCTACTGATATTGATAATGACCCATTGACATATGACGTATATGTTGACACCGTTAACCCGCCTACACAAAAAATAGGTGATAATCAAAGTAATAATACTACAAATGTTAACCTAAACCCTGCTTCAACCTATTATTGGAAAATTGTAACAAAAGATGATAAAGATGGACAGTCTATCGGACAAGTTTGGTCTTTTATGACCAATTAATATTTATTAAGACCATAGTATAGGGAAAGCTGGAGTAAGAAAACTTCAGCTTTCTTATCTCAAATCAATCTGCAGTCCAAAAAAGTTGGAATTACCGGCACTTGTATATTTAGCATGCGTATAACTAAAACGCATTCTATTCATTTTTATAGAAATACCTGCCGACAGTCCTGAAAAATTGCGCTGATCAACTATTCTTAAATCCTCACCTCTTCTAAAATTATAACCTAACCGAATATTAAATCCTTTATCTGGAAACAATTCTGCGCCAATTATAGTATGCCTTATCACCTGACCAATAAAACCTATCTTTTCTGAACTTTGATTACCAGATAAATCACTGGTTACTCTAGCTGGATTAGGTCTTGCAATAGGCCATTGCTGTAAATTTTCTAAAGTAATATGCCAACGAATAGGTACATTTTCTAGTTTTTGAGACATTCCAAAAGCAACTTCAAAAGGCAACTTTTCATAGATATCAGCATAAGTTGTTATTTGTGAACCTAAATTTCTAACCACCAACGCCGCATTGAAATCAATAGCTTCATCAATATATAGTAAACCAAGATCAACCGCTACCCCAAAAGAACTATATTGCTCTAGGTTTGATGAAATAAATTTCACATTGGTTCCAAAATAAAAATCAGAATACCCTATTTGTAAGGCATAGCCTAAAGACAAAGCAGTTTCATTTCCTGTAAACGTTCCAGTAGAATTCCCATCTTCATCATAACCATCAAAAGAACCATAATTAATATAAGTAACACCTGTATGAAATGTTTGTGTTCTTCTATCAACAGTATAAGCATACGATGCTGTACCATAGCCAATACCTCCCAAATAACTGGTATAGTTTAAAGCCAATTGATTATCCATTTCCTCATTAATCGTGGCTGGATTAAACAACCCTTGCGTAACATCATAGTCAACATTGGTGAATACTTTTCCACCTAAAGCCGCTTGACGCGGAGACGCAATCAAATTAAGAAACTGATAGGTAGACTCGCCTCCCACTTGAGCTAGTGCCCACGTAGATACTAAACAGCAAAAAAAGGAGACTATTATTCTTAGCATATTGAGGCGCAAAGTAAATAAATCTATCTTAAAACGATAACATGAATCTTTTATTTTAATTCATAAAAAAACCTCGACATATGCCGAGGTTTAAATATTGCTTTAATATGCTATATTTTTTTTGCGTTTTTTACTTTCTGATTTGTAATAGCTATGTTAATCACATCACTCATATCTGACACATAATGAAATGTTAAGCCTTTTAAATATTCTGGTTTTATTTCCTCAATATCTCTACGGTTATCTTCACAAAGTAAAATCTCTTTTATTCTAGCCCTTTTGGCAGCAAGTATCTTTTCTTTAATACCTCCCACTGGTAACACCTTACCTCTTAAGGTGATTTCACCCGTCATTGCTAAACTTTTCTTGACTTTCTTTTGAGTGAATAGTGACACCAATGAGGTTAACATAGTAACGCCTGCACTAGGTCCATCTTTAGGTGTAGCCCCTTCAGGAACATGAATATGTACATTATAATTATCAAAAACTGATGCGTCAATACCAAATGCATCAGCGTTAGATTTTATATACTCCATAGCAATGGTGGCCGACTCTTTCATAACCTTTCCTAGATTCCCCGTAATGGTCATAGCGCCTTTGCCCTTTGATAAAATCGATTCAATAAAAAGGATATCACCACCAACTCTGGTCCATGCTAAACCTGTTACAACTCCAGCTACATTATTGTTTTCATATTTATCACGCTCTAATTTAGGTCCTCCTAAAACCTCAACAATGTCTTCATTAGTGACTTTAATATTATAGTCTTCTTCCATAGCTATACTTTTAGCCGCAAAACGCACCATTTTAGCCACCTGTTTTTCTAAACCACGAACGCCTGATTCACGTGTATAGCCCTCAACTATTTTTTCAAGTTGTGCTTTACCTATTTTCAAATCTTTAGCCGATAAACCATGCTCTTTTAATTGTTTTGGTAATAAATGACGCTTAGCTATTTCAACTTTCTCTTCAATGGTATACCCTGTAACGTTAATAATTTCCATACGATCTAATAATGCAGGCTGAATAGTTGATAAACTATTTGAAGTAGCAATAAACATAACTTTTGATAAGTCATAGCCCATTTCTAAAAAGTTATCATAAAACTCACTGTTTTGTTCAGGATCTAACACTTCTAACATTGCTGAAGAAGGATCGCCTTGATGCGAATTTGACAACTTATCAATTTCATCTAAAACAAACACAGGATTTGATGTTCCTGCCTTTTTTAAGCTTTGAATAATACGCCCAGGCATAGCACCAATATAGGTTTTTCTATGACCTCTAATTTCTGCCTCATCACGTAATCCGCCCAGCGAAATTCTCACATATTCTCTACCTAAAGCTTCCGCAATAGATTTTCCTAAAGAGGTTTTACCAACACCTGGAGGTCCATACAAACAAAGTATGGGAGACTTCATATCGTTTCTTAGCTTTAAAACAGCTAAATACTCAATAATTCTTCGCTTTACATCTTCTAAACCAAAATGATCGCGGTCTAATATTTTCATAGCTCGCTTCAAATCAAATTGGTCTTCACTAAATTCATTCCAAGGTAAATCTAAGAATAACTCTAGATAATTACGCTGAATAGAATACTCTGCAACCTGAGGATTCATCCGTTGCATTTTAGCTATTTCCTTTTCAAAATGTTTAGCCACTTTTTCATCCCAAAGCTTATCTTTAGCTTTGATCTTCATTTCCTCAATTTCCTGATCGTGACTTACACCACCCAATTCTTCCTGAATAGTTTTCATTTGCTGATGCAGAAAATATTCGCGCTGTTGTTGGCTCATATCCATTTGAACCTTAGACTGAATATCATTCTTAAGTTCTAGTTTCTGAAATTCAACATTCATAAACTTCAATGTAGCCAAAGCACGTTGCTTCAAGTTATTTATTTCTAATAACTCTTGCTTTTCCTTTACGGTAAGATTCATGTTTGATGACACAAAATTCACCAAAAATGAATTGCTTTCAATATTCTTAATAGCAAAAGAGGCCTCACTAGGAATATTCGGATTTTCCTTTATGATCTCAAGTGCAAGATCTTTTATAGAATCAATAATTGCAGAAAACTCCTTATTATTCAATGCAGGTTTAGCCTCTGGAATATCTCTAATTGTAGCATTCATGTAAGGCGTCTCGGTAAGAACTTCAGCAACCTTAAACCGTTTTTTACCTTGAATAATTACAGTAACATTGCCATCGGGCATTTTTAAAACACGTAGTATTCTAGCTACCGTCCCCGTTTCATAAATATCTTTTGCCGTGGGTTTTTCTACAGACTCATCTTTTTGAGCCACTACCCCTATTACTTTACTTCCTTTATTAGCATCATTAATAAGTTTAACAGAGGTGTCTCTACCCGCTGTAATAGGTATAACAACACCTGGAAACAACACTGTATTTCTTAATGATAAAATAGGTAGTGTTTCTGGTAATTCTTCATTATTTATTGCCTCTTCATCTTCAGGAGTCATCAATGGAATTAGTTCTGAGTTTTCATCAAATTCCTGTAATGACAAACTGTCAAGGCTCATAAAATTAGATTTTTTCATAGACATATTTAGGTCAAACTGTCATTAAAACAGTACTGAACAATTTTTTAAGTGATTTCTAATACTCAAATAAATACTAATAATCAGCTATTTACGTAGCCAACAACATATATTAGCATAGTCTATATGGCAAGAGCTGTGCCAATAACGAACTAAAGAAACTTGACACCCTTTACTAATCTATATTTTCCCCATTTTCTTTAACACAAACAACAATACTATTGGAATTGCCAACAAACCAATCATAGGCAAACTGGTTTCAAAAAGCCATGGTGCTAAAAATAACGTTATGATATACCCACCAATAGCTCCTCCAAAATGGGCATCATGCCCAATATTACCCACACGCTTTTTCATACCATACATAGAATACAATAAGTAACCGATACCAAATACATAAGCAGGAATAGGTACTGGAATAAAGAAAAACATTAAACTCATACCTGGTTGAAGTAAAATAGCCGCATAAATAATACCAGTTACAGCACCACTAGCACCAACAGCACTATAATGATATTCGTTTTTATGAAAGTACAGTGACAATAAATTACCTAGTAGTAAACTACCAAAATAAATCAATAGAAATTGAACTGGGCTCAGCAGTCTAATTACTAAATCTGCAAAAAAATAAAGCGATAACATATTAAATAACAAGTGCTGTGTATCGGCATGTAAAAACCCAGAACTTATTAACCTAATTTGTTCCCCTCGCTTAACGGCACCAACATTAAATTTATATTTTTCAAAAAAGCTATAATCACCAAACCCTTTATAGGTAATTATAACATTGGCTGCTATTATGATGATGGTAACTAAATCTAAATTGCCCATAGCGTATGTAATGTTTAAATTGAATTTAATCTATATTTGTTGCTACAAATCTAAAATTAATTCATGCAATTTCTAGCGTATATTCTTGTTTATCCAATTTTATGGGTAATATCTAAATTATCTTTTAGATTACTATACTTGATATCTGATGGCGTATACCTATTGGTTTATTATATTATTGGATACAGAAAACACATTGTTACGGATAATTTAAAATTGGTTTTCCCTGAAAAGCCTGAAAAAGAAATTATTATCATAAGAAAAAAATTCTACAAGCATTTATGTGATATGTTTTTAGAAATGGCAAAAACCATGTCTATTTCAGAAGCTCAATTACGAAAAAGGTTTGTTATTAAAAATCCTGAAGAGTTTAAACGTTTAGAAGGTTTAAATAAAAGTATTATTGTGATTTTTGGACATTATGCAAGCTGGGAATGGACTATTGTTTTAAAAAATCATATCAGTTTTAAGACCTTTGGGGTTTACAAAAAACTAGCAAATAAATATTTTGACAACCTAATTAGAACGATTAGATCTAGGTTTGATACCACCTTAATCAGTACTAAAGAAACCATTGCTACTATTAATAAATTTGAAGAAGCTGGTGTAAGAACATTAACGGGGTTTTTAAGTGACCAATCGCCAAGGCACACCAAAGATGCGTATTGGCAAAAATTTATGGGAATTGATGTCCCTTGCTTTACTGGCGCCGAGCGCTTAGCTAAAAAATTAGATTTTTCTACCGCTTACCTAAAAGTAACTAAAAAAAAACGGGGACATTATGAAGCTGAAATTATAACACTTGCCGAAGACTCCAGAACATTCAAGGACTATGATTTAACTAAATTGTTTCTTCAACAGTTAGAAAAACAAATTTATGAGGTTCCTGAATATTACTTTTGGACCCATAAACGTTGGAAACACCGAAAAAATAACCAACAAGGCTAAACGTTAATTTTCTTTAAAATCAGGATTCATAAGCACTCTACCTTCTTGTGCTGCTTTCATATATTCTGCTTTTGAAGGTCGAGGCCGAATACGGTACTTGGTAGGGAGGCCCGTTTCTCTAAAGAAATCATCTGGTGTTCTTCGCTTTGGCAAAAAGTCTTTAGTTTGGGATCTTGTTTCTTTTAAACGAGCTCTCATATCAGCTAAAACCTCAGCATACTCAACATTTGAAGCTATATTATGTAGCTCATCAGGGTCATTGATAATATCAAATAACTCCTCTTTTTCTCTTGGCTTTATGAAACATTTAAGTTGCGTCTCATTAAGTGTGCCTTCTTCGTATTCTTCAAGCATGCTCTGCCAACTTCTACCACGAATTATATCTGCCGAAGGAGTGTTAGGCAAATCTTCATAAAAGTTCTTCACGTATTTATAAGCTTTTGTTCTTATCGCTCTGGTATAGTCTTCAAAATCATGAAAATGGTCTTCTGCATATATTTGATCTCTTATCTCTTTTGACGTATCTAAAAGCATGGATGAAAAGTCATACCCCTCAAATTCTTTAAAAGGGGTTAAACCAGCAAGACTCATAATTGTAGGTGCAATATCAACAGAACTCACCAAATTACTATTTACGGTACCTGCTTTAATTTTTGCAGGCCATTTTACAATCCAAGGTGTTTTTATACCACCATCATATAAGGTTGTTTTATCCCTTGGAAATGCTCTTCCATTATCTGCAATAAACAGAATAACGGTATTCTCAGCAACACCCTGTGCTTCTAGCTCTTTTACAACATGACCAATATAACTATCCATTCTTGCTATTTCATCATAATATAGAGCAAAATCCTTCTTTACCAAATCGGTATCTGGCATGTACGGTGGTAATTGGACATCATTTTCATTATGCACACTTGGGCAGCTTCCATCATCATAAAAAGGTCTATGGGCATCAAATGAGGCTAACCATGTGAAAAAAGGTTTATCCTTAGGACGTTCTTTTAGCAATTTCACCCATTCATCACAACCACTACCATCACCCACAAGTCTTCTATCTAAGCCAATAGGTGCATCAATCCATTGCATTTCAAAAAGCGCGTTAAAATCATTTCTCACAGGATCTCCCAAATGGTACTTTCCTGCTAATCCTGTCCAATAACCATTTGCCTTTAAGGCTTGAACAAATGTTTTCTTTCCTTCGGGAAGTGGCCACGATAATTGCTCGGCATCTGTATTATGAGGATAAAGTCCTGAAATTATACTTGTTCTACTTGGGCTACAGGAACTTGTAGTTAAAAACGCTTCGGTAAACAACATGCCATCCTGTGCTAGCCTATTTAGATTTGGAGTTTTAATATGAGGATGCCCATAGACACCAATATCATTCCAACTAACATCGTCGGCAATAATAAGTACTATGTTTGGTTTATCTGTAGTTTTGGCTGCTTCATGAGGCGCCTTCTTTTTTGACTGACAAGCTGCTATTAAAGCAATAAAAGAAAGGGAAAAATGATACAGTAATTTCTTAACTAACATGGCCTGATTTTTTAAACGATGCTAAATCTAAGACTTTTCTTTAATTTTTTAAGAATATGACCAAATATTACCCTACATTTCAATTATTCTCTTATTGTGCAGAAATAAATTTAAGAGTATACCTTCTCTATACTAAAAAGAAGTCAATTCTTCTTTAGTAAATAAAAATCTTTGATATTCAAACACTACCCTATTCCTACCGTATTTATTAGGTAATTCTTTGGATTAACATAATTACCGTCGAGATATATCTAAAATTTCATCTATAAACTTATCTCCAAGCGCATCAGCCTCAACTTGTGATTTTGCTTCAGTGTATATTCTAATGATGGGCTCGGTATTGCTTTTACGTAAATGCACCCAACTCTCAGCAAAATCAATTTTGACACCATCAATAGTTGTTAAATTTTCTTTCGCATAACGTTCTTCTATGGTATTCAAAATACCATCAACATCTAATCCTGGTGTAAGCTCTATTTTCTTTTTCCCCATAAAGTAATTTGGATAACTTTTTCTAAGTTCACTTACCTTCATTTTTTTATCGGCCAATAAACTCAAAAATAAAGCTACCCCAACCAAAGCATCTCTTCCGTAATGAGACGCAGGGTAAATAATGCCACCATTACCTTCACCCCCAATAACAACCTTATTTTTTTTCATGAGCTTAACCACATTTACTTCTCCTACTGCACTAGCCTCATAGATTCCACCGTGTTTTTCTGTAATATCTTTTAAAGCTCGTGTAGAACTCATGTTACTCACGGTATTTCCTGGTGTTCTGCTCAGCACATAATCTGCGCAGGCTACCAAAGTATATTCCTCTCCAAACATGTCTCCATTTTCATCCATAAAAGCTAAACGATCAACATCAGGATCTACCACAATTCCAAAATCAGCTTTATGTTCTTTAACCGCTTCAGATAAATCGGTTAAATGTTCCTTCAAAGGCTCTGGGTTATGTGGAAATTCTCCATTAGGATTACAGTGGATTTTTATCACATCAACCCCTAAACGTTCCAAAAGTAAAGGTATAGCTATACCTCCTGTTGAATTCACCCCATCAACCACTACTCTAAACCGTTCTTCTTCAATAGCCTTTACGTTCACTAAATCTAAATCAAGAACCTCAATAATATGAAGGTCTATATAGGCCTTATTCTTTGTAATGTTGCCTAAATTATCTACATCTGCGAAACTCATAGTATCACTCTCGGCAATTTCAAGGATTTTTGCTCCTTCATCCGCATCTAAAAACTCACCGTCTTTATTTAACAACTTTAAGGCATTCCATTGTTTTGGATTATGGCTAGCTGTTAAAATAATACCACCATCTGCATGTTCCATTGGCACAGCTATTTCTACGGTAGGTGTGGTAGATAACCCTACATCAACAACATCAATCCCTAACCCAACTAAGGTATTCATTACAAGGTTTTGAATCATTTTACCTGATAGACGAGCATCACGCCCAACCACCACTTTATACTGTTCTTTATGGCGCTGTTGTTTAAGCCAAACACCATAGGCCGAAGCAAATTTTACCGCATCAATAGGAGTTAAATTTTCACCCACAGCGCCTCCAATGGTACCTCTTATACCTGATATTGATTTAATTAATGTCATAATACTAAGTTAGTTTTTCGAACAAATATAGTATTTCAAATTCGTATTTCTTACCAAGGTATTTTGTAAATTTCACAAATGAACTATTTAGCACATATTTATTTATCTGGGGACAATGAGTTAGTCGTCATAGGCAATTTTATTGCAGATGGTATAAAAGGTAAAGATTATAAAAAATACCCTGAAGCTATTCAAATAGGTATCTTATTGCATAGATATATTGACACCTTTACCGATGCGCATAAAACGGTAAGAATCAGCACTAAACGATTACATAAAAAATACGGGCATTATTCTGGGGTTATTGTTGATATTCTGTATGATCACTTTTTAGCGAAAAACTGGAGTCTATATTCAAACACGCCCCTAAAAACATTTGTAGAATCGTTTTATGATGCTCTTGAAGATCACTATGATATGCTTCCTGCTCGGATTCAAAAAATGATACCTTACATGTTATCTGAAAATTGGCTTTTAAGTTATGCATCTATTGAAGGTATTTCAAGAGTTTTAGATGGCATGAACAGAAGAACAAAAAACAGATCTGGTATGAATGAAGCAGTGGTTGAATTACAAGAATTTTATGAAGATTTTGAACATGAATTTTCTGATTTCTTTGCTGAACTTATAACCTTTTCAAAAACAAAACTTGAAGAACTAAGCGCACCTTAATCCTAATATTCATTAACTGTTGTAGAAGATAAACTACAATTATATAGAGTTAAATAAAACTTGTTAAACTTTAGGAGTTCGTCAGGATGATTATTTTAAAAGACCAAGTGCATATAGGTTGAACGGATTATCGAGAAGATAATACGCCCATCGTTTTTTATATAGAAACTTTCCAAATGAAAAGCATATTCAATAAATTAGCAAGAATTTATAACAGCGCCAATTAATCTATCTTGTATGAAAAAAGTACTTAAAATAATTTTAGGAGGATTGGTATTTTTAACATTACCTAGCCTATTATTTTTTGCTTTTTTCTATTTTAAATACCATGAAAATTTGCCAGAGGGTACATCAGGAAACCAAGCAGACACCTTAGCGTACAATATGCTGAATGCCCTAAATTATGAGGCTTACAAAAACACAGACATGATTGAGTGGACCTTTAAAAACCGAAGGCATTACATTTGGAATAAATCAAAAAACACCTGTGAAGTACTTTGGAAATCCTACCGCGTAGACCTTAATTTAGCTAACCCTACAAAGAGTACCGTTTTTATTCATGGATTTAGAAATGAAAGTGATATTAGTCATGATTTAATAAAAAAGGCTTTAAGGTATTTTAATAACGACTCCTTTTGGCTTGTAGCGCCATACAAGGTTTTTGATAAAGGCACAGAACGTAAACTGGTAAAAATTGCAAATAAGGATGCTTTATTAGTTACCTATTCATCTGGAGGAACTACCCCAGGGGATTCTTACCTTTGGTTATTGGATGACAACGACAAACCCTATGCTTTTAAAATGTGGACTTCCATTCTTCCTATTGATGGTTTGGAAGCCTCATGGGATAATTGGATAACCACCAATACAGGAGCTATGCTCCCAACCTTTCATAAATTCTTGTTTTTAGGATTGGAAATAACACATATAAAAACATCTAGCAATTAATACTACTTACTGCGCTGCCCTACAAAGTGATGACTTTTTGATTTAAACAAGACATTGAAACTTGTTAAGCTTCCATAAATTCTAGTAATATATTGTTGCAAGTCAATTTTTCCTTGCTCATCTAAATCACTCGAATTAATACGTTGTTCCATAACTCTTAGTCGATCTCTTACCATGATGATCTTATGAAAAAATTTATCTATAGGCAATTCATAAGGTTTCAAATTATTCTCAGCTGGTTGTAAAATAAGTGTTCCACCTTTATACTTATCGGCAATAGGAACAACTTCGCTCACATCACTCCATTTTTTTAATATATTCACTAAACTCTGTTCTACTTCAAAAAAACTAATAGTATCAACATCATCTTGCGTTGCTTCAATAACTTCAAATTCACTATCTAAGTCAATCGTTTCTAAACCATTTTCAATAAATGTTACCCAATAATGTTGTGAAGTTACATTAGTTACAACACCTTTTCCATATTCTGAATGATTAATTCTTGAACCTATACCTAATAATTTCATCTCTTTAGTTTTAAGTTGTTAGCTAGCATTTCTACTTACAATAATAACAAATCTAACGCTAATCTTCACAAGAATTTAACATCTAAAAATTGTATCTTCGCAGTCTTGTTTACCTAACAAAGGTTTACTATTGCTATGAGTAAATTTGAAGAACGTATTGAAGTAAGAGGAGCGAGAGTTCACAACCTAAAAAATATTGATGTATCCATTCCAAGGGAAAAACTTGTAGTTATTACAGGACTTTCTGGAAGTGGCAAATCATCATTAGCATTTGATACTATTTACGCTGAAGGTCAAAGACGGTATATTGAAACTTTTTCCGCCTATGCACGTCAATTTTTAGGAGGCTTAGAACGCCCTGATGTTGATAAAATTGATGGGCTTTCCCCTGTAATTGCCATTGAGCAAAAAACAACGAGTAAATCGCCACGATCAACCGTTGGAACCATTACAGAGATTTATGATTTTATGCGTTTACTCTTTGCCAGAGCTAGTGACGCTTACAGCTATAACACAGGTGACAAAATGGTTAGTTATAGTGATGAACAAATTAAAGCACTTATACTTAAAGATTTTGAAGGTCAGCGCATCAATATTTTAGCACCAGTAATTCGATCAAGAAAAGGACATTACAGAGAATTATTTGAACACATTGCAAAACAAGGGTTTGTAAAAGTAAGAACAGACGGTGAAATTCGGGATATTGCGAAAGGCATGAAACTTGATCGCTATAAAACCCACGATATTGAAATTGTTATTGATAGATTAGTGGTTAATGACACTATTGATAATGATAAACGACTCACAGAAACGATTAATACAGCCATGTATCATGGCGAAGACGTTTTATTGGTTATTAATCAAGATAATGGTGAAACGCGTTATTTTAGTAGAAATTTAATGTGTCCGTCTTCAGGTATTTCATATCCAAATCCTGAGCCTAATAATTTTTCTTTTAATTCTCCCAAAGGAGCTTGCCATACGTGTAATGGCATAGGAACCTTGTATCAGGTTAATGAAAACAAAATTATTCCAGATGATTCGTTGTCTATAAAAAATGGGGCACTAGCGCCTCATGGCCCTGAAAAAAATAGCTGGATCTTTAAACAGTTTGAAACTATTGCGACACGATTTAACTTTAAACTTACTGATGCTTATAAAAGTATTCCTAAGGAAGCCAAACACATGATTCTTTATGGAGGTCATGACAAATTTTCTGTTGAAAGTAAAACTTTAGGAGTTACTAGAGATTATAAGATTGATTTTGAAGGGGTAGCTAACTTTATAGAAAATCAATATAAAACGGCTGAATCAACTTCACTAAAACGCTGGGCAAAAGATTTTATGGACAAGGTTACGTGCCCTGATTGTAAAGGCTCAAGACTCAAAAAGGAATCTCTTTACTTTAAAATAAACAATAAAAATATTGCCGAATTAGCAAACTTAGATATTGTTGATTTATCTCTATGGTTTGCGGATCTTCATAAACACCTTTCTGAAAAACAGTTTAAAATAGCTGAAGAAATACTCAAAGAAATTAAATCACGACTTCAATTTTTATTAGATGTTGGTTTAAATTATTTAAGCCTTAACCGAAGTTCAAAATCATTATCTGGTGGTGAGGCGCAACGCATTAGGTTAGCTACACAAATAGGATCTCAGCTTGTTGGTGTTCTATATATTCTAGATGAACCCAGTATTGGTTTACATCAACGCGACAATGAAAAACTCATAAATTCTCTCGTTTCTTTAAGAGATATTGGAAATTCGGTGATTGTGGTAGAGCATGATAAAGACATGATAGAACGTGCCGATTATGTTATTGATATTGGTCCTAGGGCGGGTAAACATGGTGGTGAAATTATTAGCATTGGAAACCCCAACGAACTAAAATCACAAAATACCTTAACCGCTGATTATTTAAACGGGAGCAAGGAAATAGAAATTCCTAAAACACGAAGAAGTGGTAACGGTCATTTTTTAGACTTGAGAGGTTGCACGGGTAATAATCTTAAAAATGTATCGGTAAAATTTCCACTTGGTAAAATGATTGGGGTTACAGGGGTTTCTGGAAGTGGTAAATCTACTCTTATTAATGAAACGCTCTACCCTATTTTAAATGCTCATTACTTTAATGGTGTGAAAAAACCAATGCCATACAAAAGCATAAATGGTTTAGAACATATTGACAAAGTGATTGACATTAATCAATCACCCATAGGGCGAACTCCCAGAAGCAATCCCGCTACTTATACGGGTGTTTTTAGTGAAATAAGAAGTTTATTTGCAAAAATTCCAGAAGCTATGATTCGTGGTTATAAGCCTGGAAGGTTTAGCTTTAATGTAAAAGGTGGGCGCTGTGAAACCTGTCAAGGTGGCGGATTAAAGGTGATTGAAATGAACTTTCTTCCAGATGTTTATGTAGAATGTGAAACTTGCCAAGGTAAGCGGTTTAACCGAGAAACCCTTGAAATTCGTTACAAAGGAAAATCTATTAGTGATGTTTTAAACATGACCATTAATGAAGGGGTAAATTTCTTTGAGCATATTCCTAAAATACATAAAAAACTAAAAACCATAAAAGATGTTGGGCTGGGCTATATCACCCTAGGGCAGCAAAGTACCACGCTTTCGGGTGGTGAAGCCCAACGCATAAAACTAGCTACAGAACTATCAAAACGAGATACTGGAAACACGTTTTATATCTTAGACGAACCTACAACAGGGCTCCACTTTGAAGATATAAGGGTTTTAATGCTTGTGTTAAACAAACTTGTAAATAAAGGAAACACTGTGTTAATTATTGAACATAATTTAGATGTCATTAAAACGGTAGATCATATTATTGATATTGGTTATGAAGGCGGAAAAGGTGGCGGACAAATTATTGTTGAAGGCCCTCCTGAAGAGGTAGTAAAACATAACAAAAGCTATACCGCCAAATTTCTTAAAAAGGAATTAATAACAGTCTAGCTCATACTTGGTACTTGATCATATCATTTAATCGGAGTACTATTTCGTACATTTTTATATAAACCTAAAAAAATATGAAAAGTTTACTTTGGATAGTAGCCGTTATATGTATAATAACATAACTCCTTGGTCTTGTAGGCATAGTTCCTAACATTGGCGCAAGTAGCTTAATACATATTTTATTAGTTATAGCAATTATCATGGTCTTTATAACATTATAAGCGGTAAAAGACCGCTGTAAAATTACTACATTCAATCAGTTCCATAAATAAGGAAAGGTGCATGTACTTAACAGATTCACCTTTCCCTTTTTTATTAAAAAATAAAACTAATAATCCTAAGTAGAATATTGGAGTATCTTATTTTTAAATCTTATTTTGCAAACAAAACAAATGTAAGTTTCATTGATTAAAGACTTAAAACTATGATGAAAGAATTACGACACAAAGGCTGGAATGAAATAAAAACAAATGACTCATGGGCTATTTTTAAAATCATGGGCGAATTTGTTAATGGCTTTGAAAAAATGAGCAAAATAGGACCTTGTGTATCTATTTTTGGTTCGGCCAGAACAAAACCTGAAGACAAATACTATAAGTTGGCCGAGTCTGTAGCAAAAGCTATTGTTGAAGCTGGATATGGCGTGATAACTGGCGGAGGACCAGGAATTATGGAAGCTGGTAATAAAGGCGCTCATTTAGGCGGAGGTACTTCGGTTGGACTCAACATTGAATTGCCATTTGAACAACATGACAACCCTTATATTGATGCTGATAAAAACTTAGACTTTGATTACTTCTTTGTACGCAAAGTGATGTTTGTAAAATATTCACAAGGCTTTGTTGTTATGCCAGGAGGCTTTGGTACACTTGATGAATTATTTGAAGCCATTACCCTTATTCAAACTCATAAAATAGGTAAGTTTCCTATCATTCTGGTAGGAACAGATTTTTGGCGAGGTCTGATAGACTGGATTAAAACCACACTTTTAGACAGATTCTCAAACATAAGTCCTAAAGATTTAGACTTAATTCATTTGGTGGATAGAGAACATGAAGTAATCACTATTCTTGATGAATTCTATAAAAAATCAAATTTATCTCCTAATTTTTAGTCATTACAACGTATTAAATTGGATAAGTATAGTACTAATTACGCCTATAATCATTGCTTATTAGTTAAGGGTTTGGTAGTATATTTATTATATTGCATCGCCTTTATGACTATAACCTTTTAACGCTATTATAATATTGAATTTGCGTCTATTTTATTGTGCCATTTTATACTGCGTTTGCTTCTCTTCCTTCAGTCAAAATAATATTGCTGTAAAGGCTGCTTTTGATATTAATAAAAAGCAAATCAAAATTTCACAAACTATACAATATTTTAATGTATCATCAGATACTTTAAAAGTAATTTACTTGAATGACTGGGCCAATAGTTACGCCACTAAATCAACCCCTCTTGCTATAAGAATGGCTGATGAATACAGAAATGATTTTCACCTCGCAAAAAATGAAGATAGAGGCTTTACGGTAGTTACCTCATTGAAAGAAAATGGTAAAGATGTTGTCTTTCAAAGAGTAAAAGACCAAATAGACATTATTGAAGTTCAACTAAATACGGCTGTAAATCCAGGACATTCATACACTTTAAATCTTGAATATATTGTACAAATTCCTAATGATAAATTTACATATTACGGCATTACCAGTGATGGTAATGTCAATTTAAGGTACTGGTATATAACACCTGCTGAGTATAACGGCGATTGGCTATATTACAGCAATAAAGATTTAGATGATATGATTATTCCTAAGTCTGATATTTCTCTTGAAGTTGAAATTCCTAAAAATTACAAACTCACTTCTGATTTGAATATACAAACCACAACATCTGGTTTTAAAACTCAAACTATTAAACTAAATGGTGAAAACAGAAACTCTAACAAGCTGTTTTTGAGTAAAAAATCAGATTTTAACACCATTCAGTCTGAAGATATTTCTTTTATATCAAACATTGATGATGGTGGTTTAGAAGTTTTAGATAAGGTTTTAATTACTGAAAAAATAACAAATTTTATATCCAAACATTTTGGTCCCTATCCGCATGAAAAATTATTGCTCACTCAAATTGACTATGTAAAGGACCCTATTTACGGATTAAATTTTTTACCAAAATTTATAAAACCGTATCCTAATCATTTTCAATATGAGCTAAAGTTGCTAAAAATAGCCCTACATAATTACTTAGAAAACACATTACTCATCAACCCCAGAAAAGAACAATGGCTATTAGATGGTATACAGATTTATTATGCCATGAAGTATGTAGACACGCATTACCCAAACATGAAATTCTTGGGGACTATTGCCGATCTTTGGGGGGTTAGATCTTTTCATGCTGCCGACATGAACTTTAACGACAAATATGTCCTAGCTTTTATGCTTATGGCAAGAACAAATAGAGATCAAGAATTAACAAAGGCCAAAGACTCTTTATTAAAATTTAATAAAAATATTGCCAACAAATACAAGGCTGGTGTGGGTTTAAAATATTTAGATGATTTTGTAAATCATGATGTCGTTGAAAATGCACTTGAAAACTTTGTAAAAGAGAACAAACTGCAAGAAACATCAACTGCAGCGTTTGAAACTTACATTAAGTCATTAACCAATAAAAATATCGATTGGTTTTTTGAAGACTATATTGCCACACGAAAAAAAATTGATTTCAAAATTAAAAAGGTAATTACAACAGAAGACTCTATAACCATTACTGTAAAAAACAAGAGAGACAACAAAATGCCTATTTCGTTATACGGGTTAAATAACGATAGTATTATTTCAAAACATTGGATACAAAACATAACAGATTACAAAACCATAACAATAGCTAAAGACAGCATTAATAAGCTCGTACTAAACTATGAAAATAACATTCCCGAATTTAATTTAAGAGATAATTGGAAATCGTTAAAGGGATTTTTCTTTAACAACAAACCATTTCAATTTAGATTATTTAAAGATATTGAAGACCCTAATTACAACCAAGTCTTTTTTATGCCACTTATAGAGTTTAATAACATTTATGATGGCATAACTTTAGGTGTAAAAGCTTACAACAAAACTATACTTAGAAAACGCTTTAATTATCAGATATCTCCTCAATATGCATTTGGTTCAAAATCATTAACTGGTGCGGCTTCTGTTTCTAATACCCATTATCTAAATGACAGAAACCTATACCAAATAAGATATGGCGTATCAGGTAGCTACACCTCCTTCGCCCAAGATTTATTTGTTAGAAAATTAACCCCTTCCATCACATTCAGGTTCAGAGAAAATAATGACTTAAGGTCTAACAAAAATAAAATGTTATTATTTAGGTTTGTTGACATCCATAGAGATAAAGACGAAAACAATATTTTAACAACTACAACACCCAACTATTCTGTTTTTAATGCACGATATATTCACTCAAACGACAACTTGATAACCTACAACAGATGGTATGTAGATTTTCAGCAAGCTAATGATTTTAGTAAACTATCCTTAAATTATGAGTATAGGCATTTGTTTGAAAATAACAGGCAACTTAATCTTCGGGTATTTACTGGAGCTTTTTTGAATAACAAAACAGATATCAATTCAGACTTTTTCAGCTTTGCTCTAGATAGACCAACCGATTATCTGTTTGATTACAATTATTTAGGCAGATCGGAGTCCTCAGGTATATTCAGCCAACAGTATATTCCAACGGAAGGAGGGTTTAAATCAAAATTAGAACCTCATTTTGCTAACCAATGGATCACCACCCTTAACGCCAGTACAACTATTTGGAGGTATATTTTATTATATGGTGATGTTGGCTTTGTAAAAAACAAATTATCGACACCCAAATTTGTTTATGATTCTGGTATTAGAATTAACTTGGTAACAGATTATTTTGAGCTATACTTTCCTATTTATTCCAATAAAGGTTGGGAGATTACCCAGCCCAGGTATGCTCAAAATATTCGATTCATTTTCACTGCAGATCCCAAATCGCTCTTAGGCTTATTTAGACGACGCTGGTTTTAAATAATTTTTACAAAAATAAGGTTTTGAATATATTTTTCACAACAAAACAGAGTTTTACCGCTTAATTTTATTGTATTCGTAATTATTTACACAAAAATATAATTGCAAAAAAGACAAACATTACCTACTTTTGCAAAAGCTAAAAGCATTACTCTATGCAAACCCTATCCAATTTGAAAAGTAACATATCTTTTGAAGATTTTAAGGCCGAAGTTTTAAACGATTACAAAATAGCCTTAATTAGTCGTGAATGTAGCTTATTAGGAAGACGAGAAGTGCTTACTGGAAAAGCTAAATTCGGAATTTTTGGAGACGGTAAAGAAGTACCACAATTAGCAATGGCTAAAGCCTTTAAAAAAGGCGATTGGCGCTCTGGATATTACAGAGATCAAACCTTTATGATGGCTATTAATGAACTCACCGCAGAGCAGTTCTTTGCTGGACTTTATGCCAACACCAACATAGAATTAGAACCCATGTCTGCAGGGAGGCAAATGGGAGGTCATTTTGTAACGCATAGTTTAAACGATGATGGTACTTGGAAGAATCTCACAAAACAATATAACTCAAGTGCAGACATTTCTCCAACGGCTGGCCAAATGCCCAGATTATTGGGACTGGCGCAGGCTTCTAAAATCTTTAGAGAAGTAAAAGAAATAAATGCAACTAATTTCTCTAATAACGGTGATGAAGTAGCTTGGGGTACCATAGGTAACGCCAGTACAAGTGAGGGCTTGTTTTTTGAAACTATTAATGCTGCTGGGGTATTACAAGTTCCTATGGTAATTAGTATCTGGGATGATGAATATGGTATATCTGTTCATGCCAAACACCAAACAACAAAAGAAAATATATCTGAAATATTATCAGGTTTTCAAAGAGACCAAAATAACAAAGGGTATGAAATTTTAAGAGTAAAAGGTTGGGATTATGCTAATTTAATTGAAACCTACCAAGAAGCTGGAGCTATAGCTAAAGAAGAACATGTACCTGTTCTTATTCATGTTTCTGAATTAACACAACCTCAAGGGCATTCTACCTCGGGTTCTCATGAACGTTATAAAAGCGCAGAACGCCTAGAATGGGAAACAAATCATGATTGTAATACGCGTTTCAGAGAATGGATAATTGAAAATGGTATTGCAACAAATGAGGCACTAATAGAACTTGAGCGTGCCGCTAAAAGAGAGGTTAGACAGGCCAAAAACACAGCATGGAACACCTTCTTAAAACCTATAAAAAAAGAACAAACTGAACTCATATCTATTTTAAAACAAATCGCACCGCTAAGTAGCAATCGTGTTTTTATTAATAAAATTCAAGAAAATCTTTCTGAAATTGGAGAACCTACAAGAAAGGATATTTTATCAAGTGCTAGACGTGCTTTGAGATATATAGTAGGCGAAACATTTGTTGGTCATCAAACATTAGGTCAATGGATAAATGGCATTTTTGAAAACGTACAGCCCAAGTTTAGTTCTCACTTATATTCTCAAACACAACGTTCTAATACGCGTATTAAAGAGATTAAACCTACATATGATGATGGGGCCGCTTTAGTTGATGGAAGGATTATATTAAGAGACAACTTTGATGCCCTTTTTGCTAGTCATCCGGAGGCTCTAGTATTTGGTGAAGATACAGGTAATATTGGTGATGTTAATCAAGGATTAGAAGGCTTACAGGCCAAATATGGTGAATTACGTATTGCAGATGCCGGAATACGAGAAGCTACTATTGTTGGGCAAGGTATTGGCTTAGCCTTAAGAGGTTTAAGACCTATTGCTGAAATTCAATACTTAGACTATATCCTTTATGCGATTCAAATTATTAGTGATGATTTGGCTACCACCCACTACAGAACAAAAGGAAAACAAAAAGCACCGCTTATTATAAGAACGCGAGGCCACCGTTTAGAGGGTATATGGCACTCTGGATCACAAATGGGAGGCATTCTAAATTTGGTAAGAGGTGTTAACCTTTTAGTGCCTAGAAATATGACCAAAGCCGCTGGATTTTATAACACATTACTTTTAGGTGACGATCCTGCAATTGTAGTTGAGTGTTTAAATGGTTACCGCTTAAAGGAAAAAATGCCTAATAATTTAAATGCTATAAAAACGCCAATAGGGGTTGTTGAAACGATAAAAACAGGGCAAGATATAACTTTAGTCTCTTACGGTTCTACCTTAAGAATTGTTGAGCATACTGCCAAAGAATTACAGGCTGTAGGTATTAATGCTGAAATTATTGATGTACAATCACTTATCCCTTTTGATCTAAATCATGATATTGTAAAAAGTATTGCTAAAACAAATAGAGTCATGATTATTGATGAAGATGTTCCTGGTGGAGCTTCGGCATACATACTTGATGAAATAATTAATAAGCAAAAGGCGTTTCAATATCTTGATAGTGCACCAAAAACACTAACAGCGAAACCTCATAGACCTGCCTATGGCAATGATGGTGATTATTTCTCTAAACCATCGGCTGAGGATATTTTTGAAGCTGTTTATGAAGTTATGCACGAAGTAAACCCAAGAAATTATCCCAAATTAAGATGATACCTTTTCTTTAAAAAGAGCATTAAGCATTTTAAAATAACATGAAAGCTGTAGGTATTAGAGACATTAAAAAAGAATTAAAACAGCTTTCAAATCAAGAGCTCCAAGATCTTTGCTTAACACTATCACGCTTTAAAAAAGAAAACAAAGAACTCCTCACCTATTTACTTTTTGAATCTTATAACGAAGATGGCTACATTCAAACGATAAAAAGTTACATGGATGATGAATTTCAAATGATTAATACCTCCAGTTTTTATTTTATTCGTAAGAGCGTCAGAAAGATTTTAAAAAACGTAAAAAAATACATTCGATATTCTCAAAAAAAGGAAACTGAAGTTGAACTCCTACTCTACTTTTGCTTGAAGTTAAAACATTTCAATCCGAGTATTTCTAACTCTACCCAATTACAAAACGCGTATCACAGACAACTTCAATTGGCAAAGAAAATACTTCATAACCTTCACGAAGATTTACAATATGATTACAATATAGTATTAGAAGAATTGTAAAATTCGGTTCAAAACAATCTGATAATTGCAGTTTAAAGTCGAACTCAATTTAGGTTCGCGTTTCATAGCCGCATTCAAATACTAAAATTAATAACAAATACTTCTTTTTAGGTCACAATTTGGAATACATTGTTTGAATGGTTGGTGCAATATTCTATCTTTGCAGCCTTAAATTAGTACTACAATTTATGAAGATTTCTTATAACTGGCTCAAACAATTTTTAAAGACAGATTGGACACCCGAACAAACAAGTGAACTCCTTACAGATTTAGGTCTGGAAGTTGAAGGATTAGAAGCCTATCAATCTGTAAAAGGTGGTTTAGAAGGTGTTATTGTAGGGGAAGTACTTACCTGTGTAAAACATCCTAATGCAGACAAATTAAAAGTAACCACGGTCAATATAGGTGACAATGATCCTTTGCAGATTGTTTGTGGCGCACCCAATGTTGCGGCTGGTCAAAAAGTACCTGTAGCAACTATTGGCACTATGCTTTATACAGAAGCAGGGGAATCTTGGACAATCAAAACAGGAAAAATAAGAGGTGAAGTAAGCCACGGAATGATTTGTGCTGAAGATGAATTAGGATTAGGCAAATCTCATGATGGCATTATGGTTCTTGATGAAAATATACAAGTAGGAACCCCCGCGGCTGAAATTTTTGATATTGAAAATGATCAAGTTTTTGAAATAGGACTAACACCAAACAGAGCAGACGCCATGAGTCATTTAGGTACAGCGAGAGACCTAAAAGCAGGCTTGATGCAAAAAGATATCAATTTAGAACTCATTACACCATCAGTAAGTGCGTTTCATGTAGATAATCGTATGCTGAAAATGGATGTTGATGTTAAGGACAAAACTTTAGCCCCACGTTATTGCGGTGTAACCATATCTGGAATTAAAGTAAAAGAATCGCCTGCTTGGCTTCAAAATAGACTGAAAGCTATTGGGTTAAGTCCTATAAACAATATTGTTGATGCCACTAATTATGTGCTTCATGATTTAGGGCAACCGTTACACGCTTTTGATGCTGTGAAAATAGCAGGAAATAAAATTGAAGTAAAAACACTTGAGGCTGGAACAAAATTTGTTACCCTTGACGGGATTGAAAGAACTCTTCATGAAGACGATCTGATGATATGTGATGCCGAAAAACCAATGTGTATTGCTGGAGTTTTTGGCGGTGAATTTTCAGGGGTTACCGAAAATACCACAAGTATCTTTTTAGAAAGCGCTTATTTTAACCCTATAAGCATCAGAAAAACGGCAAAACGTCACGGTTTAAATACAGATGCTTCTTTTAGGTTTGAACGCGGTATAGATCCTAATATTACCGAGTACGCTTTAAAAAGAGCTGCCTTACTTATTCAGGAAATTGCAGGAGGAGAAATAACCAGCGATATTATTGATGTTTACCCGAAAAAGATTAAAGATTTCGAGGTTAGATTAAGTTTTGAAAATGCCAAGCGTTTAATTGGTGAAGAAATTCCTAAAGAGACCATAAAAAAAATATTATCGTCTTTAGAGATTAAAGTTAATAACGTTACGGAAGCAGGGTTAGGATTAACGGTACCAGCTTATAGAAATGATGTGCAACGTGAAGCAGATATTATTGAAGAAATTTTAAGAGTTTACGGTTACAACAATGTAAATACAACCAAAAAGTTAAATGCTTCAATAGCCACTATGTCTCGTTTTGAAGATTATAAAATTCAAAATATTATAGGAAACCAATTGGCGGCCCAAGGATTCTTTGAAATTCTTTCTAATTCATTAACCACACCAGGCTATGTTAGTTTAAGTGAGCAACTGAAAGAAGAGCATAACGTAACCATGCTTAATCCGTTGAGTAACGATTTATCTGTTTTAAGGCAGTCATTACTATTCTCAGGATTAGAATCTATCGCTTTCAACATCAATAGAAAACGATCCGATTTAAAATTCTTTGAATTCGGAAAAACTTACCATACTTTTGGAGATAATCGTGAAGAATTTAAGCATTTATCACTATTTATTACGGGCAATCAGGCTTCTGAAAATTGGATAGAAAAAAGCGTAAAATCTGATTTCTTTTTAATGAAAGGATTGATTACTTCCATTTTAGATAGACTAGGAATTTCAAACGCAAAAGAAACTCCGGTAAAAGATGATTTGTTTGCTGAAGGGGTAACCGTTAGTCTTGGTAAAACTAAATTGATTGATTTTGGTTTAATAACAAAAACCGTTTTAAAACATTTTGACATTTCGCAAGAAGTCATTTTCGCTGATTTTAATTGGGATAACATATTGGAAATTATAAAGCATAACAGTATTAAATTTAGCCCAATACCAAAATACCCTGAGGTTAGGCGAGATTTTGCCTTACTTTTAGATGAAAATGTAACCTTCAGTTCTATTTATCAGATAGCCATTCAAAGTGAAAAACACTTACTAAAAGACGTGAACTTGTTTGATGTTTATCAAGGGAAAAATTTGCCTACGGGAAAAAAAAGTTATGCCGTAAGTTTTACACTACGTGATGAAAATAAAACACTTAACGACAAGCAAATAGATAAAATAATGAAGAAACTACAAACTAATTTTGAAAACCAATTGGGTGCAGAATTAAGGTAAACAAGGTAGTTATAAAATAAAAAAGCCAGCTTATTGCTGGTTTTTTTGTACCTAAAAATTTCGTATATTTAAGATGAACCTTAAAAAGGTATTGTCATGACAAATTCAAATTATGTAAAAATTTATACTGGCGAATTAATTGTTGTACAGCGTATGGTTTCTGAGTTAGAAAAGCTGGATATTATTCCTGTTTTGAAAGATCAAACAGATTCTGGATTACTTCCTATTTTTGGATCATCGAACTCTATCTTTAAACAAGTTTATGTACACAAAGATGAATTAGATACAGCTCAAAAAGTTGTAGATGCAATATCTTCCGAATTGGAAGAACTTCAATAGTAGGCAATACATTCTGGTTTCAATTAACCACAACCAACACCAAGTTGTTGAATCTACAACTTTAGGTGCTGGTTGCTTCATTCATTGCTTTCAGTATCTAAACACATAATCTAATCTCGGCAGAACCACAATATCGATACGATTACCAACAACTTTCATAATAATGACCACTGACATTTACCCATTTTAGCGAGTTTATTATATTATAAATATCTAACTGTGTAATCTATTGGCACACCATGATTATCTCTACTTGAAACAGCATTATCACCTTTAATTATTTTCTCTAAATCTCAAAAGTTTTTTGCAGAAACAGTCTCTGCTCCCACCTTTGCATTACCTACTACTACAACGGTAGTAATACTTGAATTCTCTAAAACATTTTTATATTTAGCTTCAACCTCTCCTTTTTGACCTCCTCCCGTTAAACCGGACAATTTAAAACTAGAGAAAACCGAGCAAATAAATGTGTAACTTTAAACAATTATTTGCATATGAAACGATCAAAATTCACGGAGAGTCAAATCGTATTTGCTATCAAGCAGGCCGAAACAGGTACGCGTGTATCTGAGGTTTGTCGAAAGATGGGAATAAGTGAAGCTACCTTTTACAATTGGAAGAAGAAATATGGAGGATTAGGTGTTTCCGAATTGCGCAGACTCAAGAACTTAGAAGAGGAGAATTTTCAATTAAAGAAACTGGTAGCAGATCTTAGTCTTGATAAGCAAATTCTCCAGGACGTTCTTAAAAAAAAGTTTTAAGGCCATCTCGAAAGCGGGAGATGGTCCGTGGAATACGAATGGAATATAATATCTCTGTTAACCGTTGCGTGAAGCTGGTTCTTTTGCACAAAAGTGTTTATTATTATAAGCCAAATAAAAGAGATGATACTTTATTGCGTATGCGGATCAAAGAAATTGCATCAACCCGCGTTCGTTATGGCTTTTGGAGGGTTTATATCCTACTAAGAAGAGAAGGCTTTATGGATAATCACAAGCGTGTTTATAGAATTTACTGTGAAGAGGGGCTTAATTTGAGAAGCAAACGTCCTAAAAGGAATCGTTCAGCCTTACACAGACAACCATCAGATGGTAATTCTTCTAGTTTACATGAATGCTGGAGTATGGATTTTGTCAGTGATCAGCTATATAATGGGAGTCGCTTTAGGGCTTTAACTGTAGTGGATAATTATAGTAGAAAATGCCTTGCTATTGAAGCAGGACAGTCATTAAAAGGAAGTGATGTTGTAAATGTTATGGAAAAGGTTAGTTCGGAGAATTGCACTCTTCCAAAGCGTATCAAAGTAGATAATGGAAGTGAATTTATTAGTAAAGTTTTGGATAAATGGGCCTATGAAAACCAGATAGAACTAGACTTCTCAAGACCAGGAAAACCTACAGATAATCCCTTTATAGAGAGTTTCAATGGTTCTTTTAGGGATGAATGTTTAAACGTAAATTGGTTTCTGTCAATGGAAGATGCGCAAGAAAAACTAGATATGTGGAGAGAAGAATATAACAACTTTAGACCTCACAGTTCCTTGGGAGATATCCCTCCCAATGAATACATCGAAATGAATAAAAATAGCTCGGATCCTCTACTTTTAACTGGTTCTTAATTTGGGAGGAGATCAAAAAAGGCAGTATCTCATAAACTGTGTAAAGATTAAATATCGAGGGTTGCAACCCTCGATATTTTTTTGTTTAATTTTAAAATTTACACACTTATGAAGAAAGAAGATTTTCTAAACGACGATTTTTTAAAACAGTTCAAAACAGGGGACGAACTAACCTCCTTTCTAAAATCCATCCAAAAGCGAGGTATTGAAAAGATGCTAGAAGGAGAACTTGACGCTCATTTAGACTATGAGAAGCATCAGCAGTCCGATAATAGCAATACCCGTAACGGCTATGGATCTAAAAAGATAAAAACAGCTTTAGGAGAGACTAATATTAAAGTTCCCAGAGACCGAGAAGCTTCTTTTAACCCTATGCTGGTTCCTAAGCGCACTAACATGGTTGACGGCATAGAAAACGTCATTATCAGCCTTTATGCTAAGGGTATGAGTAATTCTGATATTGAAGTGCAAAAAACGGAAATGCTGAACCACTGAAAACGGAATTTTTTAAGCCACACAAAAACTCTTTACAGTCTAAGCTATTAAAAGGATTCTTATTAATTATTGCTATGCTGAATTTTATCCGCTGTGGGTGGTATACTATGACCGCCCTATCCAGCTATATGTTTCTATTATTTTTAAAGTTGAAATATCTGTGCTATAAACACTATACCAACCCTGTTTTTCATGTGGAGAATCACCAGTAATATGATCTCCTTTAGTCCAATAAAAGCCTGGTTTATTTGGTATTCCTTCACCAGAATAAGACCAAAAATTTAAACCTAATACCCTTCCATTTTTTTTAATTGAATTAAGTACTTTTTGAAAAATATGACCGTAAAATTTATTTCTTAAGTCTACGCTGTATTTAGGATTAAATTTCAAACTATCTCGGGCCAATCCAAATTCTTCCAAAACAATTGGTTTATTGAGTTTTTCTGCGGCCGCAACATGTACCTCCCAATAATCATCTACCTTCTTTAACATATTTTCATAGTCATCCACGCCTTGATTGGAGCTAAACCAGTTCCAATTTTGTAGCCAAATATGCATAGTTATATAATAGACCTTTCCATCCGTTGTAATGGCCAGAAGATTACTCCCCCTTCCCGGAACAGCCTGTAACAATCCAAAATACTGTTCCTTTTCTCTATTATAGGTAAATCCTTATTTACCCTCATTATTAACACTAAAGATTAGCATCAAAACATTTATTAAAACTAACAAAACCAAAATTATCAATATTATCTTCATGTTGATTACGGTTTAGACAAACTTAAATCCATTAAAACACTGTTAAAAACAAAAAAAGAGAATACACATGTATTCTCTCTTTTTTATAATACGGATGTTCGATACAATTTTACTTAATTAATACCTTTTTTACACCTAAATTACCAGATTCATCCTGCGCCTTAAGAATATAATACCCTGAGTTCAATTTAGAGACATTAATGCTAGCGCTTTCAAAACGCTCTAACACTTGTTGTCCTAACATGTTATAAAGTTTAATATTAGCAACAGCCGATTTTGATTGAATTGAGATTACGTTTGATGACGGGTTTGGGTAAACTTGAAAATCAAATGAACTAAAGTCTTTCACACTTAGTGGTGCTGCTGTACTTGTTATTTCTGTAAGATCAGCAACAGCGTCATATGCCACTACAACACTTCCGCCTGGAGCAACAATTTTATTTTTTGTTACGTAGTCATTTACAACTGCAGTCAAGTCTCCAACAATAGTTACTTTACCGCCTCCCATAACTTCAAGAGCGTCATCTGACACAGCGCCATTAAACGACTTTGTTGAAGCAGGATCATTATCATCTCCCTTGAGCTGGGCTAATTTTAGTAACCCGCCATTTCTAACTGTTAATCTACAATCACTATTAGCATCAGCTAACCCTTCAAAATTAACACCAAACATTTCTCCAACCTCTATTGTTCCCCAACAATCAATGTAACTCTTGGCTCCAGGATTAAATGCTAACCATAAGTGAGATTTTGTCTTAAAAGTTGCGTTTGGCTCCACTACTAGGTTAGCCTGTGTAGTCCAACCAATTGCAGCCCATCTTCCGTCAGTGGTTTCAATAGACCCACCACTTTTAATAGTAATTGTCCCATAATCTGATCCCACTCCTGCCGTAAATAAGCCAAAAGTATGTGCTTGTGTTACCACGCAATCAGCATTTGAAGTATTACCATCAAAAATAGCTTCATCAACTCCAAACTGAGGGTAATAGCCCACATCCCAATTGCCATCATCCTCGAACTTATTGTTCCCTGATCCGTTTGTCCAATTATGTTGAGCGAAAGTCATTGATATACTTAAAACCAACGTCATTAAAAATAGTACTTGTTTTTTCATAATTTGTAAAATTTAGATTAGTTAAATAATTATGAAACAAAAGTATTTCAACACATTAAAAACCAGATAATTAAAAATTAATATTCGATTAATAAACAATTAATATTAATAAAAATTAGTTTTTTTGAGATTATTATGATTAAACAAAATCTCTATTAATTAAAAAGCTTTTTGAGATAATTAAAAATAAAAAAGCTAGATGAAATTCATCTAGCTTTTTTTAAAACAACTGTTCTATCTTTATTTAAATAGTTAAATCATTTAGTTTATTTATTGCAAAAGCATAGGCTCCTAATCCAATAATTTTACTCGTACTATTTTTAGAAACAGCCACACCTGTTCTTAAAAAAGGGTCGTAAACAGTTGTTTTATCTGTCCCAGGAATCTTTAATTCTTTATGCTTTCCTTCCAGTAATCTCGTTCTTCCAACTGCATCTTCTAAATTAAACACTTTTGGTACTAGCCTATCTAAAAAATCTCCATCTGCTGTTTTAAAACTAGATTCCATTTGTTCAAACATTGCTGGCGCAAATAATTCAAAAGCTCCAGAAACACCACCTCCAAGAACTACAATTCCATCAAATAATGTAATGATATTTGATAAGGCCTCTCCTAACACAGCCCCAAAATCTTGAAACGCATCTAAAGAGGCATTTCTATTTCCCTCTATTTTGCCTGTAGCAATATCATAAATCTCTTGAGGGGTTCCAACCTCTTCTAAATCTAAACCTGTTTTTTCTGCAAAACTTCGTCTTATCCCTTCTCTACTTACATGATCCTCTACATTACTTTCTGGATTAAGAATATCCCGTAACAACCAGCCTTCACCCCCATTCGAGTTATCGCCAGTAATTAATTTATTATCAGCAACTAAACCTACACCAAACCCTGTACCTAAAGTAACTCCTATAAGATTTTTAAAGCATTTTGGGCTTCCAACAGCTTCCAAACTTTTATTAATATCAGGTAAAAAACCAAACAGAGCTTCTCCATATGCAAATAAATTACCATCATTATTAATATATACAGGAATATCAAAATGATGTTCTAGCATAGGTCCTAAAGGTACACCTCCTTTAAATGAAGGCAAATTTGGAAGATCTCCTATAATACCATTTGGATAATCTGCAGGACCAGGAAATGCAAAACTTATAGCTACTGGGGCTTCTTGAAGTTTACTTTTTACAATTTCAAAGCCAGATATTACTGTTTGTAAACATTTGGTTAAATTCTCGGAATTAGGATACAACCTTATAGGCTCTACAATCTGTTTTTTTCCCTGTATTGCAGAAAAGACAAAGTTAGTTCCACCAGCATCAAGCGTCATAACTATGCGCTCATCCTGTTCAATATTATATGCCATTATTATTTAAGCTTTTTTTGTTTTTGCAATTGATAAAATGAATAAGTAAACCATACATATTACTAATACAGATAAACTTGACATAAAGCCAAAGTATTCACTAATAGCCCCCATAATTGGAGGAATAAAAGCTCCTCCTGAAACTGCCATAATCATTAAACCTGAAATTTCATTTGAGCGTTCTGGCATTTTATCTACAGCTATTGAGAATATTAAAGGAAATAAATTACCTGAACCAAATCCAACTAAAAATATAGCTACTAAGCCTACCGTTGGACTTGGAGCCATAAACATTAATAAAACACTCAATAATGCTATAGTAGTAGTAATAATTAAAAATAATTTTGGTTTGATAAAGTTAAGTAAGATAGCCCCTAAGAAACGACTTATCATTAAAGCTACAAAATATACACTAATTCCTAAAGAAGCCTCTTCTATACTCCAACTAAATAAATGCATCATATAATTTTGAATATTAGAATTCATAGCAACATCTGCACCAACGGTTAAGAATATACCTAAAACCATCATTAAAATAAAACTATTCTTTAATAAAGAAAAACATGATTTAAAAGTAGCTGGTTCTTTTTCTGCTCCACTTTCTTCTATTTGAGTGAAATACAACCATACTACGGCCAAAAGAGATGTTACGGCATAAACAGCAAACACCAATTTCCAATCACCAAACTGAGTAGCCATAGTTGCAGCAATGATAGGCCCTAATAAAGACACGATTGCCTTAACAAATTGCGTTAAACTCATAAAACTAGAAAAACGCTCCCTAGGAGAGACGTCTTGTAGTAGTGGATTTGCAGACACTTGCACTATAGTATTACCTATACCCAAAAACACAAAGGCTGCTAACATGATTGAAAAAGAATAGCCTATAAACGGAATTAGCATACCAACTCCAGATAATGCCATACCCAAAACAAGCATATTACGTTTTCCCCACTTATCTTGAAATATACCAACGGGCACAGAAAGCAAGAAAAACCAAATGAATGCCATTGAAGGTATTAATTGTGCCAAATTATCTGGTAAATCAAAGTCTTTCTGAATATAACCTGTTGATACTCCTACAATATCAACAAACCCCATTACAATGTAAGACATGAATACGGGAAGCAATTTACTCCAGCTTATTTTTGAAGTCATAATATAAAATTTAGATTAATTTGTTAGGTTGTCAAATGTATCTTAGGTGTGTTAATTTTAATATAATAACCAATTAATTTATCCTTAAAATGTAATTTAATTGTATTAAAAAAACTTTTAACGATATTTATAATAAAACTAGAGGCAATCACACTACTTAAATCTTAATAACTAAATGACAAATAGTTTGACATACTATTCTGTTTGAAAAGACCATAGTTGACCTAAGGTTTCCCCGCCAAAACTATCTCTAACTACAACTTTCCAATAATATGTATTTCCTAAATCTAAAGCTACCTCATAAGAAGATTTATTAATATTTTCAGCAATTAAATCCGGTGTTCTTGTTGTACCAAAATAAACATCATAAACTAACACATCATTGTCTTTATCTTCAGCAAGCCATTGAAGCATCACTGAACCCTCAAGTACTTTTTGATTTAATTTAGGAGCGACTAAACTTGGTAAATAAGGTAAATGATTACTCAAGCCATCTCCTTCAGTATTAAATCTTCTTATTAAAGAAAATTCACTTGCTTTCTTTTTGGAGTCTACAGCTCTAACACGCCAGTAGTAAACAACGCCTTTTAACACCTCAAAACTTGTAGTAGTTTTTAAAGTTGTTAAAGACTGAATGTTTTCAGAAAAAGTGTCATTAGTAGCAATCTGTATATAGTAGGATATGTTATCTCCTTGTTTGTCCACTGAGCTTTTCCATTCAAAATCTAATATGTTATCTGTACAATTTAAATTATTGGCCGGAGCAATTAGCTCAGGAACTCCAGGTGCGGTATTCTTCTCAGGGTTAGGATTCACAATAGCTGAATCATCTTTACTACACGATAAAAAAACTAGTAAAACCATGAACAAAACTCTTCTCATCATCATTGTTTAATCACTTTTAAATTAATTGGTTTTCTCAAATCTAATCTTACAAAATAAATACCTGTAGGCACATCTTTAAAAGAGACTCTTATTCCGTTTGAATACACTTTGTATATACCACTAGCCACTTTTTGTTGTAATGCATTGAATACATCTACTTTTACTTCTTTTAAATCAATATTTGGAATAACTATATTCAACACGTCTTGCGTTGGGTTAGGATAAACTGAAAAATAGCTTGTTAAATCAGCTGTGTTTAAAATACTTCCCTCACAATCCAATTGACTTGTAATAGCTACCTCGTCACCATGATCTACATCTATTTCAAAAGTGCTTGAATAGGTAGTCAACAATGCTTCTCCATTTATGGCTATGGTGTAAGGAGCAGTTCCTGATGTTATTTCTACACTTTGTGTAACTACACTGCCGTTTTTAATGGTAACTGATTTACCTGTTATTTCTTCTGCAGCATCTACAACTACATTAAAACATTGCTGATATGATGGTTCTTCTGCAACTGAAATACATACCGAATAAACGCCTGGATTTAATCCTTCAACAACATGGGATTGAGGTTCATTGAAATCTTGTGGTTCGCTATTATTAAGAGATAAGGCATAGCTTAATGGCTGCATGGCATTGATAGCAATTCTGCCATTATTTTTACCAACACATGATTCTCCAATAGATTCAACAGTGAAATTATTAGTATTAATCATCAAACATCCTCTAGCATCAACAATAGTTCCGGGAAGCGTTTCAGGACATTTATCTAAGTCATTTTTAACACCATCATTATCATCATCCCTCTCTCCATGAGGTAAATCTTCTACCAATATTGTAAATTCATAAACTATATCATCTGAAATACAGACTTCTGTATTTTGTTTTAAATGCAGCTTCCAGATATCAGCATTATTACCTAAGGAAATTAATATTGGAGCTGGGCTTGTATTTAATTGTAACAGTTCTCCTGTGGGTGTCTCCCATTGATACCCCCCATTAATCTCATAATTAACATCTAGTTCTAGAAAACTACCTTCTTTTATTAAGGTTGATGCACCGATTTTAAACTTTTTATTATTAACACTATATTTAATGACATCATCATTTAGCTGTTCCATATCCTTTACATTAAACACAGCATTAATATCTGAACAACTTGGTCTTTTAAAAGCATATTCTCCAAAGTCTGAGGCATCAGAAATCACTACACGATGCTCTTGATTTTTTAAATCAAAAACTAATTCTTCTCCTTTTGGTGTATTTAAATTAAGATACAGAGGAGAGTTTTCTTTATACACATGGTCTAATGGCATTTCTTGAACCAAATCCCATTTATGCATTACATATCCCTCTAAATAATGCCTTTGTTTATTTGATAATACATAATCGTAAAATAAAACTTCAGAAATTGGGCCTCTATGGTACCAGCTTCCACCGGCATTACCACCATCTCTTTGTCCTAAATAAAAAGTTCTAAGATTAGTAATAGCACTTGAAGTTGCTTCTACTTCTTCTTCTAATCTACCATTAATATAAACTTTTATTTTCCCGCCCTGTTTACTTATAATTGTGGCAAAGGCACTTCCATCTTCATACACTCTCCCATGCTCCTGACTACCATTTATTTTAGTTCTAATTCTTCCTCCATTTCCTCGTCTATCTATGTAAAACGCAAAACCAGTATTTTCATCTTCATTACCTAAAAGCGCATTCCAATCGCCATGACTCGTTACATAATACTTCCCTGTAACAACCATACTCCAATCGCCATCCAAAACATCATCATTATTGGTTAAAAACAATGGGAGCCCATCTGAATCATTCATACCAAACATAATAGCGGGCTTCCCATTCATGCCATTATTACTATATGTTGGTCTTAAATTATAGTTTGATTGATATGGCATTGAATAACCACTAGCAGACTTATTTTTCCAAACAGCAATAAGCTCTCCTTCTTCAGGTTTTGTCCCATCATTTCTAACATCTGAAGCATCCAACCAAAAAATAGGGTTTTGCAACTCTGGTGTTATTTTTAAATTCAATTCATCGCCAATACATGCAATGGCATTCTTTAATGGTTGCCACTCTGCATCATTTTTACTTACTGAGATGCTATAATCTTTAGAAGCCAACACCATTTCTTTTTCAATCCAACTATTTGAAATACAGGATTTACTACTTGTTACTCGGCATTTAATTTTTGCCCCTGGCCTTACCTCTGTAATATCTAGCTCACTTGAGTTATTTATAACCTTACTCTCATCAATCCACCATTCAAAAACTGGAAAATCACCTTCATTGGCGGTTTGAGCAATTATTTTTGTTGCATTTAAAGAACAATCTTCGCTTTGGTTTGTTATAAAATCTAGTTGCAGTTGTCCCGTAGACCTAAATCTCTCCCAATCTATATTAGGCCAAGCTTCAGAACACCAATCAATCATCTCTTCTAAAATTTGACAATCAACGCCTAATTTTGCAAATTCTGGAAATAGGTAATAAAATTTATCTGCATGATAATCAAGACCAACAAAATAAGTCATATCCTGTAAGTCTTCTGTTTTTTTACTTTCGTAATCCAATTCATTACTACCTCCATTAGGCAATCTATTCCAGTTTTCTAGGTTATTTTCAGGTTTTCTAACCTCTGTTAAAAACTGTCTTAGTTGCGCATTTAAAACCCACTTAGACATACCTTCTTCTATTCTATCAAGGAAGGTTGGCCAAACACTTGGTGCAAAATTATTTAACTGGTTACTATCTGTTCTTCCTATAATATGCCAAGGACCTTGTACTCTTATTCTAAATCCCTTTCCGTTATTAGGTGTTGTAGCTCCAGACCACGATCTAAATTGGTACATTGCATTCATAGAATGATAATACCTAAGTGGTTCATAAATACCCGATGTACTACTTGCCTTCATAATAAAGTCGGGATGGTAATTATAATCCATTGGTGAGTTATGAGATACCATACCATTTCCTCCATTAACAATCAACTGTAAATGGTACCAATTGGTAGACTCATAAGCTCCTGTTGCTTCAGATTGCCCATGAAAAAACAAACAATTCCCCACAATATTATAACCATCATTTATTGGTAGTTCACTCTCAGATACACAGGCTTGAAAATGAGGTGGTACTTCAAACACCTGATAATTCTCTCCAAACCATTGTCTAGTTGCCGGTTGATCTTCTGGTTTTGCAAACCAATGTGCTTTATCCTGTAAATTAAACTCATTCATAAGTTCAAAGTACTGCACTGCCATAAGGCGCGCTAAACTGGTAGCTGCAAACTCTCTTGGTATCCCTTCTCCTAGCTTTGAAGTTGCTAAACTTAAAGGTTCTCTCCAATGCTCAGAGAGACTAGAATCACCATTGCTTTTCACTGCCAAGAAAAAGCGATAATGATACCAAAAATCTCTGTTCTTTTGCATTAAATCATTTGGAGTTCTGTTTGCTGGTGGAACTGCCTCTAAATAATTTCTAAAATCTCGGTATCCTTTTTTAGGGTAAATGTTATATCGCCCTCCATGAGCTACTGGATCTTCCCAAAAGTTATCTTTTGAATAGGCATCCATAGGGTGAATCATTGGCAACCAATGCTTCCAGTCTGGGAATTGTATAGCCAATGGCAATAACGTTCTATCAACCATTTTATCAGAATCAAACCTATCATATACTGTTTCTTGTGTTACTCCGTTAGGGAACATATGATCTAACATATCCTTATCTGCTTCCAAAACCGCATCTAACCCAGCTCCTGCAGCCCACTGTTCAATAGGTTTATTAGCTAAATCTGGCCCCGGTTGGTAAGGCGGGTTCCAAGGCCTTCCATAGCGATTAACATTGTCATGCTCTGCGGAAAGCGATCTTATATATGATGCAATTTGTTTTCCTTCTTCCTCGGTTAACATGTGGAATTTTGCACGTTCAATAATTGACTTGTTTGAGTAGCTAAAAATTTCTAGATCTCTCCCGTCTTGCGTATGGCAAGATGCGCATTTTGCCTTTATGGAGCCTTGTCCTGGTAATTTATAACCATACCAAAAACCTTCAACTCCTGGATCTAAATAGTTGCTTTTTAATTCAGCGTAATACCATAAATCCTTTCCTGCTTGAATGTTTGAAGCATCTGTATATGGTCCTTCCCAAAGCATAGGGTCGTCTTCTTCAAAAAAACTATCATCTAAGATTTTTGCACCTCCTACATCAAAAAGATTTAATTGCACAATCCTAAATCCGTTAGAAATGGCATCAGACTTATTAAATCTAAATTTTATGGTATTAAGCCCAGATATAATTCCTACTGCTGGAATACTCAACCTAATAGTACTATGCCCACCGTGAGCCATTCCTCCTCTCTCCTTTTCTGGACTTTGAATCCGGCAACTATCATGGTTTAAGTCATACCAATCTTCATTATTAATTTTAACAGATGCTTTATTCTGATAACCTAGATTATTTATCTGTAACCAAATGTACTTTGCTTGATTTGCTTGCTCTTGACTAAGAGTTAAATTTATTTCTTCTATAGTTCCTTCAGCCCCTAATACTTCTATTGGAAGTAATACTTTTTCTCCAATATTCTGGCTTATTAAATTAACAGGAACTATCGCTACCCATAGAGCAACGATATAAGTAGTTATTTTCATGAAGGCTTTCTTAATCTAGTTTAGGCAAACAAAATAATTACCTTCAATTAATTTTAGATTAATATCTAATTAATAACATTTTTTTTCTAATTTAAAAGCTTATTTGTAAAATAATCACTCAAACTTATTAGTTTAATTTTATAAATAGCACTTGATTTGTACCATGCTGTGGGAAAGCTAAAATATTGAGTTTTTTTGAGTAGTTTGGGTCTGTTGGATATTTCAATCCTGTCATTATTATTTCCACCTGTTGTTTTTTAGGATCAATTTTAAGTAATTTTCCTGCAGCCCAATCAGTAATGTAATAATTATTTTTAATTTTAGTTATTCCTTCAAGATTTCCTGCTTCTGTAGCTATAGGCTGAATGTTTTTAGTCTCTAAATCAATGCTTAAAAGATCGCCTAACTTAGAAGTCTCAAAAGAACTCGGTTTTAACAATACTCCCCAAGAAGCTACTATCAATTTATCTTTTTCCATGTATAAGCCGTCAGGAGCTTCTAGTCTGTCGGACTCTAACCAAATGTTAACTTTTTTAGTAACAGCATCAATCTTGAAGATTTTATTACCAAAAAAATCAGATATATAAAGGTCTCCACTTTCTGAAATAGCGACATCATTTAAAAATTCACCTTCTGGAATGGGGTAAAATGTTTCTACCTTTTCATTTTTAATGTTAATTTCAAACACTCCTTCCCTATCTACCACATACAAAAACTTCTTTGTAGCCACCATGCCAGAAGGGGCATGCATACCTTCTTCTTTACCTATCCAAAAGGGGGCTATCACATTTCCAAATTCATCAGTTCTAGTAACCCAGCCATTAGCATCTTTCTCTAGTGAAATTCCTCCTCCCAAATTTGATACAAACCATGTTCTTGATTTTTCATGCCAAACAGCTTGATCTGGTGCATCATAAACCTGTACTTTTTTTTGAGAAAAAGAACTTGAAAAAAATATTATAAATACAAAAACTGAAATAAAAATTGTTTTCATATTATTCGGATAAATAATTAGTTTTTAATTGTTGCCACTTTTGCATAGATAAAGGTAAATAAATATCTGGTTCTTTATCAAAGCCAAAATTAATATACCCAATAGGTCCTCTATAATTTACTTCATTTAAAGCCTTTAAGAAATGACTATAATCAAAAGTCCCATCTTCAAGTGGCATTATGGTACCTTGATCCATAGACCTTCTACTTGACATATCAACTTTTGCCTGAGCACCAGCTATTGTAACAAAACTAATATAATCTTTTACATTCTCTACTACTTCAGCTAACCTATTCCCATTTCCTGCTTTTAATTCATGACAAGTATGGACAGCTAATTTTAAATTAGGATGATTTATTTTTTTCACCATGGGCAATGATTGTTCTGCTGTGTAAAAATAACACCAACTATGAGGATATAAGGTTACAGACACATTTCTATTTGCAGCGTAATTTACCATATTTTTTAAAACACCTTCTACATGTTCATCATCAACGCCTGGTTCTTTTTTTCCAAAAATCACCCATAAGTCTATTCCTTGATTCTTAATTATATCAACAACGCGTTGCCACCTTGTTCTATCAATTTCATTATCGGCAAAATTATATCTTATAAAAACAGAATATATTTTAAATTCTTTAATTTTATTGGCGTATGCAATAAACTCAGGTAATTGTTTTACATGCTCTGCCTTTGCCATTCTTAATGAAATACCATCATAGCCATATGTTTTAAGCTTCTCTATTTGTGCTTTAGATTCTAATAACTCTAAGCCTCCAAAATTATATACAAAAAAAGGGTTACCCTGCTGATTATTTACCTCCATCTCTTGATAAAATTTCGACTGAGTTTGCCCCTTCGAATTACAAAAAAAAACAGCCAGACATGAGAAAATAAAAATTGTACTTTTCATTGATGCTTACTAAAAGAATAAGGTAATTCTTCATCTTTACTCCCCCAACTTTTATTAGGTATGTCTGTAAGAGTAAAGTGCAAAGTTCCTCCCTCTTGAATCTCTTCAAACTTAATGAAATTATTGTTAAATGGTTTACCTTTTAAACTAGCAGAGTTTATATAAACATTATTTTCTCTATTATTTTCTGAAGTTATTATAAAAGTATTTCCGTTATCAAGTGTTAATGTAGCTCTATCAAACAAAGGACTACCAATAACATATTCATCAACCCCAGGAGTAACAGGATAAAAACCTAAAGCACTAAATACATACCAGGCAGATGTTTGTCCATTATCTTCATCGCCACAATACCCATCTGGGGTTGCCGCGTATAGCTTGTTAAGCACTTCACGTACTCGCCCTTGAGCTTTATAAGGCATCCCTGCATAATTGTATAGATAAATCATGTGTTGAATAGGTTGATTACCGTGTGCATAATTACCCATATTCACAATCTGCATTTCTCTAATTTCATGAATGGTTTGTCCATAATAAGAATCATCAAAATCTGGAGGCATTGTAAATACTGCATCTAATTGTTTTACAAAAGGCTCTTTTCCTCCCATTAAATCAATTAAACCCTGCACATCATGAAAAACAGACCAAGTATAATGCAAACTATTGCCTTCAGTAAAAGCGTCACCCCATTTTAGCGGATTAAACGGCGACTGAAAACTACCGTCTTCATTTTTACCACGCATTAAATTGGATTCAGTATCAAACACATTTTTATAATTATAGGATTGCTTATAAAAACGTTTGGCTAGATCATCTTTACCAAGCTTTTCTGCCATTTTTGCAATAGTAAAATCGGCATAAGCATACTCTAAAGTTCTTGCTGTATTTTCTTTTATACCAACATTGTAAGGCACATATCCTAATTCATTATAGTAGTCTACACCTTCTCTCCCAACAGATGGATGAGGTCTTCCTTCATTTACATTTGCATTTTTAAGCATTGCCTCAAACAACGTATTTATCACCTCATCATCTTTAATGTTTCCTTTTAGAAACGCATCTACTACAATTGGTGCGGAGTTTGACCCTATCATACAGTTTCTATGTCCAGGGCTTGCCCATTCTGGTAACCAACCAGATTCTTTATATGTATTGGCTAAACCCTCCATAATATTGGCATTAAGTTCTGGATACATTAGATTAAAAAATGGAAATACTGCCCTAAAAGTGTCCCAAAAACCATTATCTGTAAACATGTAACCTGGTAATACTTTTCCATTATATGGGCTATAATGCACTATATCATTATTAGCATCAAATTCATAAAATTTTCTTGGGAAAAGCAATACCCTATATAAACATGAATAAAACGTTTTTAAATTATCTGTGTTTGCGTCTTCAACTTTTATTCTATTCAACTCTTTTTCCCAAGCATTTTTGGCTTTTTCTTTTGTTACTTCAAAATCATCATTACCTATTTCTCTTGAAAGGTTTAAAGTCGCCTGATCTAAACTTATAAAAGAGGAAGCAACCTTGGCATGTACTTCTTCTCCTCTAGTGGTTTTAAAACCAATAATAGCACCTACATGTTCTCCTTCACTTGTTAGACTATTCTCTAGTAAGGTCCAATTATCTGCCCAGGTATGTGTTATTTCAAAGTCCTTATCAAAAGTTACTACAAAGTAATTATGAAAATTCTCTGGAACTCCACCGCTATTATTTCTACAATACCCAATAATTTTTCGTTCTTCAGGTATAATTTTTACCATAGATCCTTGAAAAAAGCCATCTACTAAAATATAAGAAGTCTCACCATCTGGAAACGTAAATTTAAAATGAGCAGCTCGTTCTGTTGGTGCCACTTCAGCTACCACATCATAATCTGCTAAATACGTTTTATAATGATATGGTTTTACCGTTTCTGCTTTATGAGAAAACCAAGATGCGCGCTCATTCTCATGAAATTTTAAATCGCCAGTTACAGCCATTAAAGAAAAAGCTGCATAATCATTAATCCAAGGACTAGGCTGATGTGTTTGCTTAATTCCTCTTATTTTATTTTCATTGTATTTATAGGTCCATCCATCACCCATTTTAGAAGTCATAGGTGTCCAGAAATTCATCCCCCATGGTGTTGCTATGGCTGGGTATGTATTTCCATTTGATAGACTAAATTTTGAATCGGTTCCCATTAATGGATTTACATACTCTACCAACGCTTTCTCTTCGTTAGAACTGCAATAAGAAACAACGGTTTGTTTACATGAGTGTAAAAAGAATGCCATGCAAATGGCGGCTATTATCTTCAGTTTCATTAAAAAAATTTTAATCTATTATTTTGTTATAAAATTGTTCATTTTTATCGATACATACTGAGAATTGTAAAGTAGCCTTTTCATTTTCAATAGTAACTGGCTCTTTACTCATATAGTTTCTCATTCTTGCTCCAAAAACAGAAACTGTTAGTTTTTTATCCCCTCTTACTAACATATAATCCCATGACATTTGTTCTTTTACTGGTGTTAAAGCACTATTCCCTCCAGAAAACGCTTCAACATTTGTTAATGAGGTATGCCCTTGCCCTTCAATAATAATAGGATGTATGTTCTCAACTTTCTCTCCTGTATTTGCTATAATAGACCCTTGTGCTATTTGCCAATTTCTATTTTTAGTATTACTTCCTTGTTTTAAGATACCCACCGCAACACAGTCAAAATTAAAGTTAGTTAATTGCCCATATGACTGTTCGCCCAGTAAAATACCTCCATAAGTACCAAACGTAAATAAGTCTATTATTTGTGCATTATCGGTATTATTTATGGTATAAGCATAAGTTTTTTTAGCTATCACAGCATCCACTACTTTTCTTGTAATTTGCCCGCCAATAAAACGTTGAGAAGCTGGATTTACATGGCAATGCAAAATACGTGGCACATCATATACGTAATTCATTTTTATAAACTGGCCACTTAAAGGAAACCCATAGCAGTGTTCAAATGTCATCAATTCACAAGGATATTGTCTACTTGCATTAAAATCAAAGGCAACATACTCACCGTAAAAAGAAAGACAGGATAAATAGACTCCTTGAGTGAGACTGTTTTTTGAGACCTGTATTGTTGCTGGGTATTCTATTATAGCTGACGGATCATTAACAGTTTGCTCTGGGTACCAAAACTGAATACCCTTAATTTGAGTTGAAGATTTTACGGTAATAAAAACCTGATCTTTATCGGTTATCTTAAAAACGCTTCCTACTGGCTGTTTTAAATTTTCGTGAATAGTACCTCTTGGAGTTGGGCCATGTACGCCTATTAACGAGACATTATCTTTTAAAGCAACTCCTCCATCTATGTGATAGGGTTCATTACTAGGTTCTATCCACAAAGCTGCTCCTTTTGGTGAAGCCCAATCTATTGCTTTTTGTAAATTTATTTTATTAACCGCCGCTGAATTTTCTGGTTTAACTCCAAATTCTTGAATACTTTTCATTGTTTGAGCCCAAGACCATTGGATTACCAAAACACATAGCACTATAAATATTCGTTTCATATTTTATCTTAGTTAAGTTTATTTTTATTCTTTTTTAAAGAAGCAATTATTTCTTGTTTACCAATATCAGGGTAGCGTTTTTGAAAATCCTCATAGTAAGCCTCTAATTTGTTAATTTGGTCTATGTACTCTTTGTTATTAATTTGATTTTGAACTTCTAAACTATCTTCTTGAAGATTAAAAAACATATCTCCATAATCTCTATAATCAAATTGTTTTTTAAAACTAGTTGGATCTAGCATTTTACCAAGCTTATAATTTTTGGTTATAATAGCTGCTTGTGACCAACTTTCTGAAACTATATACTCTCTTTTAATAGGTTCTTTATTTTGCATTAAACCATGAAGCGAAATACCCTGAATATCATGCTTTAGTTCTGGCTCAGGAAGATTTAAAATTTCTAAAACTGTAGGTAAAATATCTACTTGACTAACAAGTTCATATTTCTTTTCTCCTTGAGATTGACCAGGATATTTTATAATTAGAGGAATATTTAAAATGTCTTCATATACGTTATGCCCCATAGCAGCTTTTTCAACCATTCCATGATTACCAACAAAATCACCATGGTCTGTTGTGTAGATAATTAAAGTTTCTTCTTTTAAACCTGCTTTCTCTAATTGATTTATTATCTCGCCTATATAATAATCTACTTCACTTACTAAAGCGTAATATGCCCCAATATAGTTTCGCCACAATTGTTCTTCTTTAGCTGCTTTATCCATATTCCAAACCTTATTGCCCCCATTTCTTTGTGCTTGCAAAAACGGTGGTAAATTACTTGTAGCCTCATAAAAACTTGCAGGTATCTTTATAGACGAGCCATTTTTAATACCATCCCCCCATTTAGACACATCGTACATATCCATGTACTTTTTTAAAGGCGTGTAGGGTTGATGGGGTCTATAAAATGTTGCCCAACAAAAAAAAGGTGTCTTAGTTGTTTTATGCTTTTTTATAACATCAATGGTATTTTTAGCTGTATAAGCCTCCATTGTATAACCTTCAGGTAGTGAAGAAATTCTTGTTGCCAAATCTGCAGTATGAATTAGTCCATGTGCCATAGAGCATGAAGGTGGTTTTCCAAATTCAGCCGCCCAATCATTTGCAAATTCCTTCGCATATCCTAAGCTATCTATCCAGGTTACATAGTTCTCACGACTTTCGTCACAAAGATGACTTCTCTTAACATCCCAACCTTCATCTATCGCAGCTTTTGTATGGCGTTTCCCAAAAGCATATGTTTTATATCCATTTGCTTTTAAAATTGTAGCCATTGACTTAACCTCTCTCATGACCTGGGTGTTTTCTGAGTTTGAAAGTATACCAAGAGTTCTTGGATAAATACCCGTCATAAGGGCAGACCTAGAGGGAGCACATATGCCAGTAGCACAATAAGCTCTATCAAAAACAAATGCTTGTTGTGCTAATCTATCTAGATTAGGTGTTTGAACATCTGGATGCCCTTCAAACCCCATAACATTCTTATTATGTTGGTCTGAGAACAAAATAAGAACATTAGGTTGCTTGTTTTCTGTTTTTAAAAATTCTTTTTTACAAGAGAAAACATTACAACTTAACAGAAAAATCGTTAGTACTTGTATTACTATTTTTTTGGATTTTAAAAGCTTATCCATTGTGTTGTAATCAATAAAAGTAATTTAATTAAATCAACTCTCTATCTTTCACCCCCTTATATCTCGCAGAATTATTTTTTTTAAGCCACTCAAGTAAACACCCTCTTAATTCTTCTACTTTTTCTCTATACTTCGCCTTATCGGGGTTGTTTCCTATAAGGTTATTCATTTCATGCGGATCTGTATTTAAATCGTACATAGCATTAATAACTGTAGACTCTTTAGTATATGGAATTATTAGTTTCCAGCCATCTTTTACAATCATATAATTAGGCGCTACTGGTCCTCTATAATCCCATTCTGTCACCACATAGTCACCGTGACTGGTTTCTTTTCCTTCAATTAAATCTCTTAAACTAGAACCGTCTGAAGGATATTTCTTTTTCACATTTAGGTAATCTAAAATGGTAGAAAACAAATCAATTGTTGACACATAGCCATCTACAACTGTTTCTTTTTCTATCTCTCCTGGCAAACTTACAAATAAAGGAATGTGAGATGATTCTTCGTAAAACACATTCTTTTCTCTGAGCCCATGAGCGCCTAACATTTCACCATGATCACTTGTAAAAATGATTAAGGTGTTTTCTGTTAAATTGTTGTCATCTAAAGTTTTTAAAATTTTCCCTATCCAATCATCAATTTCTTTAATGATACCGTAATAATTGGAAATCATATACTTTATCTTCTCCGGATCTGAATATTCAGGCATTCCCATTCTTCCGTTGGCGTGTTTGTATGGTGAGTTTTCCATAGTGTCATGTATACTTGCTGGCGGAACCATTTCATCAACCGGATACATACCGTAATAAGGCTTGGTTGGTGTCATTGGAGCATGCGGCATATGAATAGATAACGTAATACTAAAAGTGGTATCTTTTAGTCTATTGATTGCTTTTATTGCTTCTTTTGCCTGAAACGCGGTAAAACTATGCTCTGCTGGTATTTTCAATTCTCCATGCAAATCTGGCTGCACACGTCTTTTTCTCTCATCTTTTTTCACGTCTTCCCAAGAGTGACCATAATAACTATCTATTGGATCCGGCACATAAGCACGTTTTGTAAAGGTGTCATAAAACTCATCTCCCTCTAGTTTTTGCTTAGGGTAATGTTCATTAATATAATCCATATACACATGGTTTTGCCCTCCATGTTCAAAAATAGATTTACCATTTTTTGCAACTTTTTTAGGATTTCTATAAATCGCTGCATGATGAGACATAACATGCCATTTTCCATAATATTCGCAGTGATAGCCATTTTCTGTTAAAATCTCGTCGAATGTTGGCGTAGTCATTACAGGTTCTTCATCATAAAAATAAGTTTTATCATTGGTATTAACCCCAGTACTTTCAACCGTCATTCCTGTAAGAATTGCAGATCTAGCAGGACCACATACCGCCATTGGTGTATATGCGTTTTTAAAATAGGCTCCACTTTTTCCTAAACGATCTAAATTTGGAGTTTGTAACACCGTATTTCCAGCAATACTTAATGCTTTGTATTGCTGCTGATCGGTCATAATAAATAAGAGATTTTTCTTTTTTTGAGCGAATGATGAAAAGGTTAGAAATACAGCCAAAACCATCAAATACGTTAAACTTGAACGTGTTGAAAAATTTACACTCATCATTTTAATTTAGTATTGTATAAGTTCCAAATCCTTTAAACAGGAATATTTGAATGCTAAACTAACCTGACAGGTTAAAAAAGAATTAATTAATAATTAAAATAAAACAACACTGACATTAATTTTCTCTTTTAACATTTTTGACCTAAAAAAAAGCAAAACCAGTTATTAATACTAACTGGTTTCGCTTTTTAAAAAACATATAATTACAACAGATTTAGGACATTTTTATTTTATCACAATAAATAATTTCATCCTTATACATAGCATCTAAAGACATTTGTACCGCTTTAGCTGTATTTGCACCAGTATGAATGTTAGATATGGGTTCTGTATTATTAACTATACTGTCTCTAAAATCTATTAGAGCTTGTTTACTTGGATCATTATGCTCTATATGAATTGGAATTCCCTTTCCTTGCATTTGAGAATTTACCGTAGCACCTGAAACGCCATCTACTTCACCTAATTCTTTCTCTATTCCTTTTTCATAATAAACCCAAGCATTAACATAATCTATCAAAATGGTTCCTTTATCACCATATACCTTAATTTGATAGTCTCCTAAGGCATTAGATGTTAAACACCTAAACGTGGCTTTAACACCACTAGGGTATTTGTATATCAAATGAATATTATCATAGGTTTCTCTACCATCTTTCCAATAATCTATACCCCCAACACCTTGAATCTGCTCTGGATTTTCACCTAATACCCAATTCACAAAATCAATTTGATGTGAGCATAACTCTGCTACCAAACCTCCTGAATATTCTCTATACATTCTCCAATTAATTGCTCGCTCTAAAGATGGATCTGGAACAGGTCTACGCCAATTTCCGTTTCTATTCCACTGACATTCAAAAGCAACAATCTTCCCTATTTTTCCTTCTTTTATCAGGTTAACAACATGAGAATAAAGTCTACTACTATGATATTGATGTCCTGTTTGAAAAACAACAGAACTAGTTGCTTCTTTTTTAACAAGCGCATTAATTGCTTCAAACCCTTTTGCCATGGTTTTTTCACAATACACATGTTTATTGGCATCTAAAGCATCGATTGAGATTTTAGAGTGCGTATTAAAGGGAGTTGAAACCAAAACAGCATCTATATCTTTATTATCTAAAAGTTTTCTATAATCGTTATATCCTTTTGCTTTTGCTCCAGCTTTTTTCAATCCATTTTCTAACCTAAATGGTAAGATATCACAACAAGCTATAACATTTACCCCTTCAATCTCATTTAAAAATGGGGTAAGTCCTGCACCTCTATCTCCAGTCCCAATAACACCTATATTTATAGTATTGTTGGCTCTAAAGCCATTAGTTGCTCCCCATAAAACAGAAGAACCTACTGCAAGACCTGATGTTACTAAACCACTTTTAACTATAAAATCTCTTCGTTTCATGAATCTTTACTATAGTTTTGGTTCCCAACCTGGTTCATAAGTTCTTGACCATAACGCCATAGCTTCTCTATCAAAAATTCTGCCAGAATTTGTATCAACATCGAAAGGCTTATTAATTCTTGATGCAATATTAGCATAATGCGTTAAGGCTTGACTTAGTGCCCCTTGTGCAATAGGCGATGCCAGCTCTTCTTTTCCTCTTATAGTTTGGAAGAAATTTTTTGCATGACTTGTAGTCAAATCACCTCCACCACCAAGAGCCATACCGCCTTCTGAGCCTCCTGATTTACTATCTCTTATCAACTCTCCTGCAAGATTATATAATGCAAACCCTTCTCTATCTAAAAATGCAGAACCTTCAGAACCATAAACAATAGTACCTCTTCCTTTACCATATTTATTATAATTATTTCTACTTTGTCCATCCCACTCAATAACTTGTCCGTCAGAGAACGTAAAACGAGCTTCCATAGAATCATACATTTCCCAACCATCATCTAAAAATTGATTTTTCCCAGCTCTTACATTTACGTGCATAGGATACTTAACTCCCAAAGCCCAACGAGCTATATCTAACTCATGAGTTGCATTATTACCCATCTCTGCAGTACCATAGTCCCAACCATACCAATGCCAATTATAGTTCCAGGTATTGTCTGTATAGTCTCTTCTTGGGGCTGGCCCTTGGAATAAATCCCAATCTAACCCTTCTGGCGGGGCTGTTTTAGTCTGGTTTGGCACACGCCCTCTTTTATTGATATAAAAAGCTGTAGCTTTATATATTTTTCCTATAATACCTTCATGAATATCTTTTATGATAGTGTTAGACTCTAAAGACGAACGTTGCTGGTTACCCATTTGCACAACCTTTCCATACTTCTTTTGAGCAGCAACAACTAACTCATTCTCAAACATATTATGAGAACATGGTTTTTCTAAATATACGTGTTTCCCTGCCTGCATTGCCATACAAGCACCAGGTGTATGCCAATGATCTGGAGTTGCCATAAAAACAGCATCAACATCTTTATCCTCTAAAACCTTTCTTATATCATTTTCCAAAGCCACTTTGTAGTTTAATACACTTCCAAAATCTTTAGCTGCACGCTCCCTTTGGCTTTTCATTACATCACACAAATACAATAGCTTCACATTATTCTCCTTTGTTACAATAGGAGTTTTATAAGCTGGGCAACGTCTACCCAAGCCTTGTATTGCAACATTAATACGATCATTAGCACCAATAATATTTGAATAACTTTTTGCTGACATAGCGTGACTTTCAAATTTACCTGCTATTGCTACTCCTGCTACTCCTGCGGCAGCTTTTTTAATAAAACTTCTTCTATTTGTACTCATAACATTATTGATTTTTATTTGTGTTTAATGGACGGATTTTAACATTTCTAAATGACACGTGGTCTCCGTGATCTTGAAGTAAAATTCTACCCTGATCTCCTTCTCCAAAATTAGGCCAAACTTTGTATTTACTTTCTGCTACTAACTTTCTATACTCTGGGCTTTTTCTCTCATATTCTAATACTTTTTTACCATTTAACCAGTGCTCAACATGATTATCTTTAGAGACAATATATGCTTGATTCCAATCTCCAATAGGCTTTACAACTTTTGTTGTATCTGCTTGAATTAAATCATAAAGAGATGCTACAGTTCTACTACCTTCATGATTTCCTAATTTAGCATCAGGATGTCTTTCATCATCTAAAATTTGAAACTCTAAACCAATTGAAGAGCCTTTCCCTTTATTCAATTCAGTGTCTACATAATACTTAATACCACTGTTAGCTCCTTCCGTTATTTTAAAATCAACCTTTAATTCAAAATTGGAAAATTTTTCTTTGGTAACAATATCACCTCCGTTTTCAGACTCATGTCCGCCTGATGCTAATACCGAAAGTACTCCATCTTTAATTTCCCAACCACCTTTAGGGAAATCAGCAATTTTAGCACCTCTCCATCCTTTGGTTGTTTTACCATCCCAAAGTATTTTCCAACCATTCTTTTTTTCCTCAAATGTTAAGTTATTAGCAACTACAAATGGATCCAAAGGACTCTTTTGTGCATATTTAGAAACATTATTTGTTACTATTTTAATGTTCTTCCAGGCTACTTGAGTGCCTTCTTTGTCTTTATTATCACCTATACTATGAACTTGCAAACCTATAAAACCTCTTGCCGTCATATCATCTACCAAAAATGCTGCGGGCACTCTGTTTATCCATGTTTTTATACTATCTCCTATTGCCTCTATTCTGTAATGATTCCATTGATTTTGGTTAAATGCTTTTTGAGCTTCAGGATTATTATCAAGAGTATATAACCAGCCTCTGCTTCCTTCATCATATACACCTGCACTCCAAGCTCTTTCTGAAGGATCTATTTCTATTTGATAACCATGTACTCTTCCATTTTTATAATCTGGAAAACTGTTACTTCTTATTTGAATTCCTGAATTTAACTTAGGATCTACTTTATAGTCTAATTCTAAAATAAAATCACCATAAAGCTCATCTGTTCTTAAAAATGTATTAGGTGTATCTATTTTAGAGGTGCCAACAATTGTTCCCTCTTTTACTTCATAATCTGCATTACCTCCAATTTTTGTCCAACCTTTTAATGTTTTTCCATCAAAAATATTTACCCATGGCGTATCATCGTTTTTCACTTCTGCACAATTACTCAAAAGAATTAACGACAATGCACTGGATAAAACTCCTCTTGACATTTGCTTTAGCTTAGTTTTCATTTCCTATTGTTAGAATTAATATTTACTTGATTTGTTTGTTTTATAAAGTCTCTACACCTACTTAAGGAGCTGTTGCTTTGTATAATTTAGCGTTTGATGTAGTGGTGATTTTATAATTACTATTAGCCACTACAAAGGCTGCTCCTCCTTTAAACAGTTGTAAAGTGGTGCCGTTTTCGATAAAACGTGCTTCACCTTCAATTACTATAAGCACCTCGGCTGTTTTTGATAGAGATTGATACACCTGATTGCTATTAATACTTATTTGGCTTAACTCAAAATCAGGTACTGGACTCTTGTAAATTCTTTCAATACCATCACTCTGAAGTTCTCCATCCAAAACATTAGGCACGGTAGCTTCAAAAGTCACATGCTTTAATAATTCTGGCACATCAACATATTTAGGTGTTAATCCTCCCCTCAACACATTATCTGAATTCGCCATAAGCTCCATATTTTGCCCCTCTAGGTAAGCATGAGGTATCCCCGCATCTTGAAAAACTGCCTCACCTGGATTGGCTTTTACGATATTGAAAAAATATATGGAATAAATACCTTTGTCTAGGATGGTGTCATCGTTGGACGAATCGACCGCTTTTGCTGCCCAATAATCTGGACTGCACTTACTTAATTCCCCCTCTTTATAAAGTGGCAAAATTCTATCAACTAAGGGCCTCAACGCTTCATTACATGCATCTTGAGACTGTTCCATAACGGTTTTGTATAACCCATAGTATCCTTTATTTTCAAAAACAGGAAGTAATGCTTGAAACTCTGGTGTGTTTTTTAGAATAGCTGCTAACTTGTGTTTTATCAGGAAGCCATGCAGCAACCAAAATTCACTCAAAGCTACCATAATTTCTGGTTTGTGGTTATCGTCTTTATAGTTTCTGTTAGGAGCGGTTATAGGAATTCCTAGCTCATTTTCCTTTTTAAACCCTTTTTCGGCTTCTGTTTTTGTTGGATGTACCTGAATAGACAACATCTCTTTTACATCAAGCACTTTAAATAAAAATGGTAAACGCCCAAATTTTCCTGCAATTTGATGTCCAAGTTTTTCGGTTAAATTACTTTCCAAAAAAGTATTTAATACTTGCTCTCCTTTCTCGGTCATTAATACAGATGGTGCATTAACATGAGCTCCCAGCCAATACTCTGCACATTTTGCTTCTGTGGTTTCCTCTCCTAGTAAATTAGAAATGAAATGAGAGCCTCCCCACGCATAATTTTGAATTTTCCCTTTAAGCGAAAATAATTTAGTCATTGTATAATATTTTAAGTTTTATAGTTAATTTGAAATTTAATTAAGTCATTTTGTAAATTATGACAAATAGCCCCTTCTAAGGGCAGCAATGAATTATATGTTCAATTTGATTTCTTATTGAATTGAATGATAATGCAACTTATTGACAGCACAAAAACACATTAGAGATAATAAAGTGTTGTTGTTATTTTTCATGTTCTAATTTAATTGTAACTGGAGGTTTAGATTTTTATCACCTTCTTTTAAATCAACCTTAAAAAAACCGTTTCCTAAACTTGTAACTTCACCAAATTTCGTTGATGGCGTTTTTGAATTGTGGTATACAATTAAAGGACCTGATTCATCTAAAATAATTTTTAAATAGTTTTTTGTATTCTCCTTTATGGTGTAGGTACAACCACCCACATATTTATTCATCAAACCTATAACGGCCCAGCCATTTTCAATTGGAGAAAGGTTGAATATTCTTCCCTTCATGTTATTAACTAAAAATTTATAACTGTCATTTAACCTCACTCCTCTTCTAGCCTCCCAATCATATACAACTAATCCTTCATGAGGCAACTGCCAAAGTCCTTCATAGGGTTGTTCTTTAGCTGCTGCGAATTGGTAATCTTTTTTTGAAATTGTGCCCTCAATACTTTCTTTTGAGGTGAAGTTGAAAGCTGCAATAGCACAACTTTTATGACGTGTAGGTGCTATAACACGATAACAAGACGTTTTATAATTTGTAAACAAATTATCAGCTAAAGGCACAGCAGGCGCAAGTGTTCTTATTATTTTTCCATCCTTGAAAATTAAGGGATCGATAAGCTTTTTATTGAAGTGAATTGGACGGTCTGAAATGTAAATTGGTCCTCCTGAAACAGCCCGCGCTATAGTTAAATACTGAGCTGTTTTTTGATTACTAGTATGATACATATCTAAATCGGCTACTAAAATATCTCCCCACCACATGTTGTTTGTGAAAGACTGTACCGTTCTAAACATGTTATCATTATCTAACTTTACATCAACACTAGCCCGAGAAATAACACTGTACTTGGTATTAAAAACATTCACATTGCTTTGAGAGATACAGTTTAAAAGTGCCACATTATTTTCATAGCATACCGTTTCTAAGGCTTTATTATTTTGATGAGCCGCATTCACACCGTTTTTAGAGCCATAGTTCATCCAGAAATTATAGGTTTGAAAATCTACCTTTACAAAATCAAACCCTCCATTAATACTATTTCTTATCATTTCATTATAGAATGCTTCAGAAGATTTATAATCAGGCCTAATAATCATATTCGTTTCTATTTCCACATTACCACCAGGTCTTTCTAACCTATAAGCTGTCCACGGCATTAAATGCTCTTTTAAATTAGCCATGGTATGATTGCGACTTACACCTCCCATACCACCACTCATGTTTCGCCAAATGCCCATCCATTTTACGGTATTCTCATTTTTCAAGGCGGTTATAGGTCTCCATCCATTAGGAAACTTGTTATTTACACCGAAACTTAGCAGTTGATTTTTCCAACCATTTTTCGGCACCTCTACATCTAAATAACCATCATCAATAATCACCCAACGCACTGGCACAGGGTTTTCTTTAATTTCTTTTATGCTTTGACTAACGTTTTCTTCAGTAATATCACCTCCAAACGACTCCCAAGTACACCAGCCTAAATAGTTGTATAACTCTGGATACTCTTTTTTAGAACGCCACTGTATGTTATCTTTACAAAACTTTGAATTAATAGCTTGTTCCCAACATTTTTGAGTAGCCGTATAAGGGTCTTTTGCATAGCTATAGGCGAACAAAGGAGCTTCTCCAGTAAAAGAATCGGTTCCAAAAGTACATAACTTAACACTAGATTGTCCTCCATTTAATGATACGTATGACATCACATTTTTTGATACTAGTGGTAGAATGGACAAATACTCACCATTTTTCAGCTTCAATAACAAATAATAACCGCAGTTAAAAGCATGCTCAAATCGTTTGTCTTGAATAGTATTTTCAATTTGTTTTTCAAACCTCTCTAAACTTGTAAATGTTGTGGGTCTTGTAAGGTAACCTGACACCCAGCCAGAAATATTAGCTTCATTAATAACGCCTTTTTCAAACTCTGGTAATTGCAAACGGTATTTACGAATGCAACCATTTAGGGGAGTTGCATTTTTCAATTGCTTTGTTATAATACCTGTTTCTGAAAGTAAAGTCAAATCTATAGGTTGCATGTCTATAACTTTGCTTCGTGCTTTTTCCAAGCATGAAAAAAACACAAAGCCTACGAGAAACGGCAAGAGTATTGGGTAATATTTCTTGAACATTATTATTTCAATTTAATAGTTAATTCAATAGGCATCTGAGCACCCAGTTCAATATTTCTAGCTGCTGGTGATGTGGTTCCTATACATATTTTATACACTCCTTTTGGTAATTCTTTTTCGCCTTTATCGTTGATTTGTTGCAAGTGTGTTTTGCATAATTTAAAAGTTAATCTTTTTGATTGACCAGCTTTTAGTGTTACATTTTGAATGTTTTTTAATGCAAATAAAGGTGTAGGGTAACTTAAATCTGTTTTGCTTACATATAGTTGAATCACTTCATTTTGCTCAAAATCGGCTAGATTTCTTACTTTTATTTTAATGTTTAAGGTGTCTTTTGATTTCATTGACAACTTCGACGTTCCTTCAAGCTTAAAATCTAGTGGTTGATAACTTAGTCCGAAGCCAAAAGGATACAATGGACTATCTTCAAAATAACGGTATGTTTTTTTACTTTCAGAAATACTATAATCTTCAAAATCACCTAGCTGACTTGTAGCTTTATATATAGTAATGGGCAATTTTCCTGAAGGCGAATAATTTCCGAATAAAACATCGGCTACAGCTTGACCGCCCTGTTCCCCCGGATACCATGCCCAAACAATGGCATCTGCAATATCATGAACCTCTGGCATGGCAATAGCGCTACCCGAGCAAACCACTACTATTAGAGGCTTATCACTTATTTGCTCTTTTAATTTCTTTAAATAGATCAATTGATTTTCTGGCAACTCAATGGTTTTTCTATCTCCACCTGTTATTGAAAAAGGCGTGTCCCCATTTTCGCCTTCAAATAATGGATTTAACCCAATAACTGCAATGGTAGCATCGGCGTTGGCGGCATTCCCTGATTGGCCAGTTTTCATACCCTTTACATCTTGTTGCACTAAAAAACCTTGATTGTATTGTACTATAGTTGTTTTAGAAACAGTACTGGCAATTCCTTCTAAAACAGTCACCATATTTTTACTAACACCATAATAATTGCCTAATAACACATTAACATCGGCAGCATTATTACCTGTAACATAGATTTGTCCAATTCCTTTTTTTAGAGGTAAGATGTTATTACTGTTTTTTAACAACACCATAGATTTTTGGGCAACTTCTCTTGCCAAAGCAACATGTGCTTGATTATTAATTTTATCTATTGAAATGGTAGTGTATGGATTTATAGGTACTAGGTCAAACATTCCTAGCTTAAAACGTATTTCTAATTGCTTAGACAACGCTTTGTTTACATCTTTTTCAGTTAAAAGGCCTAGTTCTATGGACTTTAACAATAAAGAATATACCTGGCCACAATTCACATTTACACCAGACAACACGCCTAAGGCGGCTGATTCTTCTGGTGTTCTGGTAACTTTATGGGTATCATGCAGGTTATTAATAGCTCCACAATCAGAAACAATATAACCATCAAATCCCATTTCTTTTCTCAACACATCAGACAAAATATTAGAGCTACCGCAACAAGATTCTGTATTATACTTATTGTAAGCACACATGACCCCAGCAACTCCAGTATCAATTAAATCTTGAAAAGCAGGCAAATAGGTTTCGTATAAGTCTTTTTTATTGGTTTCAGAATTAAAAGTAAACCGATTCCCTTCAGGACCATTATGAACCATAAAGTGCTTTGCACAAGCCGCTACTTTTAAATGGTTCTTATCATTACCTTGCATGCCTTGTACAAAGGCTTTACCTAAAGCGCCAGAAAGAAATGGATCTTCTCCGTAAGTTTCATGACCTCTACCCCAGCGCGGATCTCTAAAAATATTAACATTAGGAGACCAAAATGTTAGTCCAGTATACCATCTATAAACCCCTTTACTTTGCGCATGATTATAAATAGCACGACCTTCATCTGAAATTGCCGTAGCTACTCTATATACTAAATTGGGATTAAAAGTAGCAGCCATACCAATGGCTTGAGGAAAAACAGTTGCAGGCACCGATCTAGCGACACCATGTAACCCTTCATTCCACCAGTTATATTCAGGAATATTCAACCTATCAATAGCTGCTGCTTTATTTACCATAAGAGAAACTTTCTCCTCTAAGGTTAATTCGTTAATTAGTAACTGCACTCTTTGTTTTAGAGGCAAACTACTGTCTTGAAAATTTTGAGAAACGAGGGAATGGGTTTGAGAAAAAATGAAAATAAAGATGATATTTCTTAAAAAAACATGTGATTGCCTCATACGGTTAGTTTGTTTTGTACAAAACAAACTTTTCCAATTAAAAAACTCTTAAATAGCGATTAATATGAAGTTAAATACTGCTTAACATAAGTTCCTTTAGTAAAAAAGCCAATAAATTATACTTCATTGGCTTTTTTAAAGGACACTATCCCGTAAAGTGTCAATATTGAATACTAAAGTCTTTTTTTGTAGGATTATAACGTAATATAAACTACTTATTTTAAGTCATCAATTTACAATAAGTTGTTTTACTACTACACTATTATTTATATTTACTTTTGCAAAATATGTTCCTGTAGGTAACTGCGCTGTGTAAATTTCAAAACTATGGGTGCCTGGATTAAGATGCTTTTCTGAAACTTGTTGAGATACTATCTGGCCCATAATATTTAGTAAACTGATATTTACAGAAGCAGTATTTCTTAAAGAAAACTTTAATTGTACCTTATCTGTTGCTGGATTAGGAAAGACTTTGAAATTAATTTTTTTTTCAATATCACCAACCGATAAAGCATTTTCTCCTATTAACTGAATACCATCAATTCGCGTTGTAGTTGTTCCATTTTTAAACCTGTAAAGTCTAAACCAATTAATAGCACTTAAATTAGGGGTTCCTATTTTTGAGGCGCTGCTAACGTTTAATTGGATAAAGTTCCAACCAGCTTTTAAATTACTTAAAGACCAGCTATATTCATTAACGTCAGGACCACCAGAACTACTTATTTCTACTTGGTTTGCAGCATCAAGCTTGGTTGGATCTTCTACATAATACCAAAACTGTAAGACAGTTCCATTTGGTGTGCCTTGAGCATCATAAGGTGTTGCAAACACTTTATAATATTCTTGCTCTGCTGATCCTGTAAACTCTAATGCCCCCGCCCCTTGAGCTACATCATTAGATATTAATTGAACAGATCCTGGATTCCAATCTATTTTTGAATCACAGTCATCAAAAAAATCGTTTGAAGATAACACCACTACTTTTTGCCTAGGTGTAAACTCACCAAACCATTCTTTGTTCTCTTCCATCATACGCCATTGGAAATTATAAACTCCTAGCATTGTAGGCCCTATAATATCGAATGTAAATGTTTTTTCTTGATTAGGAGCAATGGCATCTGCCTCATCTAATTCCACTTGCAATACCCCTAGAATATCGTCATCATCAGTGTTTGCTAATTTATATAAGTTAGCTTTTGTCCAAGTAGATGTCCCTATGTTTTTCATAGTCACACTTACCGTTACTGTTTCACCTTTTCCTATATATTTTGGCACATTAGTTTGGCTTACAAACTCAGCTTTATTGGGAGAGTTAGGATCTTCTACATAATGCCCACGTAAAAAATAAATTTCAGCTCCTTGCCCTTCACGCATCGTGTAAAGATCTCTACTATTCTTTCCATAACAAATAGATTCTTCTCCCGCTCTTCCTATAGGCATTGTCACTTGTTTATATGGATATCTAACCCCTTGTGATTGATTAAAAAATGGTCCCTTATTAAAGGCTTGCGCCCAAGTCTCATTTTCTTCACGAGTAAACTCATAAGCAAAATCTTTATATGTTAGCACAATAGCCCTATGGCCATCTTTTGAAATATCCATAGCAGTAGTATCATCAGTACGCAAAGAGGCTATACGAGTTGCTGTTAAACTTACTGTTCCTGCGTCTACAGATAACGGTAATTCATAAACATAACGAATTTCGTTATCATGAGATTTACTAAATAAAATGATTTTTCCTGAAGTTACATCAACACCTACAGATTCACAGTTTTGTTTTCCATTGTCATATTGATAATTAATGGTTCTTAAAATAGGATACGAATGCCCAAAAACCTGACTAGAATTGTATTCTGGCTCTTCTATGATATAAAGCCTATAATTACTTCTATTTCTACCATTGTCACCAAAATCTCCTATGATGATATACGATTTTCCATTTAATTCAAATGTAGATAAGTCCTCCCAATCTGTTGCTGAAGCTCCAGATACCGTCCCTCTATTTAAGAGATTGCCATCAGTATCTACTAAATAGAGATTTGGACCATCACCAGAGTCATTATGCACCCAAATAGCATTATCTGTTTTATAAGACATGCCCATGCCACTTGTCTCATTAATAATACTATATTTTAAAGCGCCTATAATTTCAGGGTCTTCGTATTCTAAATCTTGCACTTGGGCCGTATGAGTAGCACAGACACAAAACAGTAAAGCATAGCTTAAAATTGATTTTATCATATTCATAAATAGTTAGTTTTGGTAGCTTTTTTTGTTTAAAGACATTCAAGAAATGTAACTTCATATTGTCCCTATAAACAAGATTGTCTTTACACTTAAGTCTTAAAGTGATTATTAAATTTCTCAAAGTACAAGACAAAGAAATCTTTCTTTATTAATTTTTTATTAAAGACAAATTAATTACTCATTAATGATGACTTAATGCTTGTTTTTAACGCAAATACTTTTAAAATTTATAATCTACCTTACAATTACTGATTTTATTTTCTTTAAAAACTCCGGTTTATTTGATGAAAACTTAAGTTTAGTTTTCCATTCTCCTGTTTGTTGCCCAACTTTTATTAAAATATGATTCCATCCCTTTTCTAAAGGAACTCCCTCTACATAAAATTCATTTTCAGTAAATGGTCCAGTTCTTAAATAAGTTTTTACTACTTTTCCATTTATACTAAACTCAATAGCATCATCTACACCAAAATGTAAATCTAAACGAGGCATATCTGGCTCTATCAATAAATCTGTTAAAGACCTAGGACTGTATACCCAAAAACTCATATATGCTGCTGTGTATACATTAGGTTTTAAATTTTCATTTTTAAAATTAAAGATTCCTTCTTTATTGGCAGACAATAGTTTCCATTGCTTACCATTAGTAATAGTGCCTATTTCAACATTAGCAAATTCTGTTTCTTTTAAAGGAGAATGCTTGAATACTTTCTCTATTTCATAACTATCATTTTTTACTGCTCCGTAAAAGTTTACATGTTGTAAAATACCCTCTTCATTAATAGCTCTTAGCAAATTGCTTTTCGCTTCTTTAAAAGTAGCTCCCAAGTTAAATAACATGTCTTTTACCATATGCTTTGATTGATTTCCTAGAGTAAAAAAATCAACTGTTGAAACAATTAATTCTCCATCACCTATAATTTTCCTAACTATTACGCTACCAGGATGCTTAAACTCTTTCTCATTTCTATAAACTTTTGCTGTTTTAATATCCTCTCCTTGGTAATTCCATTTTTGCCAATCTGTATCGCATGCTTTTAAAAGGACTTGAGAATTTTCAAGTAACTTTCCTCCTAATGAAATTTTAGAAACAGGCTCTTTTATAATTTCCGAAAAATAAAAACTTGCATTATTTAGACCGCTTAACAAAGCATGGTCTTGATTTATGATATAACTTGTTGCCCTTCTATTATATAACTCTAGGTTGCAATTTGTAACAGCCTCTATAAATGCTTTTGATTGTTTAGATACACTCCAAACGTAAATAAGACTTCCTTTCTGTGTTGCAGTTCTTAACTCAAACAAAAGCTTTTTAGTAGCTCCAATAGGTTGTTGACCATCGACTATAATCAATTGATTTTTTGCAGCATTTAAAGATTCAAACTCAAGACCCAAGTTTTCTAAGTTTTGCTTTAATTTTGAGTTGGCAGTTCCTGATAAAAACACAATACCTTCTTTAGGCTTGTACGTTGCTCTTTTAACTCTATTGTCCTTTTTAACGGCCCATTTATTATCTATGCTTTTATAGTTATCTGAATAGGCCGCTTTAACAGCTTCAAATAAAGGCCAAGGTTTATATAAAGGTAATGTTGGGTCATATCCTGGATTGAAAGTAGTACAATAAGGACCTAATCTTTCTGGTTGATACCCTGGTTTACCCTCTTGATAAGGGTGAAAAATTATACCATCGTTTAATGTAGGAGCCATAGAAGTATCTGTTAATCCCAACGCTAAGGGTTTTAAACCATACCAAGCCAAATTAAAAACTGAACTATATGATGCATTATAATCTCTTTGTTTACTTATTAGATTAAAAGCTTCTCCTGCTAAACCTTCCATTCTACCTAATTGAGATTCATAAGCTCTATCTCCATTTACTTTAGCTACTTGTGCTGGGGTACCATAGTATGCCATTCCTGTTTCTCCAATACCCCATGGTTTGTTTTGGCTTGACCAATGTTTTAAAGCATTAAAATTTCCATAATGCCCTATAACTGTAGGTAAATCTGTTTTTTCTTGAGTTTCACCATCACCAGAAATCCATGTACGTGTAGGATCATTAGCTTGTACTATTGCTACCCAGTTATTAATCTCTTCAATATTTTTTTCAATGAGTTTTTGAGGTGCGTTAAAAACATGCTTAGTTACTGGAAGTGTTTCATTACAAACACTCCATCCCATTACAGATGGGTAGTTTCTATCTCTTAACACTAAATTTTTAACATGTTGTCTACACGCTTGCCAATAAATTTCAGAATCAATCTTTGGTCCACCATCACTCGACCAAATAGCAGTTTCGTCTAAAACACAAATTCCCATTTCATCAGCCATTTCAAGGTAAAACCTAGGAAATACTTGCGCATGTAAACGCAATCCGTTAGCATTTGCATCTAACAACATTTTATACCATGCATAAGCGTACCGCCTAGTCATTTGAGGAACGCCTGTAAAATGCCAAGAATCTCCCTTTATTTGAATTGGTTTATTATTAAGTAAAAATTGAGTATCATCAATTTTAAATTCTCTCCAACCAAAACGTGTATAATCAATGTCTATATTTTTTCTTTTAGTATTTACCTTAAGTACTAACCCATACAGATTTGGGCTTTCAGGTGACCATAAATCTAATGAACCATCTACTTTTGTTTTTAGAATAAATACCTTACTTTCATAAGGACCTATATGCAACTTTTCAGACTCAAAGTCTAATGCCTTTTCTCCTAACTTCCAATTTACTAAAGGGGTGTTTAAATTAGACTTGCCAACTAAATTAACCCATCTTTTCACCTCTGCATCAATAGAAAATTTAACCTGTTGAGCTGTAGTGTTTTTTATTTCAACTTCAACTTCTAAAGTGTTATTTGAAACTAATGGTTTAATAAACGTATCTTCTATGTATATATTAGGAATCTTTTGCAGAAATACATCTTGCCAAATTCCTGCTATAAAAATTCCCCAAAAAGAACCTGCTACATAATTTCTTCTCCCATAGTTTCCTGGGTCATTTAACAGACTTCCGTGAGCTACCCAAACCACAACCTCTAGTGTTTCTACTGTTGTTACATGCTCTGTTATATCAAAACTAAACGGCAAAAAAGAATCAAAGTGTTCGCCTACTGCTATGCCATTAACAAACACTTTAGCATAACCTGCTACGGCTTCAAAATGTAATATAAAACGATTATTAGTCCAATCTGCTGGAATCTTAATTGTTTTTTTTAGCCAACCCGATTTAGTGTTATTCCACGATTCTGGATAACTAGGAAAACTTTTAAAATCGCCCCCCTCACCATTAGTAAACCCATTAACATTCCATGGGGAAGGTACTTTTAAAGGTACTTCTTCCCATTTAAATTCAGGGAATTTTTGATTTTTAATATCTTCAAAAGACACTCCTTTTTCCAATTTAACAGGCATAAACTGCCATGCACCATTTAAACAAATTTCATCTCTAATAGGCCTTTCTACGTGTTTTATTAAACCTTCTTGAGGTGCAAAATCATGATGAAATAGAATTGATTGCGCTTCCAATATATTCGATATAAGGATAGCAACCAAAAACAACCATTGTACTCCCTTCATAAAAAACTTATATTTTAAAACAACAAACCACCAATACAAATAGATATTGATGGTTGTTTTGATTACATATTAACTATAAAATTATTTAACAACTATCTTTTTATAAAAATTGGTAGCATTTACATTGATTTTCATAAAATAAGTACCACTCTTTAAATGATTAACAGAAACCTTGCGTGTGTAATTCCCAGGATTAACTGCTTCATTATTTGATTGATACACTTTTTGACCTAACATATTCAAAAGAGTTACTTTAACATTGGTACTTTGAGAAATATTAATACTCAAATTAAACAGATTTTCTGCAGGGTTTGGATATACACTCCACTGAACATTCTTAGAAATATCATCTACACCCAAACTTGGATCTCTAATAATTTGAATAGCATCAATTCTTGTGGTATTACTACCAGATTTAAATCTATATAATCTAAACCAATTGATATTGTTTAAATCTGGACTTCCAATAACTCCGGCATCACTTATTTTTAATTGAACAAGATTCCACCCTACTTGAAGACCTGTTAAAGACCAGTTATACTCATTTTGATCTGCTCTCCCTGAACTTCCTAATTCTACTTGATTTTCTGAATTCAATACTGAAATATCTGAAACATAATACCAAAACTGCAATACAGCTTCTGAAGGAATAACACTAGAATTATACGGTTCTGAAAAGGCTTTAGAAAATTCATCTGTACTAGAACCACTATGTTGTAAACATCCAACTCCCTGAAGTTGATCTGTAGTGTTTAACACCAAACTATTTGGATTCCACTCGTCCTTTGAATCACAATCATCTACATAATCGCCGCCACCTCCAACAGTAATAAAAACTTGTGAAGATAAATCACCAAAACTACCCTTTGTAAGCTGTTTCATTTGCCATTGAAACCCAATTATACCAGAAGCTAATGGTGCCTGTATATTGAAAGTAAACGTTTTTTCTTCACCAGGCTGAATAGCATCAGATTCTGACAATTCTACAGCCGCTATTTTCCAATTATTATTACCCTCTGGACTTTGGCTACCTAAAACAAAATTTTCTGATTTTGTCCAGGTTGTAGCACCTGTATTCTTCATTGTAACACTCACCTCTACAACTTCATCGAGTTCCATAGTTTGAGGCACATTTTGTTGAGATACAAATTCAGCATCACTAGCGTTTGGAAACGTTGGTTCAATAGGAATAGTTGGTGTTAAAGCTATAGAACCTTCTAGCATCAGCTGAGTTTGATCTGCTAGCTGTAAATACCAATCACTTGGCAACTTTGTTCCGTCAGCATCAAGAGGTACTAAAATCTCTTTGGCTTCAACAGGTAACTGCTCTTTATTTTCTGCAATTTTAAACATCGCAGTAGCTTCATCAACCTCATCAAACATGGCTACATAGATATATTTTACACCAGCTGAAATAGCATTATAGGCTTGTCTCCAATAAAACTCACCTTTATTACGAGGTATTTGATTTAGAGGTCCGTCATGTAAGTTTAACCATGAAAATCCTGGCCAAATAACAGGCATATAATCTACTCCATTTTCATTACACCGCTGCAAATCAGGTTCAATATTACTGGTTTTCCAATTATCTGCGCCGCTATTACTACCATATCTCCCCACAGACCAAGGGCTAATCATATCTAAAGAATTATAAATAGCTGCCCATTCTGATCCTGATTCAGAAGAGCCACTTAAGGTACGCCAACCATCTGGCACACCTCCCATTACGTAAGCTCTATATTTAGGATCTGCATTGGTATGAAAATAATCTATAATTGCTTGAAATGTTGCTGCTTGAAGACCTCTTCCTCTAAAACCAATTCCCCAAAGTGCTACTACAGGTCGGTCATCTTCTTTCACATAACCTTGTGCGTTTAAAACATCATACGTGTCCACTAAATACTCCCAATCTGTTATAAGCTTATTATACAGTTGCCCATCATCTGGTACTCCAGAAAGGTCATACATCACAGAAAAATGACGGTCATATTCAGCCGCAGCAGTCATTACATTTTGCAATACATTGTTTCTAGCCTGAAAAAAACGCGGATCTTCTATTTCACCTAAAAACCGTTGCAAATGTACCCCATGAACATTATAATCTTTCATCCATTTAAAGTGTGTTCTTGTAGTACTTAAATCATGTGAAGAAAACAATTGAGCATTTGAGCCATCTGAATAGGTCATATTAGTATTATACTTTACAGTATATTCAGTCATATCTGGCCACATATCGATAGTAAAATTCTCTGGAGAAGGATTTGTTGTGCTTCTAAACCAATGACGCCATTCATTTGGTCCTGAAGAATCTCCTCTGGCTAAAAACCACCCCTGATAGCCCATCATTAGTTTTCCCTGCATTTCATCTTGAGACCATACAGAAAGGCTGCTATGACATATGACGAAGAGTAGTACAACTCTTAAAAAATATACTTTTTTCATGTTTATAATTTAGTTTTAGTTTGTGTTTAATTATTTGTTAACTCTAAAGGTTACTAGGATGGGTTTATGATCAGAAGGATAAACGCCATTAATATTATAGTCTAGCTCTTTATAACTTTGAGCTTCTACATTACCTTTAAATAAAATCCAATCTATTTTGGTATCATGTATTGTATTAGGGTCTTTTAAAAATTTGTCTTCACCCACAAATATTTGATGTGGTTCACTTTTAGGTTGACAATTAAAATCACCCATTAAAAAAATAGGCTTGTTATTTTCCCAACTACCAAATTGATACAATTCTTCAAGTTTTTCTTTGATCATTATGGCTGCGTTTAGCCTTCCTAAAGGCTCATGACCATTAAAAAAATGCGTATTAAAAACGTAGAACTCTTTGTTATTCTCCCAGTGTCCTCTATAATCTTCTGGATACGGGTAGCCTACTTCTTCTTCTGGAATATTTTTATAAGCTAACCTCACCCATGTCACTATTCTAGGGTTTATATCAGGCCCACTCCCTAGTACTTCAGGTGTTTTTGATAAAGCAAAACTGTTTAACTCTCTTAAACGAAACTTGTCTCGCCTATAAAAAATAGCCATGTGCTCATCATCATCTCCACCTTGTCTTCCTTCACCTACCATAACATAATCTGGCAATTGCGCCTCTAAAAAGTCTATTTGTTCTTTTAACCCCTCTTGGGTGGCGATAACATCTGGTTGATACTTGTTAATTAAATCAACTTGCATATCTCGCCTGTCCCTCCATAGAGGATTGTAGTTAGCACTTGCAAACTTTATGTTATAGGTCATTAAAGAGAGTTGTTTAGCGTCATTTAATTCATTACCCTTTTCTTGCGCTGAAATCGTTGCAAAAAAGAGTAACAGTAATGCTATTGCTAATACTATTCTTTTAACATCTTTTTCTATTCCGCTATTATTTAAACTGTTCAAAGTCATTAGTATTTGGGTAGGCTTGTATGTTTTCCCCATTCTTTATTAGGCATTGCTCCTAACACAAGTTTTAAAGTGGCGCCATCCATAATTTGCTTATGGGTAATAAAGGGACTTGTAATCTCTTTACCGTTTAAAAATGCTTTTTGAATATATTTTTTTTTCTTACTAGCACCTTCTGCCAAAACAGTAAAAGTCTTTCCGTTTTCAAGTTTTATCGAAGTTTTTTCAAATATAGGGCTCGTGATATCGTAAAAAGGTAGTCCTGGGGTGGTTGGATATAATCCCATTGAAGAAAACACTACAAAAGCAGACATTCCGCCACCATCCTCATCTCCTGGCACACCAAAAACATTATCTTTAAACCAAACATCTAACAAAAACCTTGTTTTCTTTTGTGTCTTCCAAGGCGCTCCAAAATAGTTGTATAAATAAGGGATGTGAAATGAAGGTTCATTACCCATAGAAAACTGTCCTACCATACCAGTGGAATTAGAACCGTCTAAAAAGAATTCATTCTTTCTCATACCTAAGGGTTCTCTAAACATTTGGTCTAATCTAGCCTCTGCTTGTTCCTTACCGCCCAATAAATTTATTAATCCTTGAATGTCTTGTTGCACATCCCAAGCATAAGTCCATCCATTGTTTTCATCATAATAATCTCTGTAACCTCTACCTCCTGCGGACTTAGGATTTATATCTATCCAATTCCCTTTATCATCCTTTGGCATAAACAGTTTATATTCATCACGCCATAATTTTTTATAATTATTTCCTTTTTCAGAAAACGCCTTTGCTTCCTTATTTTCACCTAATTCTTTTGCTAATTCACTTAACACCCAAAAATCAAAACTAATACCTAAAGACACCGCTACGGCTTGACGTTTCTCAAACCCATCCATGTTGGCAATAGTTTCCTTTTCTCCTGGATGTAAAGCGGGGTAGAAACCATTTTCATGGTAAAAATCATCTATAGTCTCTTTAGGATAGCCTTGTCGCCATGGTATAAATGTACCTTGGGTTAAATTTTTCTTAATACCTTGGTAAGCTTTTTCAATATCGTAATCTTTTAAACCCTTTCTGTAAGCATCTAAAAACAATGCACTTGAATGGTATGAATTCATACACATACTATTTCCATCAACAATTGGGAATGTTGGCATCCAACCGCTTTGCTCGTACATTTTCACATAAGAATCTAACATTTCCTCTTCCATACTTGGAGTTAAAATGGTTCTTAAGGGGTGATGCGCTCTATAGGTATCCCAAACCCAATCATCAACATAAAAAGAGCTATTACTTTTGTGTGTTTTATTGTCGTAGCCACTAAAATATTGGCCATATTCATTAATATCAACCATACGTTCATAGGTTCTGTAAAGCGCTGTATAAAATGCTCTTTTTTGTGCCTCTGTGCCGCCTTCAACTTGAATTTGATTAGTAACTTTATCCCATGACTTTTTAGCTGATGCTTGTAAATCATTAAAATCCACTCCAGATAGCTCTTTTTCTAAATTGATTTTTGCTTGCTCGTGGCTGATGTACGAAATTGCATATTTTAAATACACTATTGAATCTCCCTTAAACTGTATAAGAAATTTAGAGTTAGTGGTATCAACTTTATTTAATTGCATAGTTTCATTGTTTTCATTAACCAATAAAGCATGTGCATATACCTTAACTAGCTTCCTTTTAGGGTTGGTTCCTCTTGTAAGCTCTTCAACAGTTTCAGCCATACTAAAAGTGCCATTTTCATGTATTGCCAGCGTCATTTTATTAGCACCTTTACCTTTAAACATTAAAGTTTTAAGGTTTTGTTCAAGGAATTCAATTTTATAAATAGCCGCTTTTTTCCCTGGGGTAAAACTCACCTTTATATTGTCTTCAATAAGATACGTTTGGTAAAACCATGGGTGATATACCTCCAAATCATGATCTATTATCATGCTTTGATTTTGCGTTTTTTGAATATCATATCCAGAAAAGGCTTTCATTTGAATTGAACCTGGGCGCCTATGACTAATCACTTGCAAAGGAAATGCTTCTACTTCATCTGAAATATAATCCTTCTTAACAGGAAACATTCTGAGCATTTGATTGGGCTGATGCATAGTTGGATAAGTAGGCACCAAAAACCTAGATACATTCCCTATGGTAGGATCTATATACTTTGTAAAATCTTCCTGTCCCCATATTTTAGAAAATAAGCCAATACTGAACAATAATAATACGGTTAGTCTTTTCATACTACTTTTTCAAATTTTCTTGAAAGTTGTTATATATTTTTAATAACTCTTCTACTAATTCTGGGTAAGCCTGAGATAGGTTATTAGATTCAGTAGGATCCTCTTTTAAATTAAATAACTGAATATCTTTTTCGGGATAGACAGGTATAACACCAGGATAATTGGCAGGTGTAGCTTGTTCTGTTTGTGCTATAATTGTATTACCATCTGGTCCACGAGGGTCAACCCAGCCTGTAAAATCTTCAATTACAAATCCTGGAGGCCTTCTTATAAATAATTTATAATCTCCTTTACGAACAGACATTATATTATCTCCATGCATACTAAATACCGGAGCATGCTTTGTCGTTTTTCCTTGTAATAGAGCTGTGATATCTTGTCCATCTAAAACTACATTTTTTGGAGTTGCTACTTTGGCTAAAGAGCATATAGTTGGTAAAATATCTAGTGACCAAATAGGCACATTTACAGTCATACCCTTTGTGAATGCTTCAGGGTATCTCACCATCATAGGTACTCTAATACCGCCTTCCCAAGTGGTCGCCTTCATACCTTTAAAACCTCCCGTACTGCCACCGTACCAAGGCCCATTATCTGACATAAATATTATAATTGTATTATTTAATAGCTTTAGCTCTTTTAACGTATGCAAAACCTGTCCAACACCCCAATCTAACTCACGAACCACATCAGCATATAAATCGTTTGGTGTGTTTGGTGTATAAAATGCCTTTGATGCCGCTAAAGGTTTATGAGGCATAGCATGAGCCAAATACAAAAGAAAAGGCCCTTCCTTTTTCCGTGTTATAAAGTCAATTGCTTGTGCCGTATAGTCTTTTGTTAAATGTCTCTGATCTACAGGATACTGAACCGTATCTCTATCTCTAATAATTTGAACGGGACGCATATCATTTGAATACAAAATACCATAATACTCATCAAACCCTTGCGCTACTGGAAAAAACTTTGGGTAATGCCCTAAATGCCATTTTCCTATAGCTTTAGTAGCATAACCAGCGTCTTTAAAAACTTCGGCCATGGTTACCTCTTCTGGAGCTAAACCAATGGTATCTACTTCTATATGAGCATCTGGAGTAGGGTTTTTTATAAGGTCATGACGTAACGGAAAACGACCTGTTAACAACGAAGCTCTTGAGGGTGCACAATATGGGGTTGGCACATAAAAACTTGAAGCAACAACACCTTCTGCTCCTATTCTGTCAATATTTGGTGTTTTATAAATAGCTTGTCCGAAAGATGAAATATCACCGTAACCTAAATCATCTGTTAAAATAATTAGGACGTTGGGCTTCCTGTTTCCGCTATTTTTTCCGTCGTCTTGAGACTTGCATCCTATAAAACATAGGCATGCACACATTATTTGTATAAAACGAAAAAAACGGATGCTCATGATTTAATCTTTCTTAAATACTACACTTAAAAATCTTAATTTCTTGTTGGCATTTTATAGCGCAATGGAATCTCTTTTCGGAGCATTTTTCCTGCCTGCCCTGTTAAAAACAAATAATGATCTGATGGTACATTGTCATTACCTACAAAATGAGCATCTTTACTATTTGGCGGATCATTTAGTACAGGAATAATTGCTGTCCCTTCATCTACTTCATCAAACATGCCTATGTAAAGCATCTCTCCACCAGCTGCAATTGCATTATAAGCTAAATCCCAAAAAAACTTTCCTCCAACACGAGGAATAGCGCCGTATGACGTGTGTCTAGCCAGACCAGGATTTCGTTTTGATAAGTTGTGCCAGCTAAATCCTGCATACACTAAGGGCACATAGTCTACTTGGTTTTCTTTACACCATTTAATATCTGCCATTACGTGGTCTCTATATCGTATTTCATCTTGATGTAGTAGCGGCGTAAAACGTTGTACCATCCAAGGCAATACAATATCTGCAGAACGGATTACCTCATGTAAGTAAGGATCTGGCAAACAGTCTTTGTCTAACTCTCTAAAATAAGTAGGCACACCAAGCATGACTGAACAACCGCCATACTCTGGATCATTTTTTAAGAAGTCAATCAACCTATTAACGCCTATTTTCCTAATATCATAAGGTCTATCAGGGAAACCTAACCCCCAAATAGTTACTAAAGGTTTTCCATTGTGATGTAAATAGTTTTCGCTTTTTGTGACTTTTAAGTTATCTACAAGTTTTTTCCAGTCTTCGATAACATAAGAGCAATCATCCGTAGATGGATTTAATCCAGACAAATCATACATTACCGCTACGGCTCTATTATTAACTTCTGCTGCATTAATTGCATTCTTCAAAATAACGTCTTCAGATTTATTAGGGTCATTATAACGCTTTGCAACCCCAAAAAAACGTTGCATAAAAACACCATCAACTCCATAGTCTTTCATCCATTTAAAATGTAGGTCTGTTGTGCTTTTATCAAAAGAACTAAACACTCTTGCTTTGGTACCATCAGGAAACTTAAAACTAGTTTCATATGTTTTTTCATATTGAGAGACATCTGGCCAAAAATCAATGGTATTATGATCTTTATCAAATTTTCCATTAGCTCCATAATGCCCCCATTTAGAACCAGAACCATCACCTGGCGCTCTAAACCACCCCTGGTAACCAGCCATTACCAAGCCTTTATAACTTGGATATTTACTTATTCTCGTATGTTTATCTTGTGCTTGAAATGATATAGATACAAGCATACAAACTAGCCATAAATTATATCTTAAACTCATAAAATCTAATATTAGTTGAATAATGTTTTGTTTTCTAATGGCCCCATTTCAAACTCGATGGTACTCCCCTCTACAATGTCTTTATGAGTAAAAAAAGGTGCCTCTAAATCAACTCCATTCAATTTTAAAGATTGAACGTATAGGTGTTTTGGATCATTATTTTTAGCTACTACCGTAAATTTTTTACCATTGGTCAGGTTAATGGTGACTTTATCAAAGATTGGACGACCGATAGAATAGGTGTCATTTCCTGGGCTAAATGAATAGAAGCCCATAGCATTTAAAATATACCACGCAGACATTTGCCCACAATCCTCATTACCTGATAAACCATTAGGGTGATTAAAGTATAAGGTAGACATGATATCATCGGTTAGCTTTTGTGTTTTCCAAGGTTGACCAACAAAATTATACATGTGCGTAATATGATGACTTGGCTCATTACCATGAGCATATTGACCAATTAAACCAGAAATATCACTAGACACATGTTCTCCTTTAATTTCAGAACTGGTGGTAAATAATTCGTCTAATTTTCCAATAAATTTTTCTTTACCTCCCATTAGCTCTACTAGGCCATTAACATCGTGGGGCACAAACCATGTCCACTGCCATGCGTTGCCTTCTACATAATCATCTTTTCTATGCTGAGAGTATTTAGGATCAAAAGGCTCTCTAAACTCACCATTACTTTGAAGCCCTCTCATAAATCCTGTTTCTTTATCAAAGTACTTAAGGTAACGCTTAGAACGCTCCAAATAACGCTCGTAATCTTCTGTTTTCCCAAGGTCTTTGGCCATTTGAGCAATACACCAGTCGTTATAAGCATACTCTAATGCTTTTGAAACAGATTCATTTTCTAAATCTGAAGGAATATATCCTAACTCTTCATTGTATTTTTTAGCCATTGGAGATACTTTCTCCTTCACATCTTCTGAAGGAAACAAAATACCAGTATCATTATATGTTGAAGCATGTATCATAGCCTTGTAGGCTTTCTCTATATCAAAATCTCTAATACCTTTAAAGTAAGCATCAACAATTACAGGTATTGAATGGTAACCTATCATACAACCAGTATAATTCCCATTTAATTCCCATTTTGGCAAAACCCCTCCATGGTCGTACTTGGTTAATAATGTATTTATGAATGCATTGTTTTTCTCTGGCTGAGTGATGTTTAACAATGGATGAAAGGCTCTGAAGGTATCCCATAAAGAAAATACAGTGTAAATATTTTTGTCTGAAGTATATATTTTTTGATCCATACCTCTGTAACGTCCATCAACATCACTAAAAACATAGGGACTCATTCCTGTATGATATAAACTAGTATAGAAAATGGTTTTTTCGTCTTCACTTCCTCCTTCTACTTCAATTTGATCTAAATGCTTTTTCCAGAGGGTATGTGCCTCTTGTTTTACTCTATCGAAGTCCCAATCTCTTACTTCTTTTTCAAGGTTATTTTTAGCACCTTGAGCATCAACAGAAGATATCCCAACTTTTATTAACAAAGGTTCAGATTTATCGCCTTTAAAGTTAAGGACGGCTAACAGCTTTCTACCTGTTACTTCGTTTAGCGATTCTTGAGCTATTTTATCCTTGAACAACTCAGCATCAAACGCCTGGTTGAATTTTGCATAAAAATAAATATGCCTGTTTGGCGCCCAACCTTTAATGTGCTTATAACCGCTAATTTCTGTGTCACTCAACACAGTTATGGTACTATTTACCACATTTCTGTCGTGAACAGTATGATCTGTATCAATTATTAGCTTCTTATCGGCATGGTCTGGAAATGTATATTTATGAAAACCAACCCTTGTAGATGCCGTTAATTCAGCCTTAATACGATAATCTAATAATTTTACCGAATAATAACCTGGTTCAGCTAATTCATCGTCATGACTAAATCGGCTTCTAAAACCTTCATCTGGATTTTCAGGACTGCCTGCTTCTAATTTAGTTTTGCCTGTAAAAGGCATAAAAAGAAAATCCCCTAAATCACCAATCCCCGTTCCGCTAAGGTGAGTATGACTAAAGCCCTTTAAGGATCTATCAGTGTAGTGATACCCACCACAAGCATCCCAACCAGCTGTTCTTGTGTCTGGACTTAATTGTACCATAGCATTAGGTACTGTTGCACCCGGAAAAGTATGGCCATGTCCTCCAGTTCCAATAAAAGGATTTACATATTCTGTATTATCTTTTGAAATTGTGACCGCTTCTGAATGCCCTCTTTTTTCATCACAACTAGTAAAAAATAACGTTCCTAATAAAAGAACGCCCCATAGCTTGTTTTTCATAATTATAAAGTTGAAATTAGATTAATCATCACATTTAGATGATCAATTAACTGCAACCAAAATTAGAATCGTTAATTAATTTATGATGAATATTCAATTAATTAAGAGTTAATATTGCTTTAATTGAAGGATAAAAAGAAAAAACATGTAGTTCTCTACACAAGTAATTAATATTGTGTCACTTTATGGGATAGTTTCTTTAAAAAAAGCATCTTAAGAAAAAGTGTCGTACTTAAAAACCTATTAACCTGATAAACTTATGAGATATAGAATCCTGCGATACAGTCCAAAATCTAAATCCTAACGGTCTATTATCAAAATTTTTACAAGTTGTTTCTCCTGTTACTAACTGAATGTTTTTATAGGTATTAATAATCGTTTCATGTTTGTGTCCTGACAAATATGCTTTAACCTTGTTTTTTACTAATAAATTGAGAATCTCTTCTCGTTTTTGGATTGGAATATTAAAATATTCATCAGATTCATTAGGGGACTTGATATACAATGGATAATGTCCCACTACAAAAATATTTTCCTTTGTTTTCTCTAAACTATCCAATGTGTTCTTGAACCAAATATGATGCTGCTCTGATTCACTTTGAACCTCCACGTTCCATAGCTGTGTATTAACCACTACAAACGTAGATTTTTTATTTTTAAACTTATAATAATCTTTCCCTATCCTATTTCTATAATAAGTTAAACTTTTTTTATCAGGAACATTACCAACATCATGATTTCCAGCAGCCAGATAATACGGTATTCTAAATTTATTTACAATAGTTTTAAAATCGGCATACGAACTATCTGTGGCATTGTTAACCAAATCACCACAAACTATAGCAAAATCAGGTTTAAGAAGATTTATTTGTTTTACGGCTTGCTCAAATGTTTTTTTATCATGCGCATAACCTCCCATTCCTAGTTGTATATCACACAATTGAACAAAATTAAACGACTCTTGTTTGATTTGATGACATGACAAGAACCATAGCATAAAAATACTGACAGGTAATCTTCTCATAAATATCTAAATATTATGGATATCATTTCTTTTTCCAACCTGTAACTTGCATGATTTTATGAAACACCTCTGTATTCTCATAAATACCATTAAATATTTCTGCACCAGGCCCATAAGCGAAAACCGGAATTAATGTAGCTGAATGTCCGCCGTTTGAAAAAGACATTCCAACCTCTGAATAATCTCCATATTTAGACCCATCAGCTCCTTTTTTTATCTTCCCAGAAAGGGTAAAACCTCCTGTTTCATGATCTGAAGTAACAACTACCAATGTGTTACCATCTTTCTCGGCATAATCTAAAGCCTTGCCTATAGTGTTATCAAAATCAATCAATTCTGAAACAAGATAATCTCCATCATTTTGATGCCCTCCCCAATCAATTTGTGAGCCCTCACTCATAATAAAAAAAGGATGATTATCCTTACTTAAAAACTTAATAGCTAAATCTGTGGCATTCTGTAAAAAGTTCCCTCGTCCTTCTGATACCTTTGGCATTTCGTTAGATGCAAGTAAGTATCCCACTCTACTATACCTTTTTATATTTTCAAAATCTTCTAGCTGATTCGTATTTATATGGCAATCACTCAAACCATTAGAATCTAATAAATTTACACCATCCTTTCGCTTATTAAAATATTTCACACCACCACCTGCAAAAAAATCAACTTTAGATTTCGTTAAATCTAAAGCAATTTCTTCCTCCATATTACGGCTAACGGCATGGGCGAAAAAGCTAGCTGGTGTGGCATGTGTCAAAGAAGAAGTAGCTATAAGCCCTGTTTTCACTCCCTTATTCTGTACAATCTCAACAATTGTTTCTAGGTTAGTAGAATCATTAGCAACACCTATAGCTCCATTGTAAGTTTTTTCACCACATGAAAATGCAGTGGCTCCTGCCGCTGAGTCTGTTACATCCTGTACTAATGAGGATGTTTTAATAAGTCCTATATTATTAAACCTTGAATAATTTGGAACATCATCCTTAAAAAAAAATGATGATGAAATTTGAGATAAACCGGCCCCATCACTTATTAAAAGAATAACATTTTTTGGGCGTTGTATACATTTTTTTGATAAAAGTTCTTTTTTTGAAGCACATGACACAACAAACAAGCAAAAACCAATTAAACTAACTTTTACTAAACTATCCATTATTGCTTAATTATTTTTAAAAATATTTTTTTTTTAAACTTTACAACTAAAAGAAGGGGTTTTCACCCCTTCCAACTAATAAACTAAACAATACCGTTATCTTACTATAATAGGATAACAATACACTCAAAACTAAATAAAACTAACTCAAAACTTTAATCAACAGAAGGAGGTGCCATTTCTGCAGAACTACCCCACATTTTATTAGCTTTATCTCCCATTGTTAAAACCAAAACAGCTCCATCTATAATATCATCATGTGAAAACCAAGGCTTATTCCATTCTTTTTGATTCAATTTCGCTGATTGAATGTATTTGTTTTCCTGGTTATAATTTTTGGCTATTATGGTAAAATCTTTTCCATTTTCTAAATGAATTGTTGCATGTTCAAATACAGGGCTTCCAATATTATAAATAGGCATACCTGGAGTAACAGGATAAAACCCAAGTTGCGAAAACACTACAAATGACGTCATTCCGCCTCCATCTTCATCTCCAGGAATGCCCATTAAATCTTCTCTAAACCACTGTTTTAAAAGAGTACGAATACGCTTTTGAGTTTTCCAAGGTTGCCCTGCATAATTATATAAATAAGGAATATGCAATGATGGCTCATTAGCCATAGTAAATTGCCCAACATTACCTGTTTGATCAGGTAACTGAGCATAAAACGCATATTTACTTCTTCCTAATGGCTCTGCAAATGTACTGTCCAGATGTTTAACAAAAGATACTTTTCCTCCCATTAAATCTATTAAATCTTTTACATTATGCTGCACATCCCATCTGTAAGTCCAAGCATTATTTTCACTGTAAAACTTTCTAGCTCCCATACCACCAGAAAACTTATAATCAAAGGGTTCAATAAAGTTACCTTTGTCATCCTTTGGGTGAAAAAAATGAGTTTGTTGGTTGAATAGGTTTCTGTAATTAAAAGAGTTATCTAAAAAAATACGATAATCTTCATTTTTTCCAAGTTCTTTGGCTATTTGGGCTAAACACCATTCATCATAAGACGTACCCAAAGTAACTGCAACGGGTTGTCTGCTTTCAAATGTATGTACTTCTGGGACAGATTCTTCTTCTCCTGGATGCAATGCAGGAAAATACCCCTTCTCTTTATAAAAGGCATCTAATTCCCCAGCAGGCATTCCTGACCAAGGCGCTAGTGTTTTTTCGGCTATTCCATTTTTGCATGCTTCGTATGCTTTTTCAAGATCAAAACCTCTAAGTCCCTTTTTATAGGCATCAATTACTGAAGCTACACCATGATTTGAATTCATTCTTCTACTATCTCCTGTAACCTCAGGGAAAGTTGGCATCCAAAACTCATCCATTTGTTCTGCCATTAGTATGAAAGAATTTATAATATCCTCTTCTTTTTTTGCGTCAATTAAAATACGTAATGGATGATGTGCCCTGTATGAATCCCAAATCCAATCATCAGTGTAAAAGGGTCTTCCTTGGTCTTGATGAACACTATTGTCAAAAGCGCTGTAATAACGTCCATCTTCAGACAAACATACTGGTCGTTCAAAAGTTCGATACAAAGATGTGTAAAAAACGGTTTTGTCATCATCATTGCTTCCTTGAACTTCAATCTTACTTAATGCATCATTCCAAATGTTTCTCCCTTTTGTTCTTAAGGATGCTATATTTTCATCCAGAAGCTCTCTTTCAAAATTTTGTTTTGCCTGCTGTTCATCAATAAAAGAGATTCCATATTTAATATGTAATTTTTTTGTGTTTCTTGTAAATTTTAATACAACATTGGAGTTTTCATAGTTTTTACTCGATCTCTTTACTAACTCATTGTTTTTAAGTTCTAAAATGTCTTCAGGGTTTTCATCAATTGTCATATATAGATACACTTTAGTATCATTCTCTATGATTTGATAACCTGTTAACGTTTTACCATTCCAATTTATTCCGCCATTTTTTGAGTTGATTACTAGATAAACAAGATCATCTTTTTCAAAGTCCAATTCATAAATAGCAGATTGATGTGACACACTAAAATTAACAGATGTGTTTTGTTCATCAAGATAAACTGAATAAGAGTATGGTGTTATCTGCTCATTATCATAGCTATATCTAACTACTTCCTTTATGTCTTTTTCTTCTCCTTGAAACGGGCTTAAATTAAAAGCAGAACTTCCTCTATGACTGGTAATAATAAGAGGCAGTCCATCTAACAAATCTGAAGTGAAATCAGTTCTCTCTGGGTATACTCGCATCATACTATTTGGCAAATGGATAGTAGGATATGTAGGCACCAACAAATGACTAATATTACCTATATAGGGGTTAACAAAATCAACTAGCGTTTTATTTATTTTAGTATCATCTGAGACGGACCAAGCTATTAGAAACATAACAACTGCTCCACCAAAAAACAATGTATTTCTTAAGTATTTTTTCATTTTATATTTTAATCTCTGTCATGAACATCTTAACACCAGTAAAAAACACTGTTTATAAAATGTAAAATAATATCAAAATTCAAACTATTGACGATTTGGTTTATTAATGCTATAGCTACCTTCTCCATGAAACCAATTTGCGGCTTGCCCCGTTAACCATAAATAATAGTCAGAATCTAAGTCGTCTTCAATCCCTACATATTTAAATCTATTCTCTTCATTTGTTGGACCGTAACCATTTAATGGTACTTCTTTATTACGTTTTACTTTATAAATTGCTGTTCCCTCATCTACTTCATCAAACATGGCCACATATAAACTCTTAGCTCCAGATAACTTTGCACCAGCAACTTGCCTCCATAAAAAGTCTCCTCTTAATCTAGGAATATCATGGTATTTTTCAGGCGTTTGTTGCAAATTACCCCAGGTAAATCCGGGAAAAACTAATGGCACATAATCTACTTTATTGTATTCTGCCCATCTTATATCTTGATAGACATTGTCTGCATTATAGCTAGATGGTGAATTGTATCTTCCTACTGCCCATGGCATGATAATGTCAACCTTTTTTATCAAATTATGTAATCCTTGATTATTTTCTGTGTCATTTCCAAATGTTCTCCAATAATACGGCACACCTAACATAATAGACACTTTGTTTCTAGGCCCTTTTAATTTACCAACCAAACGGTCAACATCAATTGTGGTATACTTTCTATTATCGTTAAACCCAACACCCCATATAGACATTAATGGTTTCCCGTTATGACGCAAATAGGTTGGATGCTCAACATTATCAAATAAATTAAACTCTTGTACTAACTCATTCCAGTCTTGTTCTAAATAGGCTACTTTTTGGCTATCACATCCACTAAGGTCATACATCACACTTATAGCTCTATCATACTTTTTTGCAGCCTTTAATGCATTTGCCAACACTTTATTAAAGTGTCTTTTCCCTTTAGGATTTGAAGAATGAATTTCTACAACAAATCGTTGCATATGAACGCCATCTATATTATTTTCTTTCATCCATTTAAAATGAAGATCGATTGAAGACTCATCATATGGGCTATATAAATAGGCATCTGAACCATCTTCATATTTAAACGGCGTCACATACTTCTCAGTATATTCACTCATATCTGGCCACATATCAATACTTGAACACCCCGGAAAAAAACCACCGCATTTAGGGTTTTGATAATGGTACCAACCTCTATTAGAGTCATCGCCTTGAGCTGCAAACCAACCTTGGTAACCGGCCATTACTAAGTTTGTATAAGATGTATACAAACATCCTGTTTCATCATAAACAATCTCATCAACTGGAGGAGGTGTCACAATAACCTCATCATCATCTTCCTTTATATCTGCAGCGTCACTACTACTGCATGACCATCCTATGCATAAAAATAAAATGGCAACTACTGCCCTTTTCAAAATCTCGTTCTTTATCATTTCTTTTTTTTTACTATTAATCAATTTTAATAAAAGTGGCCTCTATTTAAAATTAAAAGAGGCTACTTTTATAAATACCTAAACTTATTACAGTGCTATTTCAACAGCTGGCGCATAATTAAATCTTGCATTTGCAGTATCATATAAAGCACCTATTCTGAAAAAATAAGTTTTACCTTCTTTCAAATCTATTTCGGCAGAAGTATCAATTGAAATTTCATACTCTTGACTAGGATCAACAATATTATTAATATCCTGTTCAGCTTTTACAAGTCGCATTGGTTCTCCAACATGTTTATCAGCACCTGCGTATAGCCCAATTTTGCTAACATTTGATACCCCAGTTTGCTCTAACTTAAACTTAGCGGTAACTATGGTTCCGTTCTTCTCAATAGAATAATCTTTAATTCTAATGTAAGGGGTAACAATTAAGTCTAATTTTGTCTGCCCTTGAATATCTAATACTATTGTATCTAGGGTTCTAAAGTTAGTTCTAATAGGTATTATTTTATATAAACCTGAAAAAAGTTTACTATTTTTATAAGTACCATCAACTTTATAAATTAGTCTTTGAGGTGTTGCATTTTCATAGGCTTGTTCATAAATTTCAATTTCGCCTCCGCGGATAATATCTTGCTCAACTAACTGGCCTGTTTGCTCATCAATAACACTCCCATACAACCCTGCATCAGGACCATCAAAATTGTCTAACTCACAAGAAGTAAACACACCTATTGAAAGCATTAGTAGTATAATATATCTGATTTTTTTCATCATAATTAATTTAAATTTTAGAAATATTTAACCGTGGTTTTATGGGTTTGGAACTAAACCGTTCAATCCGATACCTGGAATATTTCTGTAATATTCGTTTACATCAAATGTCTGAGGATCATTTCCTCTAATTCTATCTCGAATAAAGATATATTTGTAAGGAGGCTCTCCTCTCAAATCAATCACTGGCTTTAAGGCGTGTTTTCTTGTGTTATTGAATGTTGTATGATACGTTCTTCTTCTCATCAAATCCCATATTGTCTTGTTCTCAAAGGCTAATTCAACTGTACGTTCTCTCATTACATTTTCAACAGTTAAAGGAATTTCTGTTTGATGAAATGCACGTTTTCTTGTTGCATTTAAAGCATCTTTAGCCATACCGGCATCACCCAAACCGCTTTCTGCAACAGCCTCTGCATAATTTAATAATACCTCAGCATATCTTATCTCTGCAAAATCTGTTGTACTTCTATTCCAACCTGGAACTACAGGGTCTAAGCTCAAGAATTTTTTAAAACCAAACCCTGTTTTTGTATGGTTACCACCTAAAGGGCTAAATCCTGAAAATTGAGATGGATCGGAAGAACCGTATGTAAAGTAAAACTGTCCGTTAGCACGAGTAACCCCATTAGTTTCAATTTTAATATTACCACGAGGATCTATAAAACCTGCTTGATAAATAATGGTTTCACCTTTCCACTCTGACATTGGTAAAATTACAGACCCCTGCAAACGGGCATCTTTACCTGCAAATATATCAAGAGGATTTTCATAGTGTAAATACTCCCTACTGGGATCATAACCATTGTAGTTATTAATATCTCCATCAACCGTAGTGACAATTGGAGCACTAGACCCAGGGTTATCATAACTTTCAAATAAATCAACAAACTCAAGCGTTGGACAATATCTTCCTGGATGTGGCCATCCATTGGTTAACTGGTTTGGATTGAACCAAATATTATAGTTATTTCCGTAATTATCACCTGGAATGGTGCGTCCTTTAATCAATATAGCCTCTTCTGGTGCAATATTTGGATCTGCAAACATTGCTCTAAAATTCTCAGCCGCTTCTTCTACACTTGATGGGTTTGTCTTGTACAAACTAAACGGTCCGTTTTCTATAATATTTGCCGAGGCATCAATACATGCTTGGTAATATTTAGAAGCTGAATTTTCAGGAAGACCAACTAGTCCTAGGTTAACTGCTTCACCAGTCAAATTGATTTGGTCTCCAAATTTTGCTACTGATGCAGCGTATAATGCAGCTCTTGACTTTAACGCTAAAGCCGCCCATTTTGAAGCTCTTCTTCCATTAGTTTCATCTAAATTATTAGCTGCTACATCACACTCTGCTAGAATAAAATCCCATGTTTCCATTTCTGTATTTCTAGGAACTTTTAATTCTTCAACATCGCCATTAAACTCTTGTGGTTTTAAAATTAACGGCACACCCCCGTAACGCTTTGCAAGACCGAAGTAAGCAAAAGCTCTAATAAATGCAGCCTCACCAGTGTAAAATGCTCGTTGCTCTTCAGATATGTTTAATTCTGGAATAATTTGAATAAAAATATTTACATCTCTAATTAACCTATAAGCATCTTCCCACCAATTTAAATAGCCTCCATTGATAAAGCTATTTCGCTCACTGTGGTGTGCCCAAGGTGTTAACATATCAGTTGTAAATCCGCCGTTGTTTGGGTTACTTCTATTATAGTTAAATCCGTCTCTAGGAAAGTAGGTAAGATCTTCAATAGGCATTCTATCATATAAATCTGCCAAGTACAATTTGGTACCTTCTGGATCACCAAATAAATCATTTGCCGTTATTTTATCTGTTGGCTCCAAGTCAAGACCATCATCACATGAGACAACCACAAGACCTAAAACAAATAAGATAAAAAGTTGTTTTATAGTTTTCATATTTATTTTTTAAAAATTAACGTTTAGTCCTAAGTTAAAAGTGCTCGTTACAGGGTATGTTAATCCGGCGGAATAAGCCCCTTCTATCTTTTCTGGATCAAACGGTTTTACAAAGTCATCTGCCCAAGTATAAAGGTTAAAACCACTTCCGTAAATTCTCAAATTAGTTATTCCTAAGGTACGTTCTAGAGACTGAGACTTAAGGTTGTAACCAATCTCAAGAGACTTTAATCTTAAATAAGACGCATCTCTTCTCCATCTTGAACTTTCTCTGTACATTCCACCCACATCTCCAATAGTTCTGGATGCAGGCCATTTTCCAGGAATCCATGCACTATCAATATCATAGGGATCTTCTTTTCTCCATCTATCGTAGAAATAAGCAGGTGTATTTCCTCTAAAGGCAAACATCTCGGCATATACTTCTCTAAATCTAACAGTATAATTAGCAGCTCCTTGTAATAATAAGTTAGCATACCATCCTTTATACTCTAAATCTAAGGTGAAACCATAGAACATTTTTGGTTTTCCTGAGTAAAACAACGGTTGCTCGTCTAAACCGTTTATTACACCGTCTTCATTCCAATCTTCATATGCAAAATCGCCTGGCAATTCTCTTTCGCTATTACTTCTATCTCCGTTTTGTAATGGCGCATTTGCTATCTGGTCTTCATTTTGAAATTGTCCTATATAGTTATACCCCCAAAAAACATCGTTCCAACGATCTGACCGTTGATTTCTCCATCTAGAATAACTATTCGTAAATGCTTCGCCTTCCACATATTTTCTTTTGGTTCTAGCATGGGCAAAATTACCAGAAACTGCAAAATTGAAATCTTCACCAATTTTATCTCTATAACTTATAGACAACTCTAAACCTTGGGTTACTTCACTATTCAAATTTTCTTGAGGCAATTCACCTCCATAAGTATTTGGAAGTGCTATACTTCTCTTAGCAGGAATACCATCTAACAACCGTTCATAAACCTCTGCAGTGAAATTGATACGGTTTTGTAAAAAGCCCATATCTACGGCTATATTTTTTGTAGTCGCCTCCATCCATGAAAGGTTTCCATTTGCAATTGGTGGCGTAGAAATACCTTCAGTCAATTCTCCATCAACAAATTCATATGACCCTCCACTTCCAATACTAAAACCTTCTACATATTGAAAAGGATTTCCCTCTGGCATTCCAATTACACCATAAGAACCTCTAAACTTTAAGTTAGATAACCAACTCACATCTTTTAAGAATGATTCTTCTGACGCTCTCCAACCTAAAGAAGCTGTTGGAAAAAAACCATATCTGTTTTCTGGAGCATAACGATAGGACCCCATGTAACGACCTGCTAATTCTAATAAATATTTCCCTTTATAGTCATAGTTGAAACGGCCAATATATGAAAAATCAGCAGATTGATTTTCTATACCATCTGTATCTGGATCTAACACGTCTGCGAATCTGATTTGATCCTTAGTATAAAATTTCCTGTAATACCTTCTAATAAAAGACTCTCTATTTTCCCAAGTATTTTTCTCGATAACCGCAGTTGCACCTATATTGTGAACATCATTAAATGTTCTTTTATAATTTATGTATCCTTGTAGTGTAAGAGCATCACTATTTGAGTTTCTATTACTTATATTAGATGTCCCATCATTTTGTTTAAGAGGATTATACTTATCTGTGTCTTCATCATATGTATATAAATTATAGGGCAGTGATAGCGATTTATTCTGAAATATATTAGCATCATACGCAGCTACGGCTTTAAAAGACAAGCCTTGAACAAAAGGCGCATCATACTCAAGTGAGAATGTAGAAGTAAATCTTTTAGTATTACTTCTGCTATAACCTGTAACATCCTTCTCCATAAAAGCCACAGGATTTAAACCTGATAATACTGGTGCTAAATAAGCAGGATTATTATTGGCATATGGACGTTCAGTTGGCAAAGTTACACGTGTTCCTTTAAAAATATTAAAGAAGCCTGTTCCCGGTTGCCAATTTTTATCCCATCTGCCACTCACTAAAACTGAACCTGTTAAGTTTTTAGCAAATTCTGTAGTTAAGTTAGTACGGAAATTATAGCGTTTATACCCCATATCATTACTACGTATAAGTCCATCTTCATTTACATACCCGAAACTGATAAAATAATTTGTCTTTTCAGAACCGCCAGTAGCCGAGAAATTATGCTGTTGTGTAAACGCTTGTTTTTTAAGTACCAAATCAGTCCAATCTGTACTTTCATATCCAGGTGCACCTGTTCTCCATAATTCTAATTCTTCTGGAGAATAAAACGGTGTCCCTGCCCCTCCTGGAATAAACAATTGTGTATCATTCCACATTTGGGTGTACTGAGCAGCGTTAGCCATTTTAGGAACGTCAGTTGGCCTTACAACACTAAGTACAGAATTGTAATTAAATGTTGGTTTAGTTTTACTTCCTTTTTTGGTGGTAACTAAAATAACACCATTTGCAGCACCTAGGCCATAAATAGCAGCAGCAGCATCCTTTAATATTGAGATACTTTCAATATCATCAGCATTTAACTGTTGAAAATCAGCTGAACCTCCTCTTCGAATACCATCAATAACATAGATTGGAGCCCCAAATCCACGTATATTAATATCGTTATCAAAAGAACCTGGCTGACCTGATTGCTGACGAATTTGAACACCCGCAATTTTACCAGATAGCTTTTGAGCCACACTTACGTTTGTTGTTGTTTGAATTTCTTGATTATCAATAACAGCAACAGATGCTGTAAGACTCTCTTTCTTTTGAGTTCCATAACCAACTACAACAACTTCATCCAGAGCAGATATATCTGACTCTAAAGCAACGTTTATGGTTGACTGGTTTTGCACAGCAATTGACTTTGTCAAATAACCAATGTAGCTGAAAGTTAAGGTTTGTGACCCCGTTTCTGGTATTTTAATGCTATAGTTCCCATCAAAATCTGTTACTGTACCGGTTGAGGTGTTTTCCAGTAATACAGATGCACCAGGAAGAGGCACTCCATTTTCATCTACTACAGCACCTGAAATAACCCTGTTTTGCGCCAAGGCTCCTTGTGTACCGAATAAAATTATTAAGAACAATAAACGTAATAATGCAACAAACGGATTTTTCTGTTTGTCGACTCGAGTTTGGTATAAAATATTTTTTTTCATAAAAATTAGCTTGTTAAATCATAATTAGTTGTTAGTTTTTGTTTTTGTCAAATCATACAGTTAGAATTTTATTTTTTGTTGAGCCAAATATATGTGGCCAATATTAATTAGTAAATAATTAACACTTAATAAGCACTTAATTTTCGGTTAATTTTTTTTGACCCTTATTTTTTTTAGAATTTCATAATTCAGACATTAGATTAGATTGGTTATTAAGAATTTTTTGCTAGCAATAGTAACAAAAAAATAAAATATCAATTATATTGCACTGGTTATACAGAGATTCCATTCCCCTATCGACTGATTATGAAAAAAAACATCTTATTTATATTTCTTCTAACGTTCTTTAATGGTGTTACAGCTCAAGATGTTTTAGATGAAGGTCTTTATTTTTCATCTCATGAGGTTACCCAAGAACAAAGAACTTCTCTTAACCTAACTCCCAATTACCCTCTAGAAATAGACCAAAAGCTTGTTGTTGAGTTTGAAGCTAATTTTAGACGAGGTGATGGCTACTACGGCAATATAGTACAGCTCATAGGAGATAAAAAAACAAACATTGATTTAGTGGCAAACCTAAATCACGAGAATGAAAATTTTTGGCTTGTAGTAAAGGATAAAATACTATTTAAATATAAATGGGCCGACATCCCAAGAGGCTCATATGATAAATGGATTAAGTTTAAAATTGAAATAAACGCAAAACACTCAGAAATTACCATATCCATTAATGGTTACAAACTTTCAAAAGATATTGAAGGTATTTCTAAAATGGATGTGTTAGATATCATTTTTGGAAAAAGCAGATATAAAGGGTTTGTGACTACAGACGTTTGCCCAATGAGTATTAAAAATGTTAAGATATTAGATAACAACAATGCGCTCATCAAAAATTGGCCACTTGGGAAGCACACTAAAAAAAACAAAGTATACGATAATATTTCAAACGACGAAGCTCTAGTAGAAAACCCGAAATGGCTAATAGACCAGCATGTTTTCTGGAAAAAAATTCAAGATTTTAATTTTAACAATCTACTTGGCACTGCTAACGACCCCATAAATAAAAGAGTTTATTTTATAAACCCTAAGTCTATTTATATATACCATATAGATAACAACACTATTGATACTTTAAATCAAATACGAAACACAATCAACTGTCAATCTGCTAATTATAAATTCAATCATTTAAGCAATGAGCTTTTAGCGTATTCAATAGATGAAGGGTTTTATCAAAAGTTTGATTTCAAAAAACAGCAATGGTCAGAATCAAAAACCTCATGTCCCGAAACGGCTTATTTTCACCATAATAAAATCATTTCACCCATTGACAGTACCTTACTTACTTTTGGCGGATATGGGTTTTATAAGTACAAATCTCAAATCTCTAATTTTTCTTTTGGTAAGTATAATATCCAGTCTCTTGATTTGAGTAGTCAAGTTCCGCCAAGATACTTAAGCTCTATGGGACTGCAATCAGACAACAAACTTTTACTATTTGGCGGGTACGGTAGCCCTTCTGGTAAACAAGGTGTTAGAAGCAGGCATTTCTATGATTTGTATTCAATAGACTTAAACAACAATTACAAAACCAATAAGCTTTGGGAAACGGACAACATACCTTATTCTCCATTTGTACCGGTTTCATCAATGATTATAGATGAAAATACGGATAGCTTTTACACACTAACTTATAACAACACCAATTACAATACCAATTTAAAACTTGCTCAAATTGGGGTGTCATCTCCTAAAGTCACAGTGTTTTCGGACTCTATACCATATGAATTTCTTGATATTAAATCGCACGTAGACTTTTTTTTAGATTCTAATAATTCAAAAATTCACACGTTAACAGTTACAGAAAGCAAAGCAAGTCTTTATTCATTAACTTATCCCCCACTTTTCCCTGAAGATATTTATCAAAATGAAATAGAACCTCTAGTTTTAAGAAAAAACTATTGGATTTATGCTTTGTTCGGTCTTATTTTAATTTTCATCTCAATTTTTCTTATCCGTAAAAGATTAAATAAACCTAATCGAAAAGTTAAAACTACCGATGCTCCGGCTCTAAATGAAGAAATTCTAGAATTAACACATGTAAAACCTGAAAAAGTAAAAACATCTGCTATTTATCTATATGGAGGGTTTCAGGTTTATGATAAAGAAGGCAATGATATCACTGCCTTATTTACACCTACTCTAAAGCAACTTTTTCTTATCATACTTTTAACAAGCGCCAAAAACGGAAAAGGTATTTCTTCAAACCAATTAACAGAACTTTTATGGCCTAATAAATCTGATAGTAACGCAAGAAATAACAGAAACGTTAACATCAGTAAATTAAGACTGCTGTTAGATAAAATAGGTAATATTGAAATTAGTAATGATAATACATATTGGAACATTAATTTAGGGAACTCTGTTTTCTGTGATTTCACTTTTGTTCAAGAGGCTTTAGACGAAAATGCAAATAAACATCTTGACCATGAGCAAACCTATAAACTCTTAAACATAATTTCAAAAGGTGAAATTTCACCAGATGTACATACAGAGTGGATTGAAGATTTTAAGAATGATGATAACAATATGTTAATTGATAATCTTATTAGAATCGCTAAATATATAGACGACGCGCAATTACTTATTTTACTAAGTAATATCATTTTAAAATACGCTCCCTTGAACGAAGATGCTATCTCTATAAAGTGCAAGTCCTTGTATAACCAAGGAAAAAAAGGAATTGCAAAGAAAAACTATAATGATTTCTGTCAAAAATACTTTGAATTGTTAGAGGCTGATTATGAAAAATCTTTTAAGGAAACAATTTCTGATTTTAAAAACTAATAATAGCCTATAAACAACTGATACTTTAATTCAGAGCTTTTGCAAGATATCATTCACAACGTTAAAAATGACTCCACCAATTATATCCGATTTGAACAAATGACCTCTTCTGAAAGCTATCAAGTCATGCAAGATTTTGCCAATTCACTCCCCGATGACCAGTCTAAAACACAAGTATTGAGAATTTTAACAAAGAATAAGTCCTACTAGAATTTCAAATATTTTATAGATCATTCTGAACATAGAGAAAACTGGTTTGCTTTTAAAAATAACGCCTACATAAATTTTGTTAAACAGCAAGCTAACATAAATAATTCTACGCTATAAAATATTTTTTTTAGATCAACCCAGCATAACTTGTTTCAACTTTAACATAATCACTACTGACAAGAAGATTTAATTCCTTTAGTCTCCAAGCGTCCCAACAAATTATTAATATCCTCACTAATTTTACTCTCCACCACCCGTGCATAAATCTGGGTAGTTGTTAATTTTGTATGTCCCAATAATTTTGAAACTGTTTCTATTAGGAACACCATTTGAAAGCATAACAGTTGTGGCAAAGGTATGTCTGGCTACATGAAACTTAAGATTCTTATATATCCCGCAATCTTTGGCTATTTCTTTTAGATAACTGTTGACTTTTTGATTAGAACTCATTAGTAATAAATTTCCTGTTTTGCTTAGGATTTTGTCTTGACTGTACTTTTTAATAATATCCAAAGCTTTTGGAAGTACAGGTACCTTTACACTTTCATCTGTCTTTTCTCTATTAGTATTAATCCATAAATTATTATCAATACCTCTTACAATATTATTTTCGGTCAAATCTTTGACGTCAACATAAGATAGTCCTGTATAACATGAAAAATAAAGCAATCCTTAAACCGATCAAGACGCTCACTTTTAAATTCGGTGCACTCTATTATTTTAAGTTCTCTATCTGTTAAACAGGGCCTGTCATACTTATTATATTTCAACTTGAACTGATTAAACGGGTTTTTTAGCATCCATTCAAGCTTAACCCCTAAATTGAGCATTTTCTTGAAACGCTCCAGATATTTCATCACTCCATTGTTCGATAACATCAATTTCTTTTTAGAGTTTTTATAATGACGTAAGAAATATTCAAAATCGGTAACAAACTCATAATTTAGTTGATTTAAATAGATGTCACTTGATCTGCGTATATTTTGCAAGAACTCATACAAATATCTTTCTGTGGTGTAATAATTCTTCATGGTTCTGGTTTAAGTACAGCTCCCATCTTATCATGATGATAACTAATAAGATCTCTCAAAGTCTTACTGGTTTTATCTTCTCCCAAATACCGAGATTTAATCGAATCTGAAGAAACAATAGCATCTTCAATGAGTAATTCTTTATGACAATTCAATAATTTGCCAAATACTTCATCTAAATATAAGTTCAAAGTTTTTATTTTTGAAGAACTCCCCTTAGCCCTACTCTTATGACAATCCCAGTCTTTAAATAAAACAGATCGCTTTAAACTAATCTCTGAGCGCTTACCATTAACCGTGATACGTACATAAATAGAAAGTTCTACTGGGTTGCTTCTTGATTTTCTCGTAAAGAAAATAACGAAAAAGGTGTTTTTTGATTTCATTTTAAAATGACTTTAATTAAACAATAACCTGTTAAATCAAAAGTCAAATCATACTCGAAAGTTCCTTAAAGATAATACATTTCGTTCGAACCACTGCACACCGAATTGCACACCTATTATTTAGTTTTAAATAAAATCAATCAAATGCATAAAAAATGAAAAACACTGAAAATCATAAGATTAACAGTGTTTTAGTTTAACTTATTTCTAAGTTCGTCGGGGTGGCAGGATTCGAACCTGCGACCTCCGCGTCCCAAACGCGGCGCGATAACCGGGCTACGCTACACCCCGATTTTGGTTATCTATTTGCGGAGAGACCGGGACTCGAACCCGGGCAGCACTTACGCGCTGACAGATTAGCAATCTGCTCCATTACCACTCTGGCACCTCTCCTAATTCTTATTAAGAACATTGCAATAAAATTGCGGTTGCAAATGTAACTTAAACACTGAAAGCACGCAACTATTTTAATTACTTTTTTATAAATTTTATTCAGGATATTCTATTCGTAAATGATAAATATTTGCAAGCTTGTGTTTTAGCACTTTTTTTATAGATTGAATTTCTTTAAACGTGATATTTGCATTTAAAAATTGTCCCTCTTCAATCTGTTTATTTATTATATTTTCTACAAATGCCTCTATTTTAGTTGACGTGGGTTCTTTTAAACTTTTTGACGCCGCTTCTATACTATCACACATCATTAAAATGGCAGTTTCTTTACTAAAAGGTTTTGGTCCTGGGTAACAAAAATCTACTTTATCTATTTCCAAATCTGGGAAACTCTTTTTTTCCTTCATGTAAAAATAATATACCATACTAGTACCATGGTGTGTCCTAATAAAATCAATAACCCGATCAGGTAAATTATATTTTTTTGACATTTCTATACCGTTGATCACATGATCTATAATAATTTTTGCACTCTCTTTAGAAGACAACTCGTCATGTGGATTTATGCCCGTTGATTGATTTTCGGTAAAAAAAGTAGGGTTCTTCATTTTTCCAATGTCATGATATAAGGCACCAACCCTTACCAGCATGGCGTTAGCTCCTATTTCATTTGCTGATGCCTCAGCCAAATTAGCAACATTTAAAGAATGATGAAAAGTCCCTGGAGCTTTGTTAGCTAATTCTTTTAAAAGTTTTGTATTAGTATCAGAGAGCTCTAAAAGTGATACATCAGAAACCAATCCGAACAATTTTTCATAAACATAAATAAGAGGCTGCACAAACAAAGTGGCTAGACCGCATAAAATAAACCAAATAAATGTTTCCCATTTTAAAGTGTCAACACTTCCTTCGTGAATAACAAAAAAAGCAAAATAAGCAATAATATAAATAAGTGTTATTTGACCAACAGATATAAATAAATTTGCTCTTTTATAAAGCTCAGAAACCGTCAAAATAGTTACAATACCTGCTATAATTTGAAGAAACATATATTCATAACTATTAGGGACTATAAAACCAATTAGTAATACAGTTAATACATGCGAAAACAAACCAAGTCTAGCATCAAAAAACGCCTTAAAGACAAGCGGCAAGATACATATTGGAACTATATAAATGTATTTTGAGTTGTAATTGACCACCAAGGTTGTAATAAAAACAACTAGCGAAATATTAAAGAAAATAAAGGTAACTTTGGTGTTATCCTCAAACACTTCAAACCTGTATTTTCTTAAAAATAAGAGCAACATTAACAACGCTAAGGAAACAAGAAGCGTGTATGCTAAAATAACCCAATTGTAATTGGTTTTGTTCCAAACTTGTGATTCATACTCTGATTGTAAAGATTTTAAACTCTGGTATTTGTCACCCTCAACCACTTCTCCTTTTGACACAATAAGCGTTCCTTTAGCTATACTGCCTCTTGTATAAGCAATTTTACCTAAATCTTCCTGTATAACTTTGTCTGTAAACGCTTTATTTAACGTAAGATTGGGATGAAGTAGATCATAAAACAAGGCAACAAAACTTGTTTTAAACTTAGATAGTTCATGTTCTAATAAAACCCTATTTATTTTTAAGGTAATAGCTTCTTGTGACACTAAATCAGAATAAAACCCTTCACTAATTTTCTCTCTACCTTTTAGTATTTCAACGACTCTATCATCCTTATAATCATATTTTTCATCTAAAACACCAAATTGATATAATTCCTCTATCAAGGCTTTACCTGTTTCTTCAAGTTTTACTTTTATTTTCTTAGGAATTGAATCTGGAAATGAATCATCAAAATGCGCATCAAAATCTGAAACAATTTTAGGTAAAATCAACTCATCTACATCAAAATAAAGTGTAGCATTATCAATTATTAATTGCTTTTCTTTTTTAATTTCTTCATCAGTTTTCTTTACAGCAAAGTCAAATGGCGCATACAAATTTTCAGATTGCCACGGCTTTCCTTGTTCAAAGTTGTATTTAAATTTTCCGCTTTTAGGAAACAAGTAGACAATAAAAAAAGTAGTACAAACAAATAATAACCCTTTATAAATAAGAGAATGGTTTCTATATAATTTATTAACGAAGTCTTTCATTTAGAAATCAAATGTAATAAAATTATAGACTTGTGCCATTTTTTATAATAACTGAATCGGTCAAATTTTACCTAAAAAATCATTATTTTCGCAAGTACTAAACTAAAATGTTTAACTAATGAATAGAGATGTTGTAATTGTTTCAGCTACAAGAACTCCCATAGGCAGTTTTTTGGGCGCCTTATCAACTATTCCTGCTCCAAAATTAGGTGCTATAGCCATAAAAGGAGCACTTGAAAAGATTAATTTAAAACCAGATTTGGTTGAAGAGGTCTTAATGGGTAACGTTGTTCAGGCAGGCACAGGACAAGCTCCAGCACGACAAGCAGCAATTTATGCAGGAATTCCTGATACAGTACCTTGTACTACAGTTAATAAGGTGTGTGCCTCTGGCATGAAAGCTATTATGCAAGCTGCACAATCTATTGCATTAGGAGACCACAATATTGTTATTGCTGGTGGTATGGAAAATATGAGCCTTATCCCACATTATCTATATGCAAGAACTGGAACAAAATTTGGTTCAGCTATGCTTATTGATGGTATGCAAAAAGATGGTTTAGTAGATGCCTATGATCAAAATGCTATGGGGGTTTGTGCTGATGTATGTGCTGCAACGTATAATTTTTCTAGGGAAGAACAGGATGCATTTGCCATTCAATCATATAATAGAGCGGCTGATGCTTGGGCTAAAGGAAAATTTAACAATGAAGTTATACCCGTTGAAGTGCCACAAAGAAAAGGTGAACCTGTTATTGTAAATAAAGATGAAGAGTTTAGCAATGTTAAAATGGATAAAATTTCGCATTTACGCCCTGCATTTACAAAAGATGGAACCGTAACGGCCGCCAATGCCTCAACCATAAATGATGGTGCTGGTGCCATGGTTTTAATGAGTAGAGAAAAAGCGAATGAACTGGGTCTAAAAGCATTAGCAACCATTAAGAGCTACGCTGATGCCGCTCAAGAACCTAAGTGGTTTACTACAGCTCCTGCAAAAGCCCTACCAAAGGCTTTAGATAAAGCAAATATTAATATTAAAGATGTTGATTATTTTGAGTTTAATGAAGCTTTTTCTGTTGTGGGCTTAGCTAATATGAAATTACTAGGATTAAATGCTTCAAACGTTAATGTAAATGGTGGCGCCGTTTCTCTAGGACACCCATTAGGCTGTTCTGGTGTAAGAATTGTGATTACACTGTTAAATGTTTTAGAACAAAATAATGCTAAAATTGGTGCTGCAGCTATTTGTAATGGTGGTGGAGGCGCATCTGCAATTATAATTGAACGCAACTAAGTTAACTAAATGCAATACGGTATTTGTAATTTAAGTATTGTTCCACTTAGAAATGAACCTACTGATTCTAGTGAATTAGTTTCTCAAGTCCTTTATGGTGACCTTTTTAAGATTTTAGAACAACGAAAAAATTGGAGTAGAATAAGACTAGCTTTTGATGGCTACGAAGGTTGGGTAGACAACAAACAATATGTTGAAATCACAGAATCTCAGTATAACCAATTAACCCAAGAACCCTGCAAGTTAGCAACAGATTTGGTTGAGTTTATTGAGGACAAAAATCAGCAAATATTTCCTGTATCAATAGGTTGTTCTCTTAATGGTCTCACTATTTTGAACCATAGGTATGATGGGCATTTTATTGAGAAGAAAAATGACAAATCAGAGATTTTAAAATGGGCATTCATTTATCTCAATGCGCCTTATTTATGGGGAGGAAAAACGCCTTTTGGTATTGATTGTTCAGGCTTTACACAAATGGTATATAAGCTTAATGGCTATAAATTATTACGAGACGCTTCTCAGCAAGCTACACAAGGAGAGGCCTTGAGTTTTATTGAAGAGAGTGAACCTGGAGATTTAGCGTTTTTTGACAATAATGAAGGAGTCATTGTTCATGTTGGTATTATTATGCAAGATAATTATATCATTCATGCTCACGGTAAAGTACGCATTGACCGTTTGGATCATTCAGGTATTTATAACGTTGATACACGTACTCATACTCATAAGTTGAGAGTTATTAAAAAAATCATATAAAATAAAAAAACCGCTTAAAGCGGTTTTTTTATTTTTTCAATCAAAGTAATTTATTGGGCTGCTTCTATGGCATCTACTTTTTCTTTCATAGCCTTGTAATTATCAGTTTCTCCTAATATGCTATAAATATTCATTAACGTTTTAGCTGCATTTATATTATTAGCATCTATTTCTAACGCTTTTGATAAATATGGTACAGCTTCTTTATAAAGATTTTGGCGTTTTTCTCTAAGCTCATCATAACGCTTGTTATCCGCTTTTGAAGTTCCTAAACCATTCATTTCTTCAATTAGAGGCTGTTCTGCCGACAAAATTAACGCTGATAAATTAATATACGCATTGATATATTCAGGATCTAACTCTAATACTTTTTCATAGTGCTTTTTAGCTTCTTCTGGGTGATCAGATTCTGCAGCTATAACCCCCAAATTATATTGTAACTCAGGATTTGTTGGATCCATTTCAGTGGCTTCTTTAAGTAAGTTTTTAAACTCCTCAGTATTACCCATTTTATAGTGCACATTTGCTTCTGATAATAATAAATTAATATCATCAGGACTTTCAGCTCTAGCATCTTTCATAGCCTCTAAAGCCTTTTCATCATTTCCTTGACTTACATAAATCAAAGCAATATTCTTTACAATTTCAGGTTTTTTAGATTCACTTTTCTTTTCAAAAGGCTTGATATGAGTTTTGGTTTTAACAGAGATATCTCTCATATCTTTGTTTGGAAAAGCCTCCTCTTCATTGGTTTTTTTATCAATCGCCAAGTACTGTGTTTCTATACCAGTATACCCTAAGTCTTTTAACTCTTCATAAAGTTTCAAAGCACGATCGTACTCCTTCACATTCACCGCTGTTGCGGCTGCATAGTATAAAAATACGGTATCATTTTTAGATACTCTATACACTTTTTCAAAATGCTTGGAGGATTTTGAATAATCTTTCTTTTCATAAGCAGCATTTCCAGATTTAATCAAACCATTTGAGATCTCTTGTTTTAACTGAGACACCTCTTGATTATAGCCGTTCTCTATTTTTGACAAACTCTCAAGAGCTTTATCAATATTATTAAGCCCCGCTTTACCATTTGAATAAAACGCCTGAGCATTAAGATAATAAAATTTAGATTTAAGTTTATCATCCATTTGTGCAAGCAAAGGTTCCGCTTGACTTAATGCTGTTTTAGCTTCAGCAAAATTGTTAGCTTTAATAGCTTTCTCTGCGACCTTTAATTCTTTTTTCTGTGCAAAAGAAAATGTACTTATCGTTAAGGCTAAAGCTATAATAACTTGTTTTCTCATTTTTAAGTAATATTTAATTTAATTTTCAGTGATATTTTCGCCTAAATTATTATCAAGAGTTGTGCCATCCTCTAAATCTCCAGTGTTTTCAATACTTTCAACATCATCAACTTTATCTTCATCATGCATAACTTTAGCTACAGCAGCAATAGAATCTTTACCTTTTAAATTGATTAACTTAACACCTTGAGTAGCCCTTCCCATAACTCTTAAGTCTGCAATGACCATTCTAATAGCAATACCAGATTTATTAATAATCATCAAATCGTCATTATCTGTAACACTTTTTATGGCAACCAAATTTCCTGTTTTTTCAGTAATAGAAATGGTTTTAACACCTTTTCCTCCTCTATTGGTTATTCTGTACACCGGTTCTCCATCTTCTGGGTCATCAATATAAGTACGTTTACCATAACCATTTTCAGAAACCACTAAAACAGACTCTTCCTGAGGGTTTTCAATGGTAACCATACCAATAACCTCATCTGTATTATTAGCCAATGTAATGCCTCGTACTCCAGAAGCACCACGCCCCATTGGTCTTGTTTTAGCTTCTTCAAAACGAATGGCTTTTCCAGACTTTAAGGCTAGCATCACTTGACTATTACCTGTAGTTAATCTAGCTTCTAATAGCTCATCATTATCTTTAATAGTAATAGCATTAATACCATTTGTTCTAGGTCTTGAATACTGTTCCAGTGCAGTCTTTTTTACTTGACCATTTTTAGTAGCCATAATCACATAATGGCTATTTATATAAGCTTCATCTTTTAAATCTTGCGTACAGATAAAAGCTCTCACCTTATCATCTTGTTCAATATTTATAAGATTTTGTATAGCTCTTCCTTTTGACGTTTTCGAGCCTTCAGGGATTTCATAAACGCGCATCCAGAAACATTTTCCTTTTTGCGTAAAGAATAACATATATTGATGGTTGGTTCCAACAAATAGATGTTCAAGGAAATCTTCATTACGAGTAGTTGAAGCTTTCTGACCTACTCCTCCTCTATTTTGAGTTTTGTATTCTGAAAGTGATGTACGCTTAATGTATCCTGCATGAGAAATGGTAATCACCACTTTTTCATCAGGAATCATATCTTCAATACTTAAATCTCCTCCCGCATACTCAATAATAGAACGACGTTCATCTCCATATTTTTCTTTAACAACACTAAGCTCTTCTTTGATGATATCCATTCTTCTTTCCTTTTTGTCTAGGATATCTTTAAGATCTTCAATAGTTATCATCAACTCGTCATACTCAGCACGTAATTTATCTTGCTCAAGACCCGTAAGTTGACGCAGACGCATTTCAACAATAGCCTTAGCTTGTATTTCAGTAAGCTTGAAACGCTCTATTAACTTAGCTCTAGCCTCATCAGCATTTGCTGAAGCTCTAATTAAAGCGATAACTTCGTCAATATTATCAGAGGCTATAATTAAGCCTTCTAAAATATGAGCACGTTCTTCGGCTTTTCTTAACTCATATGTGGTACGTCTTACAACTACTTCATGTCTATGCTCAACAAAATAATGAATTAAGTCTTTTAAGTTCAATAACTGCGGGCGTCCATTTACCAAGGCAATGTTATTTACACTAAATGAAGACTGTAGAGCAGTGTACTTAAATAATTTATTCAAGACAATATTAGGGATAGCATCGCGCTTTAAAACATAAACAATGCGCATACCATTTCTATCAGACTCATCCCGAATAGTAGAAATACCTTCTAGCTTTTTATCATTTACCAAATCGGCAGTTTTCTTAATCATATCTGCCTTATTTACTAAATATGGAATCTCCGTTACGATGATACATTCTCTGCCATTAACTTCTTCAATATTGGCCTTCCCTCGCATAACCACTTTCCCTCTACCCGTTTGAAAAGCTTCTTTTACGCCATCATATCCATAAATAGTTCCTCCTGTAGGAAAATCAGGAGCCTTTACATATTTAATCAGCTCGTCAACTTCAATATCATTATTCTCAATATACGCAATGGTACCATCAACCACCTCCGCTAAATTATGAGGTGGCATATTTGTGGCCATACCTACAGCAATACCCGATGCTCCATTCACCAACAAACCCGGAATTCTAGTTGGCAATACAGTAGGTTCTTGCAGGGTATCATCAAAATTAAGTTTGTGATCTACCGTTTCTTTTTCAATATCGGCCAACATGTCTTCCGAAATCTTTCGCATTCTGGCCTCTGTATAACGCATTGCTGCGGGACTATCACCATCAATAGATCCAAAGTTCCCTTGGCCATCAACCAACATGTAACGCAAACTCCAATCTTGAGCCATGCGTACCATTGCATCATAAACCGAGGTATCTCCATGTGGGTGATACTTACCTAAAACTTCTCCAACTATTCTTGCGGATTTTTTATATGCCGAATTTGCTCTAACACCTAACTCATGCATACCATAAAGTACACGTCTATGCACTGGTTTCAAACCATCTCTTACATCAGGTAAAGCACGTGACACAATGACCGACATTGAATAATCAATGTAAGCCGATTTCATCTCATCTTCAATATTAATAGGGATCAATTTTTCTCCTTCTGCCATAAATATTCTTCTTTAATTTTATGCATTTTTCAAAACATGCTAATATAGGTATTTCATTAGTCCTAGCTAGGAAAACTGCACTAAAATTTCATGTTATTTATTAACAATTTTTACGACTGTTTTGGTTGATAAGTAAACACTGTAAAATTTTGAATTTGTGAAGTTTTTTTTGTCAATTAGCATTTTACATATAAATTAAAGGTACAGTTTTTGCCCATAGTTAAATGTTTTATTATTTTTAATGCAGAAAGGATATAAAAATGGATGATAATTTTTCCCCAAGAGTAAAAGATGTAATTGCCTATAGCAAGGAAGAGGCATTGCGTTTGGGTCATGATTTTATTGGCACTGAACACTTAATGCTTGGCTTGTTGCGCGATGGAAACGGGAAGGCTATAAACATACTAAATGCTTTAGATATCGACTTAAATCATTTAAGACGTAAAGTTGAAATACTAAGTCCGGCCAACCCAAATATACAAATTGCTTCTAATCAGAAGAAGAACTTACATTTGACCAGACAAGCAGAACGCGCTTTAAAAACAACATTTCTTGAAGCTAAGCTGTTTCAAAGTACATCTATTAATACCGCGCACTTGTTATTGTGTATTCTACGGAATGAAAATGACCCCACTACCAAGCTGTTAAATAAGCTTAAAGTTGATTACGATAATGTTAAAGAACAATTCAAACTTATGATAACTAATGACAATGAATATATAGAGCCTAAAGCTGAGTTTCAGGATGATGATACCTCAGCACAAGAGGACAGCTCAAAAGAAAATATTTTCAACTCACCTTCTGGTAAATCAAATAAAAAATCGAAAACACCTGTTCTCGATAATTTTGGACGTGATTTAACCGCTTTAGCCGAAGAAGGTAAGTTAGACCCTGTTGTGGGCAGAGAAAAGGAAATAGAACGCGTTTCTCAAGTACTTAGCCGAAGGAAAAAAAACAATCCACTTTTAATTGGAGAACCAGGTGTTGGAAAATCGGCAATAGCTGAAGGGTTAGCACTTAGAATTGTAAAACGCAAAGTATCTAGAATTCTTTTCAATAAACGCGTGGTTACTCTTGATTTAGCAAGCCTTGTTGCTGGAACTAAATATAGAGGCCAATTTGAAGAACGCATGAAAGCCGTTATGAATGAGCTTGAAAAGAACGACGATGTTATTCTTTTTATTGACGAAATCCATACCATTGTGGGTGCAGGAGGTGCCACCGGAAGTTTAGATGCTTCAAATATGTTTAAACCTGCCTTGGCAAGAGGTGAAATTCAATGTATTGGCGCTACAACCCTTGATGAATACAGACAGTACATTGAAAAAGATGGTGCTCTTGAACGCCGTTTCCAAAAGGTTATTGTAGAGCCTACTTCGGTTGAAGAAACTATTGAAATCTTGAATAACATAAAAGGAAAATACGAAGAACATCATAATGTTGATTATACCCCTGAAGCTATTGAAGCTTGTGTTAAATTAACCAACAGATATATGACAGAGCGTTTCCTGCCGGACAAAGCTATTGATGCTTTGGATGAAGCTGGTTCACGCGTTCATATAACAAATATTGATGTTCCTAAGCAAATTATTGAACTTGAAAAGCAGCTTGAAGCCATAAAAGAGACTAAAAATGCCGTGGTTAGAAAGCAAAAATATGAAGAAGCTGCCAAGTTAAGAGATGATGAAAAACGTTTAGAAAAAGAACTAGCTATCGCCCAAGAAAAATGGGAAGAAGATACTAAGCAGCATCGTGAAATTGTAACGGAAGATAATGTAGCCGATGTTATTTCAATGATGACAGGTGTACCTGTTAATAGAATTGCACAAACAGAAATTAATAAACTAGCGCAGTTGCCTGAATTAATAAAAGGCAAAGTGATTGGGCAAGATGAAGCGGTTTCTAAAGTTGTAAAAGCCATTCAACGTAACCGAGCAGGTCTAAAAGATCCTAATAAGCCTATTGGTTCATTTATTTTCCTAGGCCAAACAGGCGTTGGTAAAACGCAACTTGCCAAAGTACTTTCAAGAGAACTATTTGATAGTGAAGATTCTCTAATTAGAATTGACATGAGTGAATACATGGAGAAATTTGCCATTTCTAGATTGGTAGGAGCACCTCCAGGATATGTTGGCTATGAAGAAGGCGGACAACTTACTGAAAAAGTGAGACGTAAACCATACGCTGTAATTTTACTTGATGAAATTGAAAAAGCACACCCCGACGTGTTTAACATGCTACTTCAAGTTCTTGATGACGGCTACCTTACAGATAGCCTGGGAAGAAAAATTGATTTTAGAAATTCAATCATTATTATGACATCCAATATTGGAGCCAGAAAATTAAAAGATTTTGGCACAGGAATTGGCTTTGGAACAGCATCACAAAAAGCCCAAGAGGATGCCAATGCCAGAAGTGTGATTGAAAATGCACTTAAGAAATCTTTCGCACCAGAATTTTTAAATAGAATAGATGACGTTGTTGTATTTAATCCGCTTGAAAAAGAAGACATCAATAAAATTATTGATATTGAATTAGTTAAACTCCTTGCACGTATTAAGAACTTAGGATACAATTTAACCTTAACCAAAGAAGCCAAAGATTATATTGCAGAAAAAGGTTTTGATAAACAATATGGAGCCAGACCGCTTAAGCGTGCTATTCAAAAGTATATTGAAGATGCCCTTGCAGAAGAAATTGTATCTGCTCACCTTGAAGAAGGTGATAACATAAAAATAGATCTTGATAAAAGTTCAAATGAATTAAAAATTTCAATTGATAAAGCTGAAAAACCTACAGAATCATAAGTTTAATTCAAAATTATTTTAACTAAAAAATCCTACATTCAAAACGAACGTAGGATTTTTTTTTTTGAAACAAACTGTAACAATCAAAAAGCCAACCCATCTATATTATAACAAACTGAGTTTTTTTTGACGCTAACCAACCTAAATATTGAACAACTCATAACGCTTTGTAAAACAAACAACCAAACGGCACAAATGGAAGTTTACAATCGGTATTACAAAGCCATGTATAACACAACGCTAAGAATTGTTAAAGACCATTTTGAAGCAGAAGACATCATGCAGGAGGCTTTCTTAATTGCTTTTACAAAATTAGACAGTTTGAATGACGCCTCTATTTTTGGCTCTTGGCTTAAAAGGATTGTGGTTAATAAAAGTATTGAATATTATAACAAAAAAGTAAAAAACGGAGATATTTCAATACATGATATGCTTTATAAAATTGAAGACCAATCCGATAGTTTTAACGTTGATGAGCCATCTTCTAACAACAATAAAGTGAATCAAATTTTGAATTTAATAAAAACACTAAAAGATAATTATAGAATCAGTCTTACTCTTAATCTCATTGAAGGGTATGACTATGAAGAGATTAGTGAAATCATGAACATTTCATATGCCAATAGCAGAACAATGATTTCCAGAGCCAAAGAAAGCCTAAGAATGAAATTAGAAAAAGTAATAACCTATTAAACAGCTTACTATGGATAATAAATTTGAAAACTTATTTAAAGATTTAGAAGGTTATTTTGATATAGAAACACCTCATTCTGATCATGAAAATCGTTTTCTAAATAAACTCGCAAAACAAAACAATCAAAAATTAATGGTTGCGAAGCCAAAAGTTAATTTTTGGAAACCTTTGGTAGCTGTTGCGGCATCCATTATATTATTAATTTCGGTCTTCATCACCTTGGCTCCCGAAAAAACATCTATTGATCTGGCTAGTGTATCTCCAAAAATGGCACAAACACAAGATTTTTTTACAGCCACCATAAATATTGAGTTAAAAAGACTTCAAGAAGAATCAGCCCCAGAAGCACAGTTATTAATAAAAGATGCACTTACCAAAATTAAACACTTAGAACATGATTATGAAAATCTCAAAGCAGATTTAAAAGAAAGTGGTGAAGATCATCGTGTTATTTACGCCATGATTTCAAACTTTCAAAATAGAATTGACATTTTACAACACACTCTAGAGCAAATTAATTTAGTTAAACAATTAAAACAATCATCAAATGAAACGAGCAGCACTATTTAGTATATTGGTAGCACTCATCATGCATCCGCAGACAACTTCTGCATCAGTCAATACCAACTTTAAACACACCAAGACAAAAACCATAAAAAGAGAGTTTTCGGTCAGTAAAAATGCTTTGCTAAAAGTAAATAATAGTTACGGAAATCTGGATGTGATTACGTGGAATCAAAATCGTATAGAGTTTGTTATAACCATTAAAACTTCTGGGAACAATGAAGAACAAACAGTTGAAAAATTAAATGATATTCACGTAGAATTCTCAGCTACAGATGAGCTAGTTTCTGCAGAAACATTTTTTGGCAAAAAAAAATCAAGCTCCTGGTGGAACTGGAGTAATAACAGCAAAGTAAAAATGGAGATTCACTACCTTATTAAAGTTCCAACTACTAATTCTGTTAATCTAAATAATGATTACGGGAATATTAACTTGGGTAAACTAGAGGGAACAGCACAATTAAGTTGTGATTATGGTAAAATAGTAACAGAAGAATTAATGGCTAGCAATAATAGTTTGAGTTTTGATTACTCAAAGGGATGCTACTTTGAGTATATTAAAGGAGGAAAAATAAGTGCAGATTACAGCGATTTTACCATAGCCAAAACTAACGAAATAAGCATAAATGCTGACTATACGAATTCTAAAATTGAAATTGCAGAAAATATAAATTACAATTGCGACTATGGCAACATAAAAATAGACAAAGCAAATAATGTAAATGGCAATGGTGATTATTTAACCTTGGTGATAGGCGAAGTTTATAAAAACATATCTTTAAAAGCAGACTATGGCTCCATTAAGATTAAAAGAATGAATGAAAACGCACAAAATATTACTATTAAATCTGATTATGTTGGTATAAAAATTGGCATGGCACCCACCTATCATTTTAATTTTGATTTAAAATTAGACTACGGGGCTTTACAAAGCGATTTAGATTTACATTTTACAAAAAAGGATGTAGATGGTTCAGATAAGCATTATATGGGGTACTTTGGAAACCAATCTACCTCAAATCATATTAACATCACATCAGATTACGGCAGTGTATCGTTTTACAAAAATTAATCATTAAAAAAGGGAATCATTTTAATTATTGATTCCCTACTTTTTTTCAGATTATAAATATCTTTATCTTAAATCAAATCTATCAAGATTCATAACCTTAACCCAAGCAGCAACAAAATCATTTACAAACTTTGGCTCACCATCATCTGCGCCATATACCTCAGCTACAGCACGCAACTCAGTATTGGAAGCAAAAATTAAATCTGCCCGTGTACCTTTAAACGTTACAACACCTGTTTTCCTATCGGTTCCTTCAAAAATAGTATCATCATCATTTACAGCCTTCCAAGTATAGGTAAAGTCAAGAATATTCTTAAAGAAATCATTAGTTAAATACTCTACATTTTCTGTAAAAACACCAAGGTTAGAACCATCATAATTAGCTCCTAAAACACGTAAACCACCCACCAAAACAGTCATTTCTGGTACACTAAGTGTTAATAAATTTGCTCTATCAACCAGTAAATCTTCTGCTACCACGTTTACTTTTGTACTTAAATAATTTCTAAAGCCATCACCTAGCGGTTCCAAATAAGAAAAAGATTCGATATCTGTCTGCTCTTGAGACGCATCACCTCTACCTCCTGTAAACGGCACTTCAACCGTATAGCCTGCCCGTTTTGCTCCCAGCTCAACACCTACAGAACCTCCTAAAACTATTAAATCTGCTATTGAAATGGCTCCATTGAATCCCTTTTGAATACCTTCATAAACACTAAGAACCTTTGCTAACTCGTTCGGGTTGTTCACTTCCCAATCCTTTTGAGGGCCCAATCTTATTCGTCCTCCGTTTGCGCCTCCGCGCATGTCAGATCCTCTATATGTTGAAGCTGAAGCCCATGCTGTTTTTACAAGTTCAGAAACCGTTAGCCCCGAAGCTACAATCTGGTTTTTTAAGGCAGAAACATCGGCCTTACTTAACTCATAATCTACTTTAGGAACAGGATCTTGCCATAATAATTCTTCATGAGGAACTTCAGGCCCTAAATACCTAGAAACGGGCCCCATATCTCGATGTGTTAATTTAAACCATGCTCTAGCAAAGGCATCTTCAAGTTCTTGTGGGTTTTCATGAAACCGCTTTGAAATTTCTAAAAACCCAGGATCTAATTTTAAAGCCATATCAGCATCCGTCATCATCAACGCTTGTTTTTTTGATGAATCGCCCGCTGTTGGTGCCATTCTGGCCTGCGATTCCTTTGTTGGCGTCCATTGACTAGCACCAGCAGGACTAGTAGTTAACTCCCAATCATAATTAAGTAACACATCAAAATAATCATGATCCCATTGTATAGGATTCGGTGTCCAAGCGCCTTCTAACCCACTGGTTATAGCATCGTCAAGCACTCCCGATTTGAATGTATTTTTCCACCCCATACTCATTTGCTCTATAGGAGCTCCTGCAGGTTCAGCACCTACATATTGATCTGGATTAGCCGCACCATGGGCTTTTCCAAAAGTGTGCCCTCCTGCTGTTAACGCTACAGTCTCTTCATCATTCATTGCCATTCTACCAAAAGTTTCACGCATTAATTTTGCCGAACCCAAAGGATCTGATTTTCCATTGGGTCCCTCAGGGTTAACATAAATTAATCCCATGTGCGCAGCTCCTAAATGCCCTTCTAGCTCATTATTTTCAAAACGTTCTGCATTTCCTAACCACTCGGTTTCAGACCCCCAGTATACATCTTGTTCTGGTTCCCAAACATCAACTCTCCCACCTGCAAAACCAAATGTTTTAAACCCCATAGACTCTAAAGCACAGTTTCCTGCCAATATCATTAAATCTGCCCATGATAATGCTTTACCGTATTTTTTCTTAATTGGCCACAAGAGTAATCGTGCTTTATCTAAATTACCATTATCTGGCCAACTATTTAGTGGTGCAAATCGCTGATTTCCTGTATTAGCACCTCCTCTGCCATCTCCAACACGATACGTTCCAGCACTATGCCAGGCCATTCTAATCATTAAAGGTCCATAATGCCCATAATCTGCAGGCCACCATTCTTGAGAATCTGTCATTAAATCAATCACTTCCTGCTTTAGTTTTACAAAATCAATACTTTCAAAAGCTTTAGCATAATCAAAATCTTCTCCTAACGGATTCGATCTACCATCATGTTGTCTCAATATGTTTAGCTTGAGTTCATTTGGCCACCAATCTCTATTTTTGGTTCCGCTACCAGCGGTTTCTTTTTGGGTTCCCCCAAAAAAAGGACATTTACTAATATCCCCATTGTTAATATTGTCCATTATATATGTGATTAAATTATAAATTAATTTCCCCTAAATTTAATCAATTATTTATCGATTTCGGATAAACTACATTTTTATATATTATCTATTCATTGATAAAATTTATTTTAAAACACATTATTCATAGAAAATAAAAATAGTTGTAGATTTTAAGAGATGTTATCCATTTTCATTATCAAATGTTATTTAATATTACTACTTTTAAAATCCAAAACAAAAACACTATGGCACATATTACTTTGGGCGGAAACCCGGTAACAACTTCAGGTGATTTACCAAGTATTGGTTCACAAATAAAAGACTTTGAACTAGTTGCAACAGATTTATCAAGTAAAACATTAAGTGATTTTAAAAACTATAAATTGATTTTAAACATCTTTCCTAGTGTAAACACTGGTGTTTGTTCGGCGTCTGTAAGAGCGTTTAATAAAGCAGCCTCAGAATTAGAAAATACTAAAGTGTTATGCATTTCAAGAGACCTACCTTTTTCTCAAGAACAATTTTGTGCTGCTGAGGGATTAGAAAATGTGGTTATGCTTTCTGATTATAAAACTGGGCAATTTGGAAAAGATTATGGCCTGATTATGCAAAATGGTATTTTTGATGCGTTGCTGTCAAGATGCATTATTATAACCAACGAAAATAACAAGGTCATTTACACAGAACAAGTTCCCGAAATTGGTCAGGAACCAAATTATGAGGCCGCATTGAATGCGCTGTAATGATCAAACAGGAATCTTTTTTCATTAACCGATTAAAAAGTGTTGGCTACGCTTTTAGAGGGGCTTTATTACTACTTAAAACGGAGGCTAGTATTCAAGTTCAATTTGTCATTGGATTCTGTGTTACCGTTGCAGGGTTTTATTTTAAAATCTCCGCTTTTGAGTGGTTAATACAATGTCTTGCCATTGGGTTAGTCATAAGCATGGAAGGCATAAATACAGCCATTGAAGAAATGGCAAATTTCATTCACCCAGAACATCACAAAAAAATTGGTTTAATAAAAGATATTGCGGCCGGCGCCGTATTTATTGCCTCTGTTTTTGCATGCATTGCTGGTTTAATTATTTACATTCCAAAGATTTTTTAAATACTATTCTTTTTAGGATAAACGTTAGTAATTTGTATTTTTGTCGCACTGTGAAAACCATTATTTTTAACCTTATAATTGTAAGACACATAGAATCAACAAACCCTTAATGGCTAAACGAAAACCTAAAACTAGAAAGGCACCTACTAAAAGATTAAAAATGCCTAGCCTAAAATTATCTAGCCAACAAAAATTGGTATTTGGTAGTTTTTTAGTCATTAGTGGCTTACTTCTTTTTATTGCATTTTTTTCTTTTTTATTTACAGGTGATGCCGATCAAAGTGCACTTTCAGAATTTGCTTCGCGTGAGATAAAAACAAAAAACTGGCTAAGTAAATCTGGTGCTTGGATTAGTCATTTTTTTATTCAACAAGGTTTTGGTATTGCCGCTTTTATTTTCTCGGGGTTAGTTTTTTTATCTGGCGTTTATGTTCTTATGGACTTAAAGGCATCAAAACTAAGAAAACATTGGTTTTGGGGCATTCTAATCGTTATTTGGTTATCTATTCTACTTGGTTTTTTTAATGAACAGAATGATATTTTAGGAGGTGTTATAGGATTTGAAATAAACACATTTCTACAAGATTATATTGGAAAAACAGGAACATCACTTCTGCTCCTCTTCGGATTAATAACCTACTTAGCTTTACGTTTTAAAATTACATTTGAAACCTTTATTAATATTTTCAAAAAAGCTAAGCGTAACATTAAAAGTGAATTATCTGACACCTCTGAAGATGTTTTTGTGCCGTTGGACAATAATTTATCTGATGAAGCGGAAGCCATTAAATCTGCTTTTGACATATCTTTGGAAGATGACTCGTCAGAACCGTTAAAAGAAGAGCCAAAAAGTAAACCTAATCAACCACTTGAGGTCAATATTACTAAACCAGAAGCTGAAGAAGAATCTGAAATAGAAATAAAAGTTGAGCAAGTAAAAGAAGAAGTTTCAGAAACCGATAATCTCGCCAATAAATTAGTTGAAGACTTCGGGCAATTTGATCCTACTTTAGAGCTTGCCAAATACCAATTCCCCACTCTCGATTTATTAAAAAAATATGATGCCGAAGGTATTAAAATAAATCAGGACGAACTTGAAGAAAACAAAAACAAAATTGTTGAAACTCTTAGTAACTATAAAATTGGTATTGCCAGTATAAAAGCTACAATAGGACCTACAGTAACCTTATATGAAATTGTACCTGATGCTGGTATTAGAATTTCAAAAATTAAAAACCTAGAAGACGATATAGCTTTATCACTTTCTGCGTTAGGCATCCGTATTATTGCCCCTATTCCTGGTAAAGGGACTATTGGTATTGAAGTGCCTAATAAAAATGCTACCATTGTATCTATGAGGTCTGTGATTGCATCAAAGAAATTTCAGAGCTCGGAAATGCAACTTCCTATTGCCTTGGGAAAAACCATTAGCAATGAAACATTTGTGGTAGACTTGGCAAAAATGCCACACTTACTTATGGCGGGAGCAACAGGTCAAGGTAAATCGGTTGGTTTAAATGCTGTTTTAACCTCACTACTCTATAAAAAACACCCAGCAGAAGTTAAGTTTGTTTTAGTTGATCCTAAAAAGGTAGAGCTAACACTCTTCAATAAAATTGAACGCCATTATTTGGCCAAGTTACCTGATAGCGAAGACGCCATTATAACTGATAATACCAAAGTTATCAATACATTGAACTCTTTATGTATTGAAATGGATAACCGCTACGAGTTACTAAAAAATGCCATGTGTAGAAACATTGCAGAGTACAACGCTAAATTTAAGGCCAGAAAATTGAACCCTAATGAAGGCCATCAATTTTTACCTTATATTGTTTTGGTTGTTGATGAGTTTGCTGATTTAATCATGACCGCAGGCAAAGAAGTAGAAACACCAATAGCCCGTTTAGCACAACTTGCCAGAGCCATTGGTATTCACTTAATTATTGCCACCCAACGGCCTTCGGTTAATGTAATTACAGGTATAATAAAAGCAAATTTCCCTGCTAGAATAGCTTTTAGAGTAACCTCTAAAATTGATTCTAGAACTATTCTTGACGGGGCTGGTGCCGATCAGCTTATTGGTCGTGGTGATATGCTCTACACACAGGGCAATGATCTTATTCGAATTCAATGCGCATTTGTTGATACCCCAGAGGTTGAAAAAATAACAGATTATATTGGCTCGCAAAAAGCGTACCCTGATGCTTATATGCTTCCTGAATATGTAGGTGAAGAAAGTGGCACAAGTCTTGATATTGATATCTCAGATAGAGATAAGCTATTCAAAGATGCTGCCATAGTTATTGTAACAGCACAACAAGGCTCAGCTTCTTTATTACAACGAAAATTAAAATTAGGCTATAACAGAGCGGGCAGATTGATAGATCAGCTAGAAGCTGCAGGTATAGTAGGTCCATTTGAAGGCAGTAAAGCCAGACAAGTACTAATCCCCGATTTAATCGCTCTTGATCAGCATTTAGAAAATGAAATATAATTTTATAAAAATGAATAAATTTTTCACCCTATTAATACTCACTTTTTCGCTTCAAGTGTTTGCACAAAATGATGCTAAGACTCTTTTAAATGAGGTTTCAAACAAGGTAAAAGGTTACGGCAATATTTCTCTTGAGTTTAAATATGTTCTAGAAAACACCGCTGAAAACATAAAACAAGAAACTAAAGGAGACGTTGTTATGGCAGGTAACAAATACCGTTTAAACATCCTTGGTATTACTCAGCTTTTTGATGGAGCCAAACTTTATAGTATAAGTACGGAAGATGAGGAAGTTACTGTGAGTTCAGACGATGATGAAAATGAAACAATTGCACCTAGTAAAATGCTTTCGTTTTATGAAGACGGCTATACGTATAAACTTGATATCACGCAAGATATTAAAGGTAGGAAGATTCAATATGTGAAGCTTACTCCAATTGATTCTAACTCTGAAATTAAAGAGCTTTTTTTAGGCATAGATGCGCAAACAAAACATATTTATAACTTAATTCAAGTAGGTATTAACGGCACAAAAACCACTTTAACTGTTAATTCTTTTGAAACAAATCAGCCTTTACCAAAAGGCTTGTTTACCTTTGACGCTAGCAAATACAAAGATTATTACATCAACAACTTAGATTAAGTAAACTAGTGAAGATACTAGATCGCTATATATTAACAACGTACCTAAAAACTTTTCTCAGCGTGTTTATCATACTTATGCTGATTTTTGTTTTACAAACGGTTTGGCTTTACATAAAAGAACTAGCTGGAAAAGATCTTGATTTAATTGTGATTTTTAAGTTTTTAGCGTATTTCATGCCTAAATTAATTCCTTTAGTTTTACCATTAACCATTTTACTGGCTTCCATCATGGTGTTTGGAAGTTTTGCTGAAAACTATGAGTTTGCAGCCATGAAATCTACAGGAATTTCGTTACAGCGCGCCATGTCTGGCTTAAGTATTTTTATTGTTATTCTCGGCATTGTAACCTTTTTCTTTTCAAACAATGTTATCCCTTGGGCAGAATTAAATTCTTATAATTTAAGACGAAATATTGCCAAAATAAAGCCTTCTATGGGGATTGCTGAAGGCCAGTTTAATGAAATTGAATCGACACCTTACAATATAAAGGTAGAAAAGAAAAGTGGAGACCGCGGTCAATTTTTAGAAGATGTTACCATTCATGTGAAAGGATCAAATGGTAGAACCAATTCTTCAGTAATAAAGTCAAAAACAGGAGAACTTGCTAGTGAAGAGGATTCAAATGTTTTAAAATTGATTTTATTAGACGGTTATTATTACAGCGATATGGCCGCCAAAAAACCTGCTGAAAAAAATAAAAAACCCTTTGTTAAGAGTTACTTTGAAAAGAAAATTATAAATATTGATTTATCTGAATTAAATAGTGTTGATTTTGATGAGCAATCACAAACGGACAAATACAATATGCTAGATGTGGTTGATTTGAATAAAACAATTGATTCTCTTGTGGTAAAAAGTAAAGACGATCACGAATCTTTTTCAAAAAACTTATTTCAAAGATCAGGTGTTTCTATATATCGTCCTAAAAAACAAGCAAAGGATTCGGTTTACCTAGGTCCTATTCTTGATGTTTTTAATACAAAGCAAAAATTACAGGTGGTTGATGCTGCTATAAAGGCATTTACAAGTTCTAAGCAAATATTAACTTCAAAAGAAGAAACAACAAAACTTTCTAAAGCCTGGTTAAATAGGCATATTATTTCTTTACATGAAAAATTTGCCTTAGGTTTTGCTTGTGTTATCTTATTCTTTGTTGGGGCACCATTAGGCGCCTTAATTAGGAAAGGTGGTATTGGTTTACCTATGGTTATTGCTATCGTGCTATTTCTAACCTATCACTTTATAGGTATTTTTGCAACCAATAGCGCTAAGGGCGATGGTATTAACCCTATTCTAGCAAGTTGGTTTTCTACCTTGGTTATGTTACCGCTTGGTATATTTTTAACCAAAAGAGCCACAGAGGATCGTGGTTTGTTTGAAACAGATGGTTTGTTAGAACCTCTAAAAAAACTATTTCGCATAAAAAAGAAAGCGCTGCTTGAAGATTATTCATCCTTCCCTAAATCAAGTGAAGAATATAGGCGTTTAAATAAAAATGAAAACAATACTTTAATTGATATTGTTAGAAATTATAACCAATATGAGTATTCTTTAAAATATAGAAATACGGCCTTAGCAGTCTTAGATTCCAGAGGAATTACCAAACAACAACTAAAATTTGCCGGACATTTTAAAAATCAAAAATATGAAGATTCTTTACGCTTAAAGAATACGTTTGAAGAAGATTCTAACTTGGCATTGGTTTTATATATTTTTATGACGCTTCTTATTTTAGTTGGAAGTATTTTAAAGAACAATAAGTTTCCTGTAACTGGCAATATTCTATTTATTTTAGGAATTCTCATCGGAATTATTTTCTTATTTGCTATTTCCAAATCTTTTTTAAGTTTTGCAAGCTATAACAAGCATATAGATAATGAATCCAAATATAGTGGCCTTATTTTTTTATTAGTTGGCCTGCCATTATATTTTATTGTATACGTCTATACTAAAAAGAAATTCAATCAAGATTTGAACATCAGAGAACACAACAAAGGTTAGCATTTGTATATCTTCGTTCTATTATAACAAAATTGTGCATTCATTAAAATTAGCAATATCTTTGCACTATGACACCACAAACAATGACAGCAGAAAAGCAATCGAAAGCATACCAACTAAACACTATTCATGAAGCCATTGACGATATAAGAAATGGTAAAGTAATTATAGTAGTTGATGATGAAAACAGGGAAAATGAAGGTGATTTTTTAGCCGCTGCAGACAAAGTTACACCACAAATGATAAATTTCATGGCAACCCATGGTCGTGGATTAATCTGTGCGCCATTAACTGAGAATAGATGTAAAGAACTTGAGTTAAACATGATGGTTAGCAACAATACAGACCCCATGGAGACTGCCTTTACTGTTTCTGTAGATTTACGTGGAAAAGGTGTAACAACAGGGATATCTGCAAGCGATAGAGCTAAAACCATAAAAGCATTGATTGACCATGGTACTAGGCCTTTTGAATTAGCACGTCCTGGGCATATCTTTCCTTTGGTTGCCAAAGAAGGTGGTGTGTTACGAAGAACGGGGCATACCGAAGCAGCCATTGATTTTGCCCGGTTGGCTGGTTTGAATCCCGCTGGAGTTATTGTTGAAATCATGAATGAAGATGGCAGTATGGCACGTCTTCCTCAATTATTTGAAGTGGCTGAAAAACTAGATTTAAAGATTGTTTCTATTGAAGATTTAGTGGCCTACAGAATGCAACACGATTCCTTAATTGAGAAAAAAGAAGATTTTCAAATAGAAACACGATTTGGAAGTTTTAGATTAAGAGCCTACAAACAAACTACTAACAATCAAGTACATATAGCATTAACAAAAGGACAGTGGAAAGATAATGAGGAGGTGCTTACTAGAATTAATTCTACCTTGTTTAATAATGATATTTTAGGCACATTAACTAATAATGCGGACAAGCAGCTTGATGACATGTTCAAGGTGATTAATGATGCTGGAAAAGGCGCTATTATCTTTATAAATCAAGAATCACAGTCTATGAATATTTTAAATAGATTAGCCTATTTAAAAGAGCATCAAGATTCAAATATTATTGCTAAAGCACCAAAAGTTAATATGGATAATAGAGATTTTGGTATTGGCGCACAAATTCTCCATGATTTAAATATTCATAAGTTAAAACTCATTTCAAACACCAAACAAACCAAACGTGTTGGTTTGATCGGGTATGGATTAGAAATTGTTGAATACGTTAATTACTAGTTACAAACAACTTTTTATAGTCTCAACCATTTTTTTAGCTCTAGCCTTTACTTCATCTTCTGACCACGATAGTTTTATAAGGCATGAAATGTTTCTTGCTATATAATAATCTGACTTATTGAAGGCTTTATCTGCTAAGTATTTTAGTCCCTCTTTAACTTCAGTAGAAATTGGGAATAACGATTTTAGGTCTTTTAAATGCTCCCATTTTCGGATATAATGCCAGTTGTTATTATAATAATGAAAACAACCATCTACCCCATTCGCTTTAAACCTCTCTGAAACTTTAGTAGCAATTTCTAAATTGGGCAAAAAGAAGTTTAAAAAAGCATAACTCTCTTCCCCACCTTGCGGCACCGTTCTAAAAGTAACTTCAGGAATTACGGACAAGGCTTCTCTTAATATGGTATAATGACGCTTCTGAATATTGATAAACTCAGGTAGCCGTTTTATTTGAGCCAGACCAACTGCAGCATGTAATTCTGAAATTCTAAAATTATAACCCAAAAAAGGATGCGATTCTGCGCCTCTATCATTCCCTACATGGTCGTGTCCATGATCACTGTAATGATCGGCATTCAAATAGTAAGATTTATTATTTGTTACCACGGCGCCTCCTTCCCCACTTGTAATGGTTTTTACAAAGTCAAATGAAAAACAACCTAAATCACCAATACTGCCTAAAGGTTTTCCTTGATATGTTCCGCCAATGGCTTGACAAGCATCTTCAACCAACAGCAAATTATGCGTATGGCATATATCTTGTAAAGCAGACATATTTGCCATACTACCACACATTTGTACCACCATAACGGCTTTGGTTTTAGGTGTAATTGCTTCTTCTACAGCTTTAGGATCTAAACCAAGCGTATCATCAATATCCACCAAAACAGGAATGGCGCCCAGCAACATGATAGCTTCAAAGCTTGCTACAAAGGTAAACGTGGGCATAATCACCTCGTCTCCTGCTCCTACTCCAGCCGAAGCTAAAGCTACCGAGACAGCTGCCGTACCACTTGATACCAATTGTACATATTTTGATTGCAAGGTGTTTTGTAGTTCGGCTTCTAGTGCTTTGGCCTTCCAATGTCCGTTGCGCATACCATCAAAACCATAGCGCATAAGTACGCCATTATCTAAAACATCGTTTACTTCTTGTCTTTCTAACTCTCCAAATAATTCAAATCCTGGCATATTTATTTTTTTTGCAGTTGTGAGCGCGTTAGGGATTGAGCGGTGTGTCTGAGCTCCTTGAAAAGAGCGAGTAGCGAAAGCCCGACCCTTGTGGTAACGCCCTTATGTTTATTTATAATTCTATGACGGCTTCTCGAATAGGTTTTCTCACTTTTTTAAATGATGAGAACGTGTCGTCATCGGCACGGTAGCCTACTGGCAACAAAAGCACCGATTTTAACCCTAGGCTATCAAGTTTTAAAATTTCATCATAGGCTTTGGGCACAAACCCTTCCATGGGGCAAGCATCAACACCTTCTATGGCACAAACGGTCATTAAATTACCTAAGGCAATGTAGGCTTGCTTTACAGACCACTGCTGACGCTCTTTTAAAGACTTACTTTTCATCATTTTAATAAGATCATCTCGGTAGGGTTTAAGAATATCTTCTGAGGTCTTTCTTATTTGTTTTATGTTATTATAATAACTAACAACATCTTCTTCTTTTATATCCTTTTGTATACAGATAACAAATAGATGTGAGGCGTCTAACACTTGTTTTTGGTTATAGGCATGTTCAACTAGCTGGGAGCGCAACACTTTATTTTGAACAACAACCAGCTTAAGCGTTTGTAACCCAAACGAAGTAGCTGTTAAATTAAATGCTTGCTTTAAAACCTCTAATTTTGATGTGGAAAGCTTTTTATTAGCGTTAAATTTTTTTGTTGCATAACGCCATTTTAATTGCTCAATAGTGTTCATTATAGTATTTTCTATTTCTGCAAAAATAAGGTTTGAATTTTTGATTCTTGCTGTAATCTCAAATAAAAATGCTCTAATTAATTAGGTTGAAAAAAAATATCAGAAAAAAGTTTAATTTTATTTGAAAGAATTGAAAAAGGGTTCTATATTTGCACCCGCAATCAGGGAAATACCTGATGAGACACTCAAGGAGAAATGGCAGAGTGGTCGAATGCGGCAGTCTTGAAAACTGTTGAGGGTCACACCTCCGGGGGTTCGAATCCCTCTTTCTCCGCAGACAAAACCCGTAATAACACTAAAAAACAGTGTTTTACGGGTTTTTTGATTTAAAAAATGTACGATTTTTGTACGGTTAAAACTTCTTGTTTTTTCTTCTAGCTTAAATTGACTAACAATATCAAAATGTGTAATTAGCAGTTCGGGCAATAATAACTTGAGTAGGTCTATTGATAAATGTAAGGTCTTAGCTTTTTTCTACAAAAATATCTTTCTTGTTGAAATCCACACACAACTTTTGGGATTGAGCCCTTTTTATCAAATTTTGACAGGAAACTTTGAGATTAAAACACCTGTTTCTAGTGCAATAAAGACCTCTATTTTCAATGTAACCACCTTATAACCAATTCTTTTTTACTTCATTAGACACGGCAGGTCAGAACAGGACAGCTGCTCTACCAAAATGTCTTAATTTTATAATTGATTAGGTCTATTAAAAAACACATGAAAAAGAAAAACTTAAAAGTAGGTTTATTCATTCCCTGCTATGTAAATCAACTCTATCCTCAAGTAGGTATTGCTACCTTAGAATTACTGGAAAAACTTGGTGTTGATGTGCATTATCCTCAAGGACAAACCTGTTGTGGTCAACCTCTTGGCAACTCGGGTTATGAAGAAGACTCAAAAGGCATCTGCCAACTGTTTGTTGAAAACTTTAAGGCATACGATTATATAGTAGGTCCATCAGGAAGCTGCATTTATCATGTAAAGCATCATTTTGATATCCTTGAACAAACAGAGGACGTTAAACGCGTTAGAGATAATGCTTATGAACTTTGCGAATTCATTGTTAAAGTTTTAGGAAAGAAAGATCTTGGAGCTTCTTTCCCTCACAAGGTTGGACTGCATAAAAGCTGTCATGGTTTACGCGGCCTAAAACTTGGATCATGTTCAGAGGTAAAAGGTGAACATTATTCAACAGAAGAAGATTTACTAAATAATGTAAAAGGCTTACAACTCATGTCTTTAAACAGACAAGATGAATGTTGTGGATTTGGAGGAACCTTCTCTGTTTTTGAAGAGACAATTTCAGTTAAAATGGGTAAAGACCGTGTTAACGATCATATTGCAAGTGATGTTGAAGTACTTACCGGTGCTGATCATTCGTGCTTAATGCATATGGAAGGTTTAATTAACAGAAACAAACAACCACTAAGGGTAATGCATATTGCCGAAATTCTAAATAGTACTTTATAATTATGAATCACGCAAAGCGAGCAACAGAATTTAATAAAGACGAAGCTAAGGTAAACTGGCATGACAAAGCCCTCTGGTACGTTAGAGAAAAACGGGATAAATCTGCTCACAATGTTCATGGTTGGGAGTATTTGAGAGAATTAGGTTCAGCACTAAAAGCCAACGTACTTTCAAACTTAGACACCTATTTGGTGCAATTTGAAGAAAATGCCAAAAAAAATGGTGTTCATGTGCATTGGGCTGCTGATGCCAAAGAACACAATGAGATTGTTCTGAGTATTATGAACAAGCATAAGGCTAAAAAAGTGGTAAAAAGTAAATCAATGCTTACTGAAGAATGCCACTTAAATCCTCACTTAGAAAAACACGGTATTGAAGTCATTGATACCGATCTAGGCGAGCGCATTGTACAATTAGCTGAAGAACCACCTAGTCATATTGTACTTCCGGCAATTCATAAAACTAAAGAAGATGTTGATGTATTATTCCAAGAACATTTAGGTACAATACCCAGTCAAGGCAACCCAGAGTATTTGGTTGGTGAAGCCAGAAAACACCTAAGAAATAAATTTTTAAACGCCGATGTTGCCATTACGGGTGTAAATTTTGCAGTGGCAAACACAGGAGGTTTTGTAGTGTGCACAAATGAAGGTAATGCTGATATGGGTGTACATCTAGCAAAAGTGCATATTGCCTGTATGGGTATTGAAAAAATAATTCCAAGGGAGGAACATCTAGGTGTGTTTTTAAGACTATTAGCCCGCAGTGCAACGGGTCAACCAATAACCACATATTCCTCACATTTCAATAAGCCAGAGGAAGACAAGGAAATGCATATTGTAATTGTTGATAATGGAAGAACAGAACAATTAAGCCGAGAAGATTTTAGAGCTTCTCTTCACTGCATTCGTTGTGGAGCATGTATGAACACTTGCCCTATTTACAGAAGAAGTGGTGGACATAGTTATGACTACACCATTCCTGGTCCAATAGGATCAATTCTTTCTCCTGGAAAAGATTTGAAAAAACACAGTTCGCTTCCCTTCGCCTCTACCCTTTGTGGTTCATGTTCAAATGTTTGTCCAGTTAAAATCAACATACACGAACAATTATACAAATGGCGCCAGGTTATTGTAAAAGAAGAACCACAGCCTGTTATAAAAAAGACGATAATGAAAACGGCTGGTAAGGTCTTGGCAAACCCTAAATTATTTGAAGTGGCAGGAAAATCGGCTCGTTTTGCATTAAAACACGCGCCAAGATTTATGGTATATAATAAGTTAAACGCTTGGGGAAATGCAAGAGATTTACCAGAAGTGAAAGGCGATAGTTTTGAAGAATGGTATAAAAAAAGAAATAAAAACAATGAGTAGAGCAACTATTTTAGGTTTAGTAAAAATGAATAAGCCAGAATCATTGCCGCTTCCGGTTATTGATGAAAACGCTTTTAAAGAAGAAATTGATTTAAAAGAAACATTTAAAAGCAATGTAACGCTTGTTGGTGGACAAATAAAAGAGATTGAACCCAATTCTATTGATTCTGAAATTCAGTCGCTTTACCCTAATAAAACCAAAATTGTCAGTATAACTAATAAAAGTACTTTAGGAACTGTCCAGATATCACCAAATACTGATCCGCATACATTACAGGACATTGATTTGGCTATTGTAGAAGGTGACTTGGGGGTTTCTGAGAATGGCGCTATTTGGGTAACGGGAGAGGCCTCTATTCTTAGAGCTCTTCCTTTCATAACAAATGATCTTGTTATTCTTTTAGATAAGACAAAAATATGCCTTCATATGCTGGATGCATACAAACTAATAGCAAAAAGAGACAGAACTTTTGGTGTCTTTATTTCAGGACCTTCAAAAACAGCCGATATTGAACAATGCTTGGTTGTTGGAGCGCACGGCGCAATGAGTTTGACGGTTTTATTGATATAACGCTTTCTTAATTCACAAAATCACTTGATATATCAATGGAAAGCCTTCCTTTTTTATTAATTGAAATTGGGATGCTTTTTCGTTTTTAGAAGATTTGTAAAACCAATATTTCTTAAAACGTTTAGAACCATTTGTGGCAATAATCTACAAAAGGTGTTTCGGCTACTCCTTTAAAACTTTTACCAGAAAAATCCATTCCTGTAATTTCAATACACTTTGCTCCTGTTTGGTCAAATAGTTGTTTAATTCATTTGTACTCTTTTTCATCTAAAATATAAAAGTCCTTAGAACAATCTACTTGACTCTTTTCAAAGCACTCACATGAAGTAGACACGTAAATATAGGAGTAAAAATTACAACTATCAAAATCAATATCCAACCCGTCTCCTACACAATTTGTTATACTTATCGCTAACAAGGATAACAAAATAACCTTTAAACTGATACCTTGTATTCTTTTCATTATTCCAAAATGTATTAATTAAACACTGTGAAATTATATTAATGCATTCAAAATACTATCCAAGAATATGGTCATTGGATAATTTCGGATACTTTTTCAGGTAAAACTTATTGATACATCAAAGTTTATAATAATCTAGTTTTTTATTAACTTTAAAGGAATAAATTGTCCAGCATTCTCTCCTAAATATTTTACAGGACTAATTAATACGTATATGTTATAGCTTTGATAATGTGTATTAAGCTATGTCATTAATTAGGTAATTAAAAACCATGCTAAAATTAAGAGACAAATATAACAGAGAATTTTTGTTTGTCCTACTATGGTCTTGTTCTCTGATGGTAAATAGTCAAATTGTAGAACAAACAATTTTTGCCAAACCAGACAAAGAACACCCTTTAATGGATTTAACCAAAATAATTTTTTCAGAAGAAATATCCTTGTCTTTTAATATTTCCAATATTTGGGTAAAAGCCTCTTTTTCTGATATTGAGAATGAAAAAAAACGAGATTCAACATATTTAAATAGGCTGTTAAAAAAACTGGAAAATGACAGCTTAAATCCAGCTATACTGGTGGATATTGGCACACATTACGAAAACATAAAACACACTAAGCTGGCACGTCAATACTATATTAAAGCTCATCATTCTTTAAAACAGCCGCTTCAAAAGATTCGAAAAAAACACCATATAGATAGCGCTAGATATTTTACTTTAAATGGTCTAGTAAAAACTAAACTAGGACATGCAAATGCAATTAACGATTTCAAACAAGCAGTGGCTATTAATCCCCTAGATTCTATTGCAATAGCAACATATCCAGTTTTGTTAATTGAAAAAGGTAAGACAGAGGAATATGATTCTTATACATTAGAGGTAAATAAGGCTAATACAACATGTAAAACCTTCCCTTATTTCATGTTAATTATGGGCGAAATAGTTAACAAAGCACCTCAAATTGTCAAAAGTACAGAACTAGACATTGAAAGTATAGATCATATATCCACTAATTATGATGATATTTTGAATTTTCAAAACCTAAATACATATGCCTTAAAATGCAAAGAAAATCAGGAGATTCAAAACGCTAGGCTTATGAGTGATATCCTAGGACTTTTTGTAAAAATAGCTATGAACAATCCGACTATGAATAATGAAATTTCAAACTACAAAAATCACCATATTAATTTTATCAAAAATTATAATTTAAAAATTAACAGTTTTAATGCCTATGAAATTAACAAGATTTATGAAATAATATTCAGTTTAAAACAACTAGAAAAAGATAAAAAACTCAATGAATATGCTATAAACCATTGTTTAGGTATGTCATATTTTTTTCTCCAAGACTTGAATACCGCCGAAGCGTATTTCAAAAAAGCCATAGCCATTTTTCCTAATGAAAACCTAAGTAAATTATTTAATTTTGATGATAGCTACAATGCGTTGAGCAGCATATACACCTTACAATCAGACACTTTAAATTATAGAAAAGTTCTTAAACAACACATTGATAGAACTCAAAATGTAAGAAATACTTCGGACAGCCATATGAAACTTGCCATGAATTATTTTGTCAATGATGATTTAGATAAAGCAGAAGCATCCTGTAAAAAAGTAAGGGTAATGAATCCCAATCACTTTGACGCTTCAAGATTAATGGCACATCTTAATTTTTTAAAAGGCAAGAAATTAAAGACCCTGTTTCTACTTCAAAGTGCTGGTAGACAAATTAAAAATGATCAAGATTTTTATAATTTACTTATGCTATCGTCTATATACCAAATTTATGATGGTAAAAATAAAATAGCATATTCTAATATTGAAAAAGCTATGAAAATAAAAAATAATGAATGTGCTTTGTGTGATAAACTATTGCAGGACTACTTAACTAACGAAGTAAAAAATTAATAAAAATATTCTTAAATGCTTTACGGTAACACATTTTTAAAATCAAGAATAACTTCGTTCAGTATTCTAATAATTATTGGATTTTTGAATATTCATACAATTTATAGTCAGAGCAAAACTATTCCCATCAATCCAGAACTTGAAAATAATAGTGATAGACTTAAGGTTAAACTTGACACACAATGGGGTAATAAAATTCCAAAGATTAAATTTGGAGATTATAGGGTAGTTGATAGCCAAAATGACTGGATGAAGACCAAAGGAAAATCAAATTTTTGGAATACAAGATCTGAATATAGAACGGAACATAAATTCTCTTTTGTTTTAAACCATATAGAAATAGGTTCGGTTATTGTAAATACTTTAAGCGAGGTTTCTATGAAAGAAGTAGAATCCTTCAAATTGTTCAGTCTGGATAATTTCGATTTTTACGTTGGCCCAGATGATGATTATTCTAAAACACAAATTTTTACTTCGGAAATAACAAGTGAAAATGGTAATGGTGAGGTATGGAGCTTTTACCTAGCACAAACTGAAAACAGCGATATTGGATCTATTGATGAAGGTTTCTTGGCTTATGAAAATCGATTCATTTTTATTAAGCCAATCAGTTCCAATAAAAATCGAAATAATTCGCTAATAGCCCCAGATGCTTATGGTTATGAGTTTTTCGAGCATAATAAATGTTTGGGGGCAGTGCAATGCCGTGGCCGTGGTATTTCGGGAAATAACAAGAAAGTCATTTGGATCAAGTCAGACCTCGAACCAAAAATGAAATTAATTTTGGCGGCTGCCATGACCGTAATTATCCATACTCTAAAATGAAATATTTTAATTTTCTGGAATCCCAAAATTGACTCACGTTTTTATGCTACTTTCAAAACGTAATAATTAAAAAACTCAGTTAAACATTTAACTGAGTTTTTTAATTATTTCAAGTACACTATTTTAATTACTAGCTATCTCTAGTAGTACTTAGCGTAAACTACTTTGGTGTGTAAATATTCTTCCATACCGTGTTTTCCATCGGCACCACCAACACCAGATTTTTTCCATCCGGCGTGAAAACCTTGAATGGCTTCAAAATGCTCTCTATTCACGTAAGTTTCTCCAAAATGAAGGCCGTTTGTAGCTTTCATGATGTTGTTAAAGTTTTCTGAGAATATAGATGAGGTTAAACCAAATTCAGTATCATTTGACATGGCAATAGCTTCATCAAGTGTATTGAATTTCATTACAGGCAATACAGGTCCAAATACTTCTTCTTGGATAATTTGGCTATCTTGCTTACAATTAGTTAATACTGTTGGCTGATAAAAATAACCTCTATCAAATTGATCGGGTTGTTTTCCTCCCACAAGCACTTCAGCTCCTTCTTTCTTAGCAAATTCAACCATCTCAGTAATTTTGTCTAACTGTGATTTTGACACCAAACTACTCATATCGGCATTAACTCCTGTTAAAGCATCTTCAACAGTTACTTGACTCATTTTCTTGGTTAGCTTTTCAACAAACTCGTCATAAATACTATCCTCAACATAAACACGCTCCGCACAATTACAAACCTGTCCGCTAAAGATAACTTTAGAGGATACAATAGAATTTAAAGCTAATTCCATATTAGCATCAGCACAAACAATTGCAGGCGCCTTACCTCCTAATTCTAACGATACTTTTGTAATGTTCTCTGCTGCAGCACCAATTACTTTTTGCCCAGCTCCTACACTACCTGTTAAACTAATAATTCCAGTGATAGGGCTTTTAGAAAGGGCGTTTCCAACCGTTCTTCCTGCTCCACATACAAAATTCAAAACACCTGCGGGTAATTTAATCTTCTGAATAAAATCAGCAAATTCCATAATAGTATTTGGTGCTTCAGAACTTGGCTTAATAACACAGGTATTACCTGTAATTAATGAAGCAGCCACTTTACGTGCCATTACAAAAAACGGGAAATTCCAAGGACAAATACCTACAGCTACACCAATGGGTACTTTGTGTAAATAAATATGCTCTTTCTCACGATCACTTTGAATGATCTCACCTTCAATACGTCTTGCCCAACCTGCATTATAATCAAAATAATCTGCAGTTACATCAATTTCAACTTGTGCCAACCCTATAACTTTAGCCTGCTCTTTTGATAAGGTTTCGGCTAAAAAAACACGATTCTCTCTAATCACATCAGCCATCTTATGTAAAAAGGCTGCGCGTTGAATTGCTGGTAAAGCTTCCCAAGCTGGTTGTGCCGCTTGTGCAGCCTCTAAGGCATTATTGGCATCTTCAACTGTTCCTGTTGAAATGGTACTGATCACTTCTTCCGTACACGGATTTACTATTTCAATAACAGATGTAGCTTTTGAGTCTACAAATTGTCCATTAATATACTGTTTGTAATGTTTCATTTTACTAAATATGTAAGTTTGATTCTCTTTTTATGATAAAAATTTCTTTCTTAAATCCTCAACTTGGTCATCATTGATAGGCACCATTTCCCCTAGAGAATTTCCAAGTACTATAGATTTTGCACTAAACTCAGCAACTTCTAAATAATCAAAAGTTTGTAATAATTTATCTCCTGTAATGATTACCGAATCATTTTTAATAATCAAGGCTGTTGAACAGTTTTCAACTATTTCTGCATTGTTACTCTCTCTAAAATGCGAGCCATATTCAGCTAAATCAATATCCTGAAGGAAGATCCAACTCTCAGGTATTGTTCTTACATTCAAATATTCTCCAGTTACTCCAAAGGCCATTAAATATGGCGATTGTGTCATGATGATAGAATTTACATCTGGGTTTTTATTGTAAATTTCTTGGTGCATCCATGCCGCTCTACTTGGTGTTTTACCAGCTTCTCGATGTCCGTTTTTCACTTGTACTATATCATCTAAATCAATATCCCAACGGTTAATATCTGTAGGGGTTATTAAAAAGTCACCACCTTCTAAGCGCATAGAAACGGTACCGTAAGAACTAATCATCAAGCCTTGTTGGCACGAGCGCTTAACGATATTACAGATCTCTAAACGCTTCTCTAACTCATCTGGCGTGTATTCTACCGATGCCATTTCTGGTAAAACACCTTTGGCTTGTGATTCAAAAGCATCGATTTGTTCATCGGTTAAATAATTTGGTATTCCTATTTGTGTTCCGTACAAAATGGTTCTTGCACAAAATTCTAAGGCTTCAAAACGCTCATAAGCATCGGTTAAATCACTTCCGCCTAAAACCGTACCGTGGTTTTCCATGATGATGGCTTTATACCCCTTATCAAATTCCTCGGCTATAACAGCTCCTAAATCTTCACTTCCTGGCAATCTGTATTTTGCATATCCTATAGGTCCACAAATATGTTTGGCTTGTGAAATTACATTGGTATTTGGTATTTGTCTCACAATACTAAACGACACTAATGCCGGTGGATGCGCATGAATCACAGATTTAATATCTGGTCTGGCTTCATAAATGGCTTTGTGAAAAGGAAACTCAGACGATGGTTTGTGTTTCCCAATGATGGTTCCATCTTTCTTTACACAAATGATGTCTGATGCGCGTAATGACCCTTTATCAATGGCTGAAGGTGTTACCCAAATATCGCCATTATCATCAATAATTGAGATATTACCTCCTGAGGTGGTAGTCATACCACGTTTATAAATTCTATCTATTACCTCCGTAATTTGATCACGAGGGTGTACTAACTTTATGTTTTTTGACATTTTAAATAGTTTTGTATTTACTGTTTTACCCGCCTATAATAAAAGGCACGTGTTTTTTTAAAGCGTAATTCTTCTTTAAAAACTTAGAATTTAATTTGGTGTCAGATATCGAAATGGCAGCCCCTAATGCTGAACCTAATGAAGCATCGGTTGTACTCAGCTTTTTACTTCTAAAACTATGTGATAATAGTTTGATAAATACATCATTATTGCTAAAACCACCATCTACATAAATTCTAGAGATGTCATCTGTACCAACTGCTTGTTCAATAGATTTAATTTGTAACAATACCAACTCATGCATTAATTGATGGTAGGCATACTCATAAGTATCATAGGGCATTTGTGTGGTATCGGGCATGTTGTCATCCTTTAAACCTTCCCAATTGTAACAATACTTAAAGTTGGTAATGATGTCTTTATAAATACCATAATCAAACTTTACAGTTCTGTGATACTCATCATTAACACCATAATAATTATCTAACTTGGCTACCTGAACTTTGTATTCGTTTCCTAAAAACAATCGTGTAGCTTTTACGGGTTTCCCATTGATACGCATGTAGTTTATGGTATCTCCGTCATCATCCGCTGAGGCAATAGGGTTTTGTGTAAACGGATTAAATACAATACTCCAGGTACCTGTTGATACCAATACAAACTTTTTACGAATACTTCTTACATATGGTAGAAGTGCCGCTGAACTATCATGTATACCCACACCTATTTTGATGCGCTTACCATTATAATTCATATTGATACTGGTTTCTGTTGATACGATTGGTGGTAATATTTGATCTAATCCCTCCTTATAAACCCAAGGATGGTAATCCTTTTTATTATAGTCCCACAAGGCTGTATGACATCCTATACTGGTATATTCACTTAAAGGAATTCCCGCAAACACATAACTTAAATATTGTGGTAAGTGCAAGGAGTATTTAATCTTCTTAAAGACCTCTGGTTGCTTGTGCTTTAACCAGTACAATTGCAAGCCAGAATTAAGCATACTCAAATCAGCACAACCTGTTGTTTTTAAAAACGCTTCTTTTGGACCATACTTCATAAAAAAGTCATCTATGATGTTTTGATCAAGTGGCTTTAAATAGTTGTAAAGCGGTGTTAATGGCTTACCATTTTCATCAATATGCACAAAACTAGCGCCGTAAGTTGAAAAATTAATGGCTTTAACATTAAATTCTTTGGCTTCTAAAATACGATCAAATACCCCTTTTAGCCATTCTTGTAAAGCTGGAAGATTCTCGGTGGGAAAACCATCTTCATCTACAATCTCATCAAACGAGATATACTCTTTGTGTACTTCTTTAAAGTTTTTATCAAATAAGAAAAACTTTTTGTTGGTTTTTCCTATATCAAAAACCGCGGTTACATTTGTTTTCATATCGCACAGATTATAAGCCTGTTGCTACAGTGTGTTTACCACGTTCTTTGATTAATTGTCCGCGTACATCTAAACTTCTATACGCATTAATTGGGCTTAGCACTCCCCCTGCGTTTAATCTTGCTTTTTCTAATAATGGTCTTACATCTGTTCTGTAAGCGCCTTGCAAGATTTCTTGACATTTTACAACATCATTATCTAATTGTGCTACTTTTAATGCTTTTTGGTCAATTAAAAGCGCCTTTGCATAAGCTTCTTGGATGGCTTCTAAAGACTGAATTAAATCTTCTAAAGGATCTTTTACGTTGTGACTCGCATCAATCATCCATGCTAAATCTGGATTTTGTGGATTGTTTTCCATACCATATACCAACTCGTTAAAGATTAAGAATAAAGCATAGGGCTTAATACTTCCTACGGTTAAATCATCATCACCATATTTACTATCGTTGAAGTGGAATCCGCCTAACTTACCTTTTAATTGTAAGATAGAAACGATTTGCTCTATATTTGAATTTGGTAAATGATGTCCTAAATCTACCAGCGTGTAGGCTTTATCACCACAACCATTGGCCAACATTAATGAAGCCCCCCAATCTTGGATAACAGTACTGTAAAAATTGGGCTCGTAAGGCTTGTACTCTACTAACATAGACCAATCATCTGGTAAGCCTTTATAAATATCAATTAAACTGTTTTGTGTGTTTTGAAAAGCCGTTTGGAAGTTATTTTGACCTGGAAAACAAGAGCCATCTGCCAACCATACCGTCAACGCTTTTGAACCTAACTTATCGCCTATTTTTATAACATCTAAATTATGTTGAATGGCTTGCTCTCTTACCGCTTGGCTTAAATTGCTTAATGAACCATACTTGTAAGTCTCGGCGGCATCTTTTTGATCTTGAAACGTATTTGAGTTTACCGCATCAAACTTAATACCTAAAGCATCTGCCTTTTCCTTTATCGCCGCATAATCTGAAGGAATATCCCATGGAATGTGTAATGATACTGCTCCTGCGGTTTGTGTTAAGCTATGTAATACGCCAATATCATCAATTTTTTCTTCTAAATTGGATGGCTCGCCATAGAAACCAAATCGCCCAAAACGCGTTCCACCAGCACCTAATGCCCAACTAGGAATGGCTACTTGGAATTCTGCTAATTTAGAAACAATGCTGTTTACATCGTGTCCATTTTTACTAAGCTTGTTGGCTAAAAAGTCAAAGCTCTCATTGTGACTGTCAATTTCTTTCTTGTTAAAATCAACTACTTGCTCTTTTTGAATCTTCATCTTAAACTAATGCTTTTAAAGAAATAAACTCCCATAAACCTCTAAACGAATCTATGGAAGTTTCTCTCAACTAAACTAAACTAAACTTTATATTATCTTACAAATGCGTTGGCCATGCCGCCATCAACATTTATTATATTTCCTGTTGATTTATCTAAAATTCCTACTAATGAGAATACGCCGTTAGCAATATCATCAGGAGTAATGATTTCATGTAATAAATTACGTTTGGCATAAAATGCGGGTAATTCTTCAACGGTGATGCCGTTGGCTTTTGCACGACCTTCAGCCCAAGCACCTTCCCATATTTTACTGCCTACAATTACACCATCTGGATTTACTGTATTGACTCTTACTTTATCTTTTGCTAACTCTGCCGCTAACAAACGTACCATATGTTGCTGAGCAGCTTTTGCTGTTCCGTATGCAACATTGTTTGGTCCAGCCACTAGTCCATTTTTACTAGCTATGGCAATATAATTTCCTCCAAGACCTTGTTGACGCGCTATGGCTGCAAATTGTTTAGCCAAATCAAACTGCCCTTTTACCAATATGTTTTGTAAAATATTCCAGTCTTTATCCGTAGTATCTTCTAGTGGTTTTGAAATAGCTAATCCTGCACTATGCACAACAATATCTACACCTCCAAATTCAAGCACTGCCTTCTTATATGCGCTGGCTATGGAATCTACACTAGTTACATCACAAATGGCATAAGTTGATACGTCTCTTGCGTAAGTCCCATTTGCTTCTTTTAGTGCCTCTTCATTTATATCGGTGAGTACCACGTTAGCCCCTTCTGCTGCTAATTTATCTGCTATGGCTTTTCCAATACCTCCACCAGCTCCAGTAACTAAGGCTACTTTGCGAGATAATGGTTTTTCTTTTGGCATACGTTGTAACTTAGCCTCTTCTAATAACCAATACTCAATATCAAATGCTTCTTGTCTTGGTAGTGAGGTGTATTCAGTTATCGCCTCTGCACCGCGCATTACATTAATAGCATTGATGTAAAACTCACTAGCTACACGTGTGGTTTGTTTGTTTTTTGCAAAACTGAACATCCCTACGCCTGGGTAAATAATAATTACCGGATTGGCATCACGAATGGCTGGACTATTGTCTTTTTTACACGTATTATAATAATCGGCATACTCTTGACGGTAAGCTTCAAATGCAGGCTCTAATTTTTTAAGTATGGCGGCTGAATCTGATAAATCTTCGTTTTTATCCAACTCTAATACTAAGGGTTGTATTTTTGTTCTCAAGAAATGATCTGGACATGAAGTCCCCATTGGTGCTAATCGCTCTAAATCATTGCTATTGATGTATTCCATCACAACTTCTGTATCTGAAAAATGACCAATCATTCTATTTTCAGAAGAACATAAACCTCTAAGCAGTGGCATCAATTGCGCCGCTTTTTCTAAACGTGCTTCTTTTGGTAAACTCTCTACTTTTTGTCCACCAAAAACCTCGCCTTGCTCTTTTAATTTTTTCTCAATATATTCAGAAGCCATTTCTATAACCTCTAAACTATTCATATAACACTCGTATGAGGTATCTCCCCATGTGAATAACCCATGACTTCCTAAAACTATTCCTCTAATCCCTGGATTATCAGCCAAGCATTTTTCTAACTGAAGCCCTAAATCAAATCCTGGTTTTTGCCAAGGTACCCAGCCCATAGTATCGCCCCAAATCTCTTTGGTTACTTTTTCACTATCCTTGGCGGCAGCAACCGCTATTAATGCATCTGGATGCAAGTGATCTATATGTGCAAATGGTAATAAGCCGTGTAACGGCGTGTCAATGGATGGCGCTTTACTATCTAAATCATAAATACAGTGATTGAACAGACCTACCATTCTGTCTTCATCATGTAACCCTTGGTATACATTTTTTAAATCACGTAGTCTACCTGTATAAAGTCCAGCAATTCCAGAACGCGTTAGCGTGCCTATATCACCTCCAGATCCTTTTACCCACATGACCTCAACATCCTCATTAGTTAGAGGATCTTTCTCTATAGTCTTACAACTGGTGTTACCCCCTCCGTAATTGGTTATACGTAAATCGGCCCCTAATATGTTTGAACGATATAAAAATAATTCTACTTGATTATCCCCAAATGACGCCGCCTTTGCTTCATCCCATAAATAATCAACGTATTTAAAATTTTTTGTGATATTCTCCATGTTGGTTGTTAATATATTATTTACCTCCAAAAATAGATTACTAACAAAACATTCCTATCCTGTACTATACTGCAACACTTCCATTTGTTAAAAATCAACTCATAAATAGGCATATTTCCATAGGTAAAACACTTCTACTTTTAAATTTTTATTAAAATCAATTTACTCAATATGATGCCATGAGCTCTTCTTTTTTAAAAGCATTCTCTAATATACTTATTTATTCTGGGTAAATGAAAGCCATAATACTAGTGTATTTAATGCCATTTTTGTACATTTCAACTCAAATTATTATTAGTGATTTACTTGATTAAAAACATTTCTTTAATCTAAAACAATTGATATGGACATGCTAAAACTTATTAAAATTGATGAAAACTCTAGGGTACCTAAGTACCAACAGATTATTGATTCAATTATACATAATATATCGATTGGAAATTTAACCATGGACCAAAAAATTCCTTCTATTAATATGTTTAGTGAAGAATTTTATTTGTCTAGAGATACCGTAGAAAAAGCATACAGTATTTTAAAAGAGCGAAACATTATCACAGCAATTAGAGGTAAAGGTTACTACATTTCTAGAACAAAACTTATTTCAAAAGTTAATATACTCTATTTGGTAAATAAACTAAGTTCATATAAGCTTAGAACATACAACCACTTTATTAATACCATTGGCGCTAATTCACATACAGATTTAAACACTTATCACTGTGATGAAACGTTATTTTTAAACTTGCTTGATAAAAATAAAGCGGCTTATGACTACTATATCATCATGCCGCATTTTAAAACAGACAAACTGAATCATATAAGCTTTACTGATAAAGTTTTGAAAGCTTTAAAACAAATCCCTAAAGAAAAACTAATTATTCTTGATAACGTTAAGCCGGATTTAGGTAGTGGCATGATTGAAATATATCAGGATTTTGAAAATGATATTTATGGAGCATTGAATGACGGTTTAAAAAAAATAAAAACATACAAAAGACTCATTTTAGTGTATCCTGAACGCTCTGTTTATCCTTATCCAAGACGTATTTTGCATGGTTTTAGAAAGTTTTGTGTTGAACATAAACTTGATTTTGAAATATTGGATGAAGTCTATGATGACATTGTTTTAAAAACAGGTGATTTATTTATTACCATAGAAGAAGCCGATTTGGTTAACCTTGTAAAACAGGTTAGAGAAGACGAGTTTCGTTTGGGGAAAGATATAGGCATCATTTCTTATAATGACACACCACTAAAAGAATTATTAGGCATTACAGTAATGTCAACAGATTTTAAGGTTATGGGCGAAACAGCTGCCAATATGATATTAAATAAGTCAAGAGGTAAAGTAAAAGTACCTTTTCACTTGATTGAAAGAGAATCATTGTAATACCCCGTTTTACTTTTCAATACACCTATTGTCTGTAAGTATACATTTGAATACTAGAAGGACTATTAACCTTTATTTCTTTAGGTAATTTTGATAACTTTCCTGTTTGACTATCTCTTTTAAAAATTGTAATAGTGTTTGTAAACTGATTGGCTACAAGCACAAAACGTCCAGACGGACTAATAGCAAAGTTTCTTGGATGTTCACCATAAGAAGGCTCATGACCTACCAAATGCAAGGTTCCATTATTTTGATCAATAGAGAACATAGAAATACTATCTTCTTCTGGCCCGCGATTTGAAGCGTATAAAAATTTACCATCCTGTGAAATATGAATATCTGCAGCTCTATAAAGTTCCTGTTTATTTTTGTAAGAATCGTAATCTGCTATAAAATTTAAATTTCCATCCTTATAACTAAAGGATGTTATTTTTCCACTCAATTCAGCAATGCCATATCCAAATTTTCCATTGGGATGAAAGGCAAAATGTCTTGGCCCGCTTCCTTGTTTAGTTTTAATATCCATTTCATTTTCTAATTTGCCTTTATCCTTATCGGAAAAGCTAAATCTTCTCATCTTATCTGCGCCCAAATCTTGAGCAAACAAGTACTTATTATCAGGTGAAAAGTACGATGAATGCATATGAGAGATATCTTGACGCCCCTTTATAATACTGCTATCCTTAAATTTTAGGACTTGACTCGGCGCATTAAGACTTCCATCCTTATTGATTTTAAATAGGCTTAAACTTCCATCCGAGTAATTTGAATTGGTTAAATAATTCCCTGTGTGGTCAATTTGCAAATGCACAGGGTTAAGACCTCCACAGTCTTGCATATTTAGTAATTCTATTTTTTGATTTTTGGCATCCACTTTAAATGAAGCTACTTTACCGTGGTGTGGCATTTGACTTTCTACAACCGAATACAAATATTCGCCGTCATCGGATAATTTTAAAAAAGAGGTGTTCGTGATACTATCCAAAGTAAACTTTAAAACGCTTTCTCCGGTGTCGTTATTAAACTGGTAAACATGAATACCTTCACCTGGTTGTTTATCCGTATAACTGCCCACAAAAAGCAAGGTTTCGGTAGTATTTGTTTGACAACCAAAAACAGTAATCATTAATAATAAGACGAGTAATTGCTTCATTTTAAATAGTGTTTCTTATTAGAATTATTTAGTGTACTCTTTATAATATGATTTTGATGAATTGGTAGTAACACCCTCATTTTTATAAGATAGTTTTTCACCTTCTCCCACATAAATACTTTGCAATGTCTCATTTTCATCTAAGGTGATTACTGCAAAAGTGCCTTTAAAATAAATATCTAATGTTTCATTTTGAAAAACTTCATCTTTGGATTGTGTAATCACATACTGAATTAAAGATTCAGAAGGTGTTTTACTAATAACCTTCAAACCTTTATAGAGTCCATCCTGCTCAATTTTAGCAACGGATTGAATGGATGGTGTTTCTGTTTCATTATAGGGTTCAAAAACCACCACAAATGGGTTTTTCCAGGCCTCACCTTCTTTTCTAATGACTAAGGTTGGTGTTGGTAAATTATCATAAGGCTCAGGCGACTCAAATGTTATTGGTGCTTTTACTTTGGTATAAGTTCTATTCTCAAATCCTGGAATATGCAATTGCATAAAAACATTTCCTTGTTCTAATTTTTTTGTATGAAACGTGGCTTTTACATCACTTGCATACGGTTTTGAAGTTTTTACATCTTTGAAAAAATGCCATCCTGGGTGCCTGTAAACTTTATTACGCTTCCAAGGTGCATCAGCGTTAGCCATATATCTTTTAGGAGTTTTTTGAAAATCTAAATCCTTGTTTTCAAAAGTGAGTTTATCTCCTATATTGTGATACACATAATCGTGATATTCGTTTGGCAATCTGGATTTTGAACGAAATACATCCACATAGTAGCCTGTTGTTGGCGATGTCCTAATCAAAGCCAAGGTGCGTTCTTGTGTGGCTTCGGCCTTATCGCCTTTATCATCTTCAAAACTCGTTAAACTAAAAGAATGATTAGGAGACACTCCTTCCTGCCCAACTTCGGGTTCCATGGAAATCAATTGAATTTTATTAATTTCCAAATCAACCCATCCGCCTTCACCTCGAGAACTCCCGTTTACGATAACCGTATTATGACCAGCAAAAATTCTGGAGTAGTTTTCATGAAGGTCCACACCATAGCGATTTCTGCCGTTATCTACTCCTAAAACTTGCCCTTCACCGTATAATTCAATATTCATGCCTTCAGCATGCCCATGTACCATGTGCGCACCGCCAACAAAACCCATTAAACCATCTTTGGGGTTATTTGTGTTACTTAAATTACGCTGTAAAACAATACCGGCATGATACACTCTATCCGTTCGCGACAAGTCTACATTGGTAGATGCATTATCAAAACTACCATCGTACCAAAATAATGCCTCAGCCCCTTCTCGTTTATATTTCCCTTTGTTCATTGCCCTATTGATAAGTGGTGCAAATTTATTTTGAATTTCGGTTAAGCCATCCATCTTAGCCACGGCATAGGCATCGTCATAAGCTTCATAAGGCACATGCGCATGCCTGTGTCCATCTCCCCAGCGTACAATTTCCTCATTGGGATACACAAAATAATCGAGTCGTGGTAAGGCATGTAACACATTGGGGTGCTTTTCTCCCAATTTCAGGGACGGATCGTATTTATTTAATACCAACATCAATCTTGCTAAAATGGATGTGGTATGGTTTAAATATTGTGAGGTTTCTGGCCAGATATCACCTTCATCTTTATAATTCTTAACCATGACGTTTAAGGCATCTTGGTTTTCGGTACTTTCAGTAAAGAAATAGGACAACCACTTTTCTCGATCCATTTTATCATCCATCGCTAAGGCATTATATACCAAACTTGGTGCTTCTAAAACACTATGATTTGAACCCGATTGCCCATAATTTACTGTTATGTTTGCATAGGTCTTAAACACTTCCTGAGCATCTTCAAAAGGAAAATTCACGTTTTTATTTTCAATGATATCAAAAGCCTTCCCTTCCTTTTTTAAATAAGGATAGATGAAGTCATAAATCAACGGTAATCTATACCCTATAACACGTACTTCCCGAAAGCCATCATACGGAAATAACCATCCTCCTCTGCCTCTCCATGTAGAGACTTCAGTTTGCTGAACAGATTTTATAAATGAATATAAAATACTACTCGCCACAAATGCATATTGTTCATCTTGAGTTAAGTAGTACATGGTACCACAATCTAAAGCTACTTGTAAATATGTAATTAAAAGTTCGGCAGGTTTCCAATCTTCATCGGTAGCATTATCCAGATTTTCTTGAACACCGTTCCTGATATGGGTTGTTTTAAAAAATGTCGGAAAACGGTTTTGCTGTTTTTTAGACCAATCAAAGGGCAATTGTTTGATATATGCTGTTGGATTTTTGTAAAATTTTGCAACCTCTACGTCTGTAGCTAGTTTTAACGTATCGTAAATTTCTTTCGCCCATTCTTGAGTTTCAATTTTATTGAGTATTTGTTGACACTCAGAAGCTTTTACCAATATAAATGGGCGTTCTGGAGCTTGAGACCATACCTTAAACTGAGTTATGGTAATCAATGCCAATAACACATAACAGCCTGTTATTTTTAATTGTTTTAATAGTTTCATTTGCTGTATTATTTTGTTAATTCTTTTTACTCATATTTTATCAGTTTAATTGGCCCCTCCAGACCTACCGACGTTAATGGCTCATTTTTGTATCTATTTGTCCATCTGTTTACAGCTGGAATATCTAAAGATAAACAATAGTTTGATAGAACTGTGGTATAGTGAATTTCAATAGCGTTTTCGCCTTCCTCTAGAACATCAGATACAGGATACATCGCTCTTCCATACCAACGTTTAGCGACTTTTTTACCGTTTACGTAAAGTTCTGTAATGCCTTCATTCACATTACCTAAATCTAAATGTGTAATAGCATCTTCAACTGTAATTTTAGTCTTATAGATAATAGTTCCTGCAAACGTATTTTGCGTTTTATCTTTTGATGCACTAAAATCCTGTAAAGCATCCATATTCCAAGTAAAGTTCTTACCGTCAACCCTTTTGCCTTCTACCGTCCAATTTGCCTGTATTTCTTTTGAAAACACCAACTCGGTTTTCTTATCCGCAGATTTCACCTCTGGTTGTTCATTTTCGAACACTAATAATAATGATTGAAGAGGCTCTAAACTGATGTCTAATTCATTTGAAGATGTTTCAAAATAATAAGGCTTACGCTCACCATTTTCAGGATTCCAGAGGTATGGATATTTATTTTTAAACGGGAATTTCGCCTTAAAACTAGAAGTCTCGTAACGATTGATATTGGTAAAGAAATAAATAATTTCTTTTGAAGTGTTTTGATGAATTTGAAATACATTTTTACTAGGATTACTAATTTCAACATCTGGTAAGAGTTAAGATTTCTTTAAAACTTCTTCCGTCCATGAGAATAATTTCTCAATCGAATTTGGTGAATTAACGCTAATAATTGATGACGTATAATTACTTTGAATATCAGTCATAATTCGTGAAATAACTGCATCGTTAGCCTGATAATCGCCATATCCTAAAGACTTATCTGGTAAACCATCAATAACAACAACCTTACCACCAGAAGCCACAAAATCTTTCAATGTTTTGGCTAATTTAATATCTACTGATTCCAAATTGGCTAAAACCAGCAGTTTAAAATTCATGTCGCCATAGATTAAAACACCATCTTTAACTTTAGCATTAGCCAATACATTTTGATTGATATAATCGCAAGAATATCCTAACTGACTTATGGGTTCCCACATTCTGTATAAATATTCTGGTTCTGTATGAAATGGTCCTCTCTTTAATCCTTTGTCTCCCCAAAGATCTGATGTTGGTCCTAAAATAGCAATAGATTTATCTGCTTGAGAATTTTGGAATACATAAGACAAACGGGCGTTGTAATCTACCCAACTACTCAAATGTTTCCACCATGTATTTTGCTCACTAAAATAAGAGCCGTATCTAATCCAGCCTGGAAAAGGTGCGTCTTTAGGCGAATAATTATAACCATGCAAAACAGAATGATTAATACCTGTGATAAAATTCATGTCATCGTGCTGTTTAATGTCTTCTAAAGTGGTTTTGAAAACACCTCTAACATTAGTCATAGTTTCGCAACTGGTAATTTTTTTTCCTGATAAATGCGCTCCTGCTGAGGCGTATAAATTCCATGTCATGTAGCCATGAGACTGACTCCATTGCCATGTAGAATCTTTCATTTCGGCGGAATAAATCCAGTTATTACTCTCTGGTATATCAGGAATCATGTACCCATCTAACATACCCATTAAAAATGGAGTCCCATAGGCTTGATAGCGACACAAAATGCCATTGTCTTCACAAAATGTTTTATAAGTTCTGGTGAAATTATCCAAAAAGGTTTCAACTAATAATTTATTATAATCAAAACGCACACGCTTAATTTGATTTTTGAATTCTTCCGAAAAATTATTGGTATAGTTACTTTTCGAATAATCTTGATGACCTTAGTAAAACACAAAAGCCATCCAAGGGTCAAGTTTATAGCCATATGTTTTGAAAAACAATTCTGAAAACCCATCACTCCAATTGGCACCAGAGACCTCTATACTATCACAAAACAAGGCTCGAATTAATTGATTTAGAGGAGTACCCGAACGTTCTGAAATTTTTTTCATCCTATTTAAATAAGCCAAGGTCATTTCCTTTTTATAATGATCTATAACAGGCCCTGCACCACCAGGTGCTCCTAAAGTAACATCTCTAAAATCTTGTTGTAGTAATTGATATGACAGCATATATTTCCCTTCTCCTTTTATGGTATATAAAATACTACCTGAGTCATCCTGGTGTTCGACAAGGTCAATTATTTGATCTATGGAAATACAATTAGAAGGGATCAATGAAACACCTGATAGGCTCCATATGGTGCGTTCGCTGTTGCGTTTCTCGTCACGGCTATTTCTAAATTTATTCTTGTAATAATTAATTAAATACTGTTCACTTATCTCAATAACATCACCTGTCTTGTACCATATATTATCTGTAACTATGCGTTGGCAAGTTTCATCTTCATTTAAAAATTCACCACCAAAAGGCCAACCCGTTCCTGCAATAATATCGGTAATCATACCTAAGTCTTGCGTTTTTTTACAGGCATGCACTACAAGGTCTACCCACTCATCACTCATCCAAACCAAAGATTTTTCATCCGTTGGAGTCGCATCTGGCATAGCAATGGGATTTATTTCAACACCACCAAAACCAACATTTTTTAAAGATTCTAGCTGCCTGTCTAGTTCCTCTTTTTTTATTTTATTGCCATTCCACCACCAACGTACAAATGGTCTTGCTTTGGCAGGTGGATTTTGAAAACCTGAGAATAAATCTTGAGTTGATATATCAAATGCATCTATTTTGGTTTTATTATTAGAATTACAACTGAATAAGATACTTGTACTTAAAATTAAAACTCTTTTTAAAAATATTACTTTATTCATTTTATACATCTTAATCAACTCACTAAAGAGTTTGTTTAGTTTGACAATTAATTATTTATAAATTTTAGCATCCCCTCTCTATAATGTAAATAATCATTAGCTGGAGACCCAGCATTATCATCTAGATACCTTTTAATCCATTGAGGATGTGAAATATCATTAGGATTTCCTTCAAAAATATTTTTAAGAAAAGTTCCTGTTGTAGCCAATTGTTTTAAAGAACTTACTTTTGAAGTGTAACCTTTTAGTTCTGGCAAGCCCATAAAATAATTAGTCATTATAGCCACGTCCGGAGATTCGGCATAAGGAATAGTCGTTCCTTTTTTAACACCTAGACCGTAAAAATTCATGTAAATCTGCCATGAAGATAATTGTTCTGGCAGATGATTGCTTTTAGTTAATGTACCCATACCATGATCTGCAGAAATAATAAAAAACGCGTTTTTCCATAAATTTTCCTCCTTTAAGAAATTTATCAATTTCCCTAATTGTGCATCCGCATTTAAAATGGCTTTAATATATGCTGAATCTGGGTTGGTTTTATCTTGTGGACCTTTCCAATAGCTTCTAATTTCCTGTAAATGCAACCTTACTAATCTTGCACCATCTTCCTTTATATGTTTTATGCCCAACGCTACCACTTTTTCATCTGGCATAATTTCAGCGTAATACACATCTGGTGTTTTAAAAACGTCATACAAAGTATGACCACCAACATACACTGATTTGATACCATTCCGTCTTGCAGAAAGAAAAATATCATCTAAATCTTGAGTTTCAAAAATATGCGTTCCTGTATGCATACCAATATTTGGTGGCGATGCACCTCCCCAAGGTTCAGAGCCATCTGGTAATTTTACTCGCCCCATAGGACTGTTAGAATAAGCATCTTCTACAACGACCCCATTTTCGGAAAAATATTTCAGATGCTCAGCACCAGCGGCAATAGCTGTTTCCGCGGCATATTTCATTAAACCATCAATAATAAACTGCACCACTACAGGCTGATTTTCCTCTAATGCTTCAGATTCCAAATTCGAAATTTGTTTTGTTTGCTTCGATTGTTTACAACCCAATAACAAAACACTAATAAGTAATAAACCTAAAACGCTTCTCATTTTTGCCTAGTTTTTCTTAATAATTCATTTTTTAAAAGATATTATTCCATTCCACTACTTCATATAGATTTTGAAGTTTTTATAAATAGCTGTACGTGTGTACATGTGTCGTAACCCTATTCTTCCCTCTGAAATTGGAGCTACTTTGGTAATATCCCATTCAAAATATTGTGTTTCATTTTGATGCTCCATTTTAAAACTGAGCTTTTCTGAAGTTTTGATGGCCGTTATATGATAGATTTTTCCTTTTTCAAATAAACCTTGCATATCGTACGATGGTTCTACCACAATGCTATTAAAGGGTTTGACCTTTGGTTTGGGATAACGTCTTGCGCGCACATAGTGTAAGCCTGCACCATCATTACCAAAAGCCGAAAAACTAATATGAAACGTGTTCATATTTTCGAAATACATTCGCATTTTAGGAACCTCTCGTAAGTGCGTCCATTCAGAAATATCTTTTTCGTAAACACCCTCTTCGTCTCCAGTTGCTTGTACGTAAAGTATATTTACATACTTGTTGGCATCATCGGTTTTCATGTAATCAAACTCAATTTTCACATCTCCTGAAAATGATTCCTCCGTCCATAAAACCGCATGGTGGGCATCATTTCTGGCTTCAGGACCTGCTTTAAAATGCATGCCTTCTGGAGTATTTTCAACCGTTGCAACTAAACCATCTAAAGTCCATTGTTTTGTCCAGTCTTCAGTACAATCATCCTGAAAAACTAATTTCCAATCATCTTGAGTATCGCTATTGTTTTCGCTAAGAGGCTTGTTTGTTTTGCAAGAAACTACAAGGACTAAAAATACCAATAAGAATACATTCCACTTCATAAACACTATTTACTTAAGAAATCTTTCCCCCATTTTTCTCTAAGCTCCACAGCAAGTTGATTTACAGTGTCTTGGTATTCTGGCTTTTCAGCTAAATTATCTAATTCTAAAGGGTCGGTCTTATGGTCAAACAACATGCGGGCATAAGCAATACCATCATCTTTAACCCATTCCGTATAAAACAAATCGCCTTTTATTAAGGTAACCATATCCCTAAATTTAGAAACTCCCCAATCCTTTTCTGGTGTTTCTCCATTTATAATGGGCACAAAACTTTGTCCTTCAACGGTTTCAGGACTATCCAAACCAACTAACTCCGCTAAACTTGGATAAATATCTATGTATTCTGTTATAGCATCTGTTTGTTGCCCGCTGGTTTTACCTGGAACTTTTATGATAAGTGGTGTTCTTAAAGCGGTTTCAAAAGTGACGTGCTTGCACCATAATTTATGGTCACCTAAATTCCAACCATGGTCGCCCCAAAGAATGACGATGGTATCTTCTTCTAATTCTAATCGCTTTAATTCATCTAATACCAAGCCAATTTGCGCATCAACATAGCTAACACAAGCGTAATAGCCGTGAATCATTTCTTTTGCTAAATCTTCTGGAACATCACCTTTTTTCGGGATGTTATCATATTTACGCAGTTCGCCAAACTTATGAAAGGCCTCTTTAGGTGTCGTTTTTGGTTGCACGTAGCTTTCAGGAAGTTCAATTTTACTTCTATCGTACAAATCCCAATACTTTTTGGGTGCATTGAACGGTAAATGTGGTTTCATAAAACCAAGTGCCAGAAAAAATGGTTGGTTTCCTTCTTTTAGTTTTTGTAAGTCTTCTATCCCTTTTTTAGCAATTTTGCCGTCAAAATAAGCACCATCTTCAACATCCATATTTTCAAAAGGGGGCCCATAACCTGTTGCTATTGCTTGCTCTGAACTTTCAGTTAATTGATAGTCTCTTATATTTCCTTTAGGAAACCATCTCGAATCCCAAGCAGCATTATCGTCTTTACCACCATGGTATATTTTACCAGTTGATATTGTTTTATATCCATTCTGTTTTAAAAGCATGGGCAATGATACGGCCTCTGGGTAATCATGGTCTTTTTCTGTTTTCGCATCAACAAAACGATGGCGTGTTGGTCTTGCCCCTGTAAGCAAACTGGCTCTGGAAGCACCACAAACGGGCACGTTACAATAGGCTCTGTTAAACACCAAACTCTCGCTGGCCAGTTTATCTAAATTTGGCGATTGAATGTGATTAGCGCCGTAGAAATTTAATTCAGGACGTAAATCGTCCACGGCAATAAATAATATGTTTTTAGGTTTAGTTTCTTGTGCTATTTCGGTGTTTTTATTTTCATTTTTACAAGATGTAAAAACGACGAAACAACATAGTATTAATTTGAAAATTCTTTTCATGTTATGATATTTTTACCAGTGTTCAATGAGTTTATGATCGTCTAAAGACAGTGTGTTTTTGATGCTATCAGGAATTTTTCGTTTAGGCGTATCTTGATCTAGTTTAAACCCCTTGTTCCCTTTAGGGGTTATGATTGGCATATTACCCGGGGTTTCATCTAAAATATCTCCTTGAGACTTCATCCATTTAAATAAATCCTTTTTTAATTGTTCTTTGACCGATTGTAATTCTAGGTCGTTAGCCAAATTATGTTGCTCAAATGGGTCATTTTGCACATCGTATAATTCCTCAAGAGGCTCATTTTTAAATGCATTTGCTCCTCGTTTAATGAAGTAATCTACATTGGGTTTTCCAGTTAGATTTTGCTCAAGCACTTCTAATGAATTAAAATTTCGAACATATTTATAGTGCTTATCACGAATCATTCTTGAAGGGAAAACTTCAGAATTCAAAATATTTTGATTGGTTCTTACGCCATATACATATTTGTTTACCACCACTTCATCACCTTGTAATAGAGGTAAAAAACTAGTCCCATCCATATCTTCTGCTGCTTTACCTCCTGCAATATTTAGGAATGTTGGCAAAACATCGGTATAATGGATGAGTTGATTTGAAGTAGTCCCAGGCTTAATCACTTTTGGCCAACGCGCTACAAATGGCACTTTTAAACCAATATCTTTAACAGTGAATTTACCTGAAACCCCATGATCTGCACTGTATATAAATAGGGTATTATCATCTAAATACGTATCAACCAATTGTAAAACCTTTTCTATTTGCGTATTATCCTCTTCTATACTTCGGTAATACCCCGCTTTAGATTTTACATAGTCTTTATCATTTTTTTTATCCTCATTAAAGGGGAAAAACTTAATATCTTCTGCTTTCGGGTTTTCAACATCAAAATACTTTCCATGTGGGTATTTTGAAGTGATAAACATACAAAATGGTTTTTTCGCTGATTTGAAATAACGTTCTATACTATCTAAGGGAATATAATCTCTAGGCACGTCTTTTTTAGGCACAGGTTCCCACTCTTTATCCCATTGATATACACTTTGTGGTTTTACATGACTTTTACCTGCTAAAACCACTTCATACCCCAGATTTTTCATTTTCGCAGTTACACTTTCAACATTGGGTCTTGTAGCGGTATGATTAGCAAAACAGCCATTTTTTAAAGGATATTTACCCGTAAAAAGTTGAGATCGACTTGGAGCACAAATGGCCTGTGCTGTAAAAGCATTGTTAAAAAGCATGCCTTCTTTTGCGAGACGGTCTACTGCTGCCGTGTTCACTTTTTCATTACCATAACAACCGTAATCATATACATCTTGGTCGTCGGCTAAATAGAAAATTAGATTGGGTTTGGTTAGGAGCTGTGTTTCACTTTCAACCTTAGCTAAATCCTTGTGTTTTGTATCTGTATGCTTATTACCTAAACATGACGCGAAAGCTAGAATTGAAAGCCCTAAAAGTGTTAATTTTATATGTTTTTTAATCATTTCTTTGTAGCCTTAATGTTTATATTTCTTTACACCATCTTTTAATGGAAAAGCTACTTTTTCTCCATTTTTTGCCCAAGACCCTGTTGGGGTATTCCTTTTCATGAGCCATGTGCGTAGTTTATTGTTCATTTTTGATGCTAAATCAAGTGTCTCTTTGTTTGGGTTTCCGCTTAAAATATTGGTGGTTTCCCCAATGTCATTAGTCAGGTTATAAAGCTCATAAGACTCATCTTCATAACGATAAAATAATTTATAATGCTCATTGTTAACATGTCTATAATGAATGACTGATTGCGGCATGTTACGTACATCCATATACCCTGGGAAATGCCAAAATAATTCATTTTTATCATCAAGAGCATCTGTTTCTTCTTTTAGAACAGGAACGACCGACTTTCCATCTATTTCATGCGTTTCAGGGCTTGGCAATTTGGCCCCTGCAATTTCTGCTAGAGTAGGGTAAAAATCAATGGCATGAACTTCTTGGGTTGTATTTACAGTGTTAGGTTTGATAACACCTGGGTATTTAAAAATCAAGGGTACACGAACACCGCCTTCATAATACGTCCCTTTTCTTAAACGCAATGGTGTATTATCTGTAGGTCCCATAAAACCGCCATTATCTGAATAGAAAACTACCAAAGTGTTTTCGGCAATACCATCTGTTGTGTTTCCATCTCCATTAGGATCTTCTAGTGCATTTAAAATACGCCCTACAGTTTGATCTAAAAGTTCTACAAAAGCAGCGTAATCCGCTCGTGTATGACGTAAATCTTGAGATGTTTTGGCTTTGTATTTAGCTTCTAAATCAGGACGCGGAAGTATGCTAACATGTACAGCGTGAAAAGGGATATAAGCAAAAAATGGAGCATCTTCTTTTGAGCGATCTTTTATATAATCTACAACCGCATCTCCCAGAGCATCAGTAAGGTGCTTAGGGGTACCTTCTAATAGCCAAGGATCATTTCCATTTTGTATAGGCTTTAGCACATTTTGTATGTAAGTAGTGTCGTAGGGCTGAGCAAATCTTTTTAATCCTTCATGGCTAAAAATCCAACCTTTAGCATCATCGTTTTGTGCAAAAAATTCATTTCTTACTTTTACTCCATTTACAATGGCGTTTGTTTCTTTCCGAAGTGCTAAATTATAGTCAACACCTAAATAACTCTCAGCATGCTTACCCTCTTTTATGGCATGAAACTTTCCAAACCATGCCGTATGATAGCCCTCAGTCTTGATAGTTTTAAACATGGAAATACACTGTTCCTTCAAATAATTATTTTGAGTATGAGGCGTAATAGCTGTAATAACTCCTTTTGAAGCTCTTTTTAGACTCCCCACATTATACACGCCATTTTGAGGACCTGTAGCATATTGCCCACTAAGAAGTGCCGCACGTGTAGGTTGACAGTTTTGTTGCGTGTAGGCATAAGTAAATGACATACCTTGCGCTGCCAATTTATCTATGTTAGGACTTTCATAATACTTTGACCCATTTCCTAGACTTGTGTTAGGCGAACTTAAATCTGTCCAACCTAAATCATCAGCCATAATAAAAATGATATTGGGTTTTTGGTTGGTATCTATCTCTGATTGAGAGGTAGCTAAAAACGCTACCAATAAAAATACAATTAGTATAATCTTAGAAAATATTCTCATGTTAATTTAACGACAAAGATGTTATTACAATTTATTCATTCATTTGATTCTCTCCACTTTTCAAAATTATCTGTTTTCCATTTTGGATATAGGTTCCCGTAAGCCCCTCAGGAAGAAAAATAGTTCCTATAATCTTTTTACTCTTTGTTTTCTTTAAGTTGACTTTAATCTCACCTAGTTTATGCGGCATTGAGCCCTTGACCCAATTTAAATCTCCCAAATGAGGTTCGATTCGTACTGAATTGAACCCTGGAGCAGCAGGTTCTATGCCGCATACCAGCGCTAAATAATAGTACAAAGGTGATGCACTCCAAGCATGACAATCGGAACGCGTTGGATCCGCTTTCTCAGGAAATGTAGTAAGTCCTTTATCAAGTAAGCCACTTAACGTATCTAAAGTTGATATATACATATTACCTAATCCTACCTTCTTAAGCGCTGCTATCTTATAAAAATCGAAGTAAAATGAGGTTTGTGCTATCTCCTTATTGTTAAAAACGCGCTGCATGAGTTCTTTTTCTTGGGCTACTTCAAAAGTGTTACTTAATATAGCTAAAACATTGGCATGTTGACTAAAAGTATTTTTCTCTGGGGTATCGGCTAACAATTGCTTATCCTCATCCCAACAATGTTTTAATATTGAATTTTGAGTAACTTTTGCTTTTAGAGCCCATTTATTTTTGAGTCCAGTCATGCCGTAGGCATCAAATATTTCCATGGCTTTATGAATGGTATAAACATATTGCATCCCAATAACAGCAGAGTATTTTTTTTCCTTGGTTAAAGGCGGGTATCCCGTTTTCCATGCATCAACCCAATCTACAAAAAGCCAACTTTCCAATTTACCAAGCATGCCATTATCAGCTACACGTGCATCATACCAATTAAGAATATCGAGGATAGCTGGAACCATTTTCTCTATAAATTGAACATCCTCACAATGCATCATATAGTCATTCACCATGGTAATCCAAACCAATGAAAAAGGCGCTATGATTTGTTGTGTGCTACTTGGATAGCGTGATTGTGTTAGTCCGAACGGCAATCGAGAATCATAATAATCTTGAATGGCATCTTTCCACAATCGCGTGTCACCAGAAGCATAGGCCGTATTAAGTCCCTGTATACGCGTATCACCCGTGTATTGTAGTTGTTCGTAGTACGGACAATCAAAAAAGATTTCACCAGCACATAAACGTTGGGTTCTCCAAGCCACATCAAAAATAGCACTCATACGGGAGTCTTCACTTTCAAAACTGGACTTTAACTTAAATGGATACCCTGTAAACTCACTACTAAACCCCTCAAGAATTAATGGTTCTTCTCCTGTTGTAATTTTTAATTCAACATAACGGAAACTGCGCCACCAAAGTGGTTCAAAAAACCTATCATCTCCGCCATCTACTTCAATGATATCATAATTCCCCCACATGACTTTTCCTTCAACGTCGTTTCTATTGCCTTTATCAAAAGTTGGCTTACCATCTTTGGGGATAAAAAGACTCTCAGCATAGGTTATTTTAATAGTACTATTTCGCCCTTTACTAAACTTTAGTTGCGGATAGGCATTGGTTAAATGCCCTTGATCCAATAAAATAACGGCGGTCTTATTAGCAGGAATTTTAACAGGTTTACTGCCGGCTATCAAATCCTTTGCATTTTTTACACCTTCCATTCTTCTTACCTCAGCAAAGTCCTGCTTTTTCTTTTCCATCATTGGAATGGAACGCGGACACAACAGGCGTTTATCTGTTTTTCCAGTAATATTATAGTAATTCATGGGCATACCATTATTACCTTCTTTTACTTTTTTCCATGATATTTCATTATCTGATATTTTCCAGTACCACGGATGTAGATCGGCATTAAATTTTTCTCCGGGTCCGCTAGCATAAAAACGTCTAAGGTCCATAATTTTATAAAAGGAATAAGCCTCATCAATAACTACACGCCACGTTGTATTGGTATTAATTTCTTGTTCTTGTTCTGTATTCCCTTGAATGATTAAACCTGTTTTAAGCGACATTTGAGCGACTGGCTTAAGCTGTGCCATATTCCACACTTTTGCTGCAATATGATTCTCGCCTACTTTAAGATATGGTGCAATATCTACCGTATCAAATAGCCACCGATTTAAATCGCAACGCGCAGGACCGCGAGTTACCACTTTGCCATTTATGTATAACACATAACGGTTATCCGCTGAAATATTAATCACGTAATCTTCGGGAATTGTTTTAAAAGACAAGACTTTCTTAAATAAATACACCCCCGTTTCATCTCCAGTTATATCAGGATGTGATACCCATTTTGCCGACCATATTTCTTGGAGTAATTTAGAATTAATATTAGTGGTATTTTGAGCGCTTAGCATAAGTACACAAAAGACAATCCAGAAAGTTAGAATAGTATTCTTCATTAGTTCAAAAAAGTCTTTACCCTACTTCACTGTGGGTTTAGTTCTATTGTAGTTTCCCCTTTTCCGCTTTTACAAGCCAACAACAGCACTAATAAACTAATACCGTAGATAACTATTTTATGCATTTCAATTTTTTACTGCTTAATAATTTTAACCGTAGCCTTATTTTCTAAACCTACTTTTACAAAATAAATGCCTGCAGGTTTATTAGAGATATCAATATGTACCCTACCTTCCTTTACAGTATGAACCTGATTTGAAATTAACTGACCATAAACATTAAACATATGTAAACTCACCTCTTTAAAGTCATTTGGAATATATATATCAAACACACCCTTTGATGGATTTGGGTACGCCAAGATATTTTCTAACATATTTATTTTTTTAGACAATTTACCTTGACAGTCCGCTTTGGCCTTAACATCAATTTCATCACCATGAGCCACATCTATTTCTATGTATTTTTGGTTTGTTGTCATTAACAAATTACCATTTTTAATAACCACATAAGGCCCTTCGCCACTTTCAATAGTAATGGTTGCCTTGTCTTTATTTTGGGCTATTTTACCAGAAATAGAATTTCCAGATTCAATTTCTAAACTAAAACACTGTTTAAAATCTTCTCCATCAACTGTGATACAGAAACTGTAATTACCAGGATTTAAATTTTCGATAGTTATATCTTTTGTAAAACTATAATCAAGCCCAGCAATTTGTACACTATAATTTCTAGTGCGCAAGGTATTTATAATGAGTTTCCCGTTATTTCTGCCTGTGCAAGTTTCGCTTATAGTTTCAATATTGAAATTATTGGAAGGTAAAACCTCTGTAAAATCAACACCACTTAAGGCTATGGTATTAATTGATAATTTTGGAAGAATAATTTGGCCTGTTCCCTCTTTGATTAGAGATAACGGACTATCATTATAGGGTACGGCACGCTCTTCATCTACAGCAGAAAATGCCATAGCTTTATGTATGTAAGTATCTGTAAAACTTCCACCGTCAACTGATACATTAAAAACCACATCCTTATCGGTTAAATTTAAAGCCAAAACTGTAGCTTTACCATCTTTCCAAACTACTCTGGCGCTCACAGCTTTTACACCTTCAATAAGATTTGGAGATTGCATATCACTACCTATCAATGTACTATTTTCAAGAATACTTCGGGTAATTTCGTAGGCCGACCCAAATAAGGTTTTCTCTAAAGGGTATTTTATTCGCTCTTTGATCTTACCTTGCCCATCTATATATTCTTCCCAAACCAACATTGAATTCAATTTACCATTGGTACTAAACCAATTGGCACGCTCAAAAATATCCTGATTTTCGCTCATCATTAAAAAACAATCTACAGCTCCTAGTGCAGATACCGCGTTAGGCCCTCCAGATTTTACACCCCATTCGGTTAACCAAATAGGCTTATTCGTTACTTTACGTGGATAATCTGTAATTGAAGCTAATAAATGCTTTCTGGCAGTTAAGGCTGTGCTAAACGCTTCATCGCTGTTGCTAGCATCATCTGGATCTGAACCTACATAGGTATGAATGGTAACGGCGTCAAAATAAGATTGGTCTACAGTTAAGTCACTATTCCAATTTGGGTTAGCCCAACTATCGCGCCGTAGCAAAGGTATAGATACTCTAATATTTGGATCTAGCTCCTTTAGAGCAGCCGACATAGATTTTGCCCTAGCAATATAATCTTCTGCATTAGGTATTATTGAACTTCTCTGTCCTGGATAAAAATTCTCGTTACCCATTTCAACATCTTTAACTTCAAACCCTCTATTAATTAAATCTTGATAACGCGCAACACTTTCTTGACAACCATTATTAAAATCAGTACCATCAGCACTCATATTAAAGGTCCACATCATACTGAACCCTTTTCCTGTATTGGATTTACGTTCAGAATTTAATGCGGTTAAACCATCAATTCCTACTTTAATATTATTGTTATCAAAAATATACAAATTGGCCAAAAAATCGACCTCCTTCATTCTAGGGGTGTCATCAACGCCCTGTTTGTACTCAAACTTTTCTTCTCCAAAAAGCCTAGACACATCTCTTCTCCAATCATACCAATTAGCCCATAAACCATGAGGAAAACGTACCGAAATCGGGTTAAACAACTTCACAAAATCTTTTTCTTGATTCGTGCTAAAATGATGGATATTTGTTCCTAATAATAAATTATTGAAAGGCTCTTGAGAATCCGTCTTCAAATTTAAAGTGGCTTCTATATTGTCGGGCAAATTGAAAGGATAATCTTGTGCATTACTTTGTATAATTAGAATTAAAAACAACAGTAGTACTTTTATTTTCATAACATTTTTATTGTTCTGATTATTTTACAAGTAATATTCATTTTTCTAAGAATGAATTAAGAAATAAAATTACTTAACTTTTAGGCTTTACCTATCCTGTAGTATGCTGCAAAAAATATTATAAAAACAAAAAAAAACAGAGATAAACTTCTGGATTTTATAAGACATTCTGATTAAGATAAATATCACCCGAAAACTAATTAACCCTAAACCTCAACTAGTTTTAATTTTCGGCGCTAGTACGCGCTTTCTGCTCTACAAAATAAGGTTGAAAGGTATATTTCGATTTTTCGTCCCATTTTACATTTGTGTTGGGCAATAATTGCTTCAACTCCTCTAATTTTTCTTTGTACTCCTCATTTCCGGCTACGTTTATCCATTCGTTAGGGTCGTTAGCATGGTCATACAACTCTTGAGTACCATCTTCATATTGAATATATCTAAACTGATTTGTTCTCACCGCATGATTATTCATACCATAGGTAGTTAATGCAAAAGAGTCTTCGACACCTTCATTTTTGTTCATCATAGACACCAAACTTTTACCTTCATTTCTGGAATAAGCTGGGAGACCGCTTAACTCGAGTAAGGTTGGGTAAATGGATAACATTTCAACTGGAGCATCAATCTTTTTTCCTTTTGGTAAATTTGGCCCAGCAAACATCAACGGTGCTTTCGTAGCGGTTTCCCAAAGGGCATGCTTAGCAAAGGTGCCTTTTTCCCCGAGGCGATACCCGTGGTCTGACCACAACACAATAACCGTATTATCAGCATACTTGCTATTTTCTAAAGCATCTAAAACACGGCCTAATTGGTTATCTACAAAACTGATACAAGCCAAATAGGCTTGTACCATTTTTTTCCACTCACCACTTTCAATCGCCCAATTTGTGGTAGGCATCATAGGTAAATCGTTAATTTGTAAACCAACATCTGGAATATCAGCCAAATCATCTGCTTTATAAGGTGGTGTTTCAATAGCTTCCAAAGGATACAAATCGAACCACTTTTGAGGTACATATAACGGCACATGTACACGCAAAAATCCAACACCTAAAAAGAAGGGTTTATCATAATCGCGTTGTAATCGCTCAATAGCCCAGGTGGCCGATGAATGATCAGGCATCAAGCTATCATTTTCAGGAAATGCACCCCAGTCTGTACTCGTTCTACCATGAACACCTTTAATACCCTTTCCATAACCATCCCATACAAAGCGCTTTTTAGGTAATGGTCCAAACCCTTTTACGCGTCCTCCTGATTCATGAAATACACTATCTGGTGCATGATTATGAAACAACTTACCAATCCCCATGGTGTGATAGCCGTTATTGTTAAAATACTCTGGAAGAAAGGTTATATCTTTTGTTGCTGGATTACCATCTCGACGCACTTCATTATCGGGTGCCATTCCATAAATACCAGTATTAGAGGGTCGCAACCCCGTCATGATGGACGCTCTAGAAGGGCCACAAAGTGGCGCTTGAACATGTGCATTTGTAAAGGTTACGCCCATTTCAGCTAACCTATCAAAATTTGGGGTTTTTACATTTGAAAAATTGTCAATGGGTCCTATCATATTGTTTAAGTCATCTACTGAAATAAACAATACATTAGGTTTTGAAGGTTCTTCGGAAATCGCTTGCTCCTGAGCTGTTTTGGATTTACAAGAACTGATTAACAAGCCAATTACAGCTACTAAACAGACAAGTTTTTTCATGATAATATTGTTATTTATTTAATGTTTTTATAAAACTTCTGTAGCGTATAAAACGCTTTCTTCTTATTTCCTGTTTCTGAAATTAGCCCTTTTCTGTTCCAGCCGTTTTGGTATGGAATTAAAGTGCGTCTTGGCGACCTAAAATCTACCAAAGTCCATGGGGTAATACCACTAATTCCAGGAATTTTAGCCAAAGTAGGTAGGGTTTCTTCATATAATAATTCTTGAAACTCTTCACTCCAACGGGTCATATTATCGGCATGATATCCTTGAAGCGCACCAGCACCAAACTCGGAAATAATGACTGGTTTATCGATATCTATTTCCCAACGTATGTTTTTGATGTTATCAATTTTACCGCCATACCAACCATAATATTGATTGAAACTTAACACATCTACAACCTCAGCAAATTCATCTTCAACAATCATGATATTTTTGTCCTCATCTTTACCATGGTCTTCCAAAGCCGCACTAACGAGACGTGTGTCATCTAGTTTTCTGGCTGTTGAAGCTAAATTGGTTAAAAATGTTAAACGCTCTTTAGATGTAGGCGTTTCGTTGGCCATTGACCAAATGATAGAACAAGCTCTGTTTTTATCGCGTTGAATAAGTTCTGTTAGCTGAGTTTCAGCCTTTTTGTAGGTCTCGGTATTTGTCCATTGAATCGTCCAATACACAGGTATTTCTTCCCAAACTAAAATACCCATTTCGTCTGCTAAACGAATCATGTTTTCGCTATGCGGATAATGTGCTAAACGCACATAATTACAACCCAATTCTTTGGTCCAACCTAACAATACCTTGGCATCTTCAATAGACCATGCTCTACCACCACGCATGACGTTTTCTTCATGGATAGAAATCCCTTTTAAAAATATTTTTTCGCCATTTAATAAAATTTGCTTCCCATTGGTTTCAATAGTTCTAAATCCAATTTTATCTGATATGTTATCTTTTGAAATAGCAATGTTTACATCGTATAATTTCGGATTTGTATCACTCCAATAACTTAGACGTTTTACAGGAAATTCAAACTCAACATACCCCTCATCATCGGTAATAAAGGCTTTATTTATTTTTAATTCTGGAATGGAAAGGCTAACGTTTTGATTTCCCTTATTTTCTCCATTTAATTTAATGTATCCTGAAACCTCCTTATTGTTATTTTTAGTGAGTTGAATTTTATAATCTTCAATAAAGGTTTCATCTAACTCATAAATAGTGACATCTCTGGTGATACCCCCGTAATTCCACCAATCTGTGCTTAATGTAGGTACTTCATCTGCAGCTCGTTTATTATCTACTTTTACAATTAAAAAGTTATCCTTTTCTTTTAAGAGATGTGTCATTTCAAAATTAAAAGGTGTAAATCCACCCACATGAACTCCTAATTTCTTTCCATTTAAATAGACATCTGTTCGGTAGTTAACTGCACCAAAGTGTACATAGTAACGTTTCGAAGCGTCATAATCTTCAACATTAAATGACTTTTTATACCAAACGGTACCCTCGTAATAAAACAGTTTTTCTTCTTGTGAGTTCCAATCTCCAGGAACAATCAAAGTAGGGGCTGTATCAAAATCGTATTCTACCCTATCCGTTTTATTTTGTGGTTTTTTATTTAAAAAGTAGGCGCTAGAACCAGGATTTTCTGTACCATCATGAGGCTCCATTCTGTAGTTATAATATCCTGTTTCGTAAACATCCACAATATAATGCCACCTACCATTTAGGCTTTGCCCGTTTCTTAAATAGCTATTTTGCAACAACGGTTCATTTGCAAATGTGAATATTGAAATGAATAGTAGACTTATGCTAACAATATATTTCATGTGATTTTAAATAACTTTGATTGTAATTTTAACTTGATTTTTATCTTCAAAAGGCATAATTAATGGCACTGCTTCTACGCCTGGTACCATATTAAATAGTCTCGCTTTTGGTGTGTCTTTTATTTTTATAGCTGTACTTGACGTGATTTTTACTGTTCCCCCTGGCTTTTCAATAGTAACTTCATGTTCTGAAACTTGATTTACTTTTTCCCCTGTTGGTGATACTATTGGTAATACAAAAGCGGTAGGTGTTTTTATAGCCTCATTGGTAGTTGCGAGTATTTCTAATTTTTCAGAAGTTGCGGTATAATCTAAATTGAAATTTGAAGCCGTTTCTTTTACTATCTCAAAAGCTTCGTTTTTTAATTGAACATTAGCTTTATATTCAATTTTAGTGGTATCGTCTTTTGATGTAAAAGTGGCTTCTAAATCGAATAAATTGCTGTACCAAACATTTTCCTTAAAGGTTTCTATTCTTGGTGTTAGTGCAAAATCTTTATCTGGCTGTGGTTGCTGATTATAGGCTTCCAATGTTTTATAAATTGCTACGCTTGCCGTACATAATAATCCTACTCTATTATGATACAAAACTCCAAGTGAAGCTCCAGTGACTTGCCTTACATCATTTCTTTGACTATAGATAGAATCATACGCAGAAATTGTACCCCTCCAGTCGCCTTTACCAAATAAGGAAACATCTAACTCCCTAAAATAGGTTTCGCCATTTGCTACAGCTCTAGGAAGAGGTTCAGATTTATCTATTTTCGGTAAGTGTTCCCAATGGTCAAGCAAAGTTGCTAAAGGCTTAGCATGTGCAAAGGTATGATGAACGCAAGGCTCGATACCATGAGACACATAATGTGGACCTCCATGTAACAATCCTTTATGGGTACATGACTTTAAAAGTTCAGTATTTTTAAAAGTAGCGGTACCTAAAGCTGGATTATAATTAGCCATAAAACTAAAGGCTGGTTGCATACCATCACTGGTTCTACTTCCCCAATAGGTCCATTTAAACATTCTGTTTCCAAAACTATTGTCTATGCCCCCATCGGGTAAAATAAAATCTAAATGCGCATCCAAGGATTTTTTTAGTAACTTCAATAATTCCTCATCATTTTCATCCAACGCATAGAGCACCAAGTTATTCAAGGATTCTTCAATGTTATAGCCCAAATCTATACCTGGCAAACCTTTTGGGCTTAGCGCTTTTTTATTCTTTCCTTGTATCTCTCCAAATAACAAAGCGTTGGGTTCAGAAAAATGACTTTTTATTTGGGAAACTAATTCTTTACTTCTTTCTAAATACTTTTGGTTGTTTAACAACTTCCCAATTAAATGAAGTGCGTAAATTGTTGTGGCACTGTAATTAATATTGCCACTACCCACCGCAGGGAATCTATTGTACACAAACTCAGTTGCCGATTCTAAACGTTTGTACCATCGGTTACGAGTACTTTCATCTAATAAATCGCCGCGATATTTCAAGGTGTCTGCCAAGGCTATAGCTCCAAAAACCGTGGTTCCATCCCAAGATTTTGGATCTAAATCATTAGTCCATGCGCCATCTTCCCTTGTTACGTTTTTACCCCATTCAAAAGATGCGATACCGGCGTCGAGATACTTTTTATCTCCTGTTGCTTTGGCCATATAAAAAAACGGATATACAGCATCCATGACTCGCGCATGTACTGTGTCGCAGGCGGGACAATCGAATAACCCATGAACTTTAGGGTCTGATGGCTTTATAATTTGAGTTTTTATCATCCCGTCACACCATTCCTTCAATAAATCAAAAACTAGTTTTCTGTATTCAGGCGAATGAAATTCTTTTATCTCATTGGTACATGAACTTAACAAGCTAGTTGCTGAAAGCGATAGCCCAACACCTGTTATGGTTGACAACTGAATAAAATCTCTACGCTTCATCTGAATATTTCTTTATTACAATTTGAATTATTCAGCTCTAAATGCAGTAATTTTTGCTGTTAAATCCGCAACAATATCTGGATTTGCATCTGCTAGGTTATGTTGCTCAAACGGGTCTACTTCAATATTAAAGAGTTGTACCACTTCGTCTTTCTTTCTAACAGGGTCTGGAATAATGATTTTATACGGCGGGAAAATCGCCATATTGTAGAACATGCTATTTTCTATCGTATCAAAATCGTGTGCATACACTTCCCCAAAAACACCTTTACGTTCAGCCAGTGTTTCTTCATCTAAAACACTTACTCCATGTAAATTTGCTGGTTTTTCAATACCTAAAATACCCAATACTGTGGGCACCATATCTATACTACTGGTTATTGTCTTGTTGTCCATTTTTGGTGCAATTTTCCCTTTCCATTTGTACATAATAGGTGTTCTAATTCCTAAATCGTAAGGCGCCCTTTTCGATGTTTTTACATAGGTATTTTTATCTGGTTCTTGTACCCAACCATTATCGCACACATAAACAAACAAGGTATTTTCCATTTGTCCCTTGGCTTCAATCAAATCAAATAACTGTCCGCAAGTTTCATCAAACCATTCGCACATGGCCCAATATTTTGCTACATATTCGGTAGGTGCTTTTGATAAATATTTATCTAGCAAACGTTGCGGGGGCGTGTGTGGTTGATGTGGTAAAAACGGTGCATACCATAAAAAGAAGGGTTTCTTTTCTTTAGCAGCTAAATTTAAATAACTATTAATGGTATCCAATCCTTTTCTACCAATTTGTAAACCAAAATCACCGTGACGCCCCCCACGTTCTGGGTCACCGTGCGTCATTCCATAATCAAAACCACCAACTCTGTGGTTACCATGCCACCATTTACCGGTTTGAAACGATAAATACCCTTTTTCTTTCAACATATCTGGAAGTGTGGTTTGTTTTTCAAAAGCAGAAATGACAGGTTTATAGGCTTCTGTTCTTTCTTTCCCACGGATATTTCCACGTTCATAGACCTTATCATTTCCTAAAATACCATGATCTTTTGGATATAACCCCGTTATTATTGTTGCCAAAGATGGTGAACACAATGGTGTTGGCACATAGGATTGTGTAAAAGTTAAACTCTCAGAAGCAAATTGGTCTAAGCGTGGTGTATCAATATGCTCATGCCCCATAAAACTATAATCTGTCCATGCTTGATCATCTGACAAAATGAATACAATATTTGGTGGTTGATTTGCTTCTTTTCTTTTTTGGGTTTCTGCTTGTGATGCTTTGGTTTTATTTCCACAGGAGAAACAAATAACTAGGATTATTAAATAGCCTAGTTTGTTTAATTTATTCATTATTTTGGATTTATTTTATTACTTTTTTTGTAAAACATTTGCTTCACTTTTTAAACGCTGAATCGGGCCATTATCTCCTAACACATACATTTTTCTGAAATCTGTTCCTGATACTTTTTCGCCAACAATTATTCTAGCATCCGGATGTGGATTATCTATTAGAGAAGATATCACAAATCCAGAATGTTTTCGACTTAAAAAAACAGGGCCTTTACTAAACGTATTCCCTCCATCAAAGCTATCCCATCTACTTATTTCGCCAACACTCTTTTTGATTTGACTTTCTAAATACAAACTTACTTCTGTAGCAGATTTTAATTCAATATCTGCATCACCTTTGGGCAGATTATTGGTACTACCTTGTAACCACGCTTGTCCATCCCATCTAAAAAGTTGTATACGTTTAGGACCACTTCTGTTTTCACCTACGTCTGGACCAACCAACACCGCAACATGTGGGTTGCCATTGGGGTCTACATCGGTTATCCCTTGAAAGGTCCAATCATTGGGTATTTGCTTAACCAAAGCCTTTTCATCTGCCATTTCCTTGGTTAAAGGCATCTCTAATGGTTCATTTTTAACATTTCTCCATTGCCCCGACTTTGTATCAAAAACCATATAATACAGGTTATGTCTTTCTGGAATATGCCCACGTGGATCTTGCGCATTTTTATTATCTCTACAAATATGATAATCAAACGCCACAATAATATCGTATCCATTACCTCTACTCAACCAAGGATACCAAGAATCTACAGCTGCCATATCTGTCCTGCGCTTGTGTTTTAAAAACGAAACAGGATCTTCAAAAGTTCTTCCATTATCAGAGGATTTTTGATAAACCCAATTACTTCTGTGTGCACCATGCCTGTAAAACAAGTAGATATCCCCATTATCCATTTTTATAAGTTGGTTGTAAGTACCAAATGGTGAAATATTTTCTAATTCCTCCCAACCAGAAATATCCAAAGGATTTTTAGAAACCACATGTTTGTTTTTTCCGTAGTGATGGTTTCCAAGCTTATTTTCTCCAATAGCTTTCGTACCACCGTGTCCGCCAAACATAATGTGAATATAACCCGCATCATCTATCATCATTGAAGGTTTGCCGTGGTTATCGGTTTTACGGTTAGGATCTTTACCCATTTCACTAACTCCTGCTTTGTAAGGCCCTTTCCATTCTTTCGTATTATGGTTATATGAAGCCACATACGGGTCTTCCAAAGGACCTTGATAACAGACATATGTAACTCCTTTGTGAAAAATTCCTGCTGGATGTTGCACCACAGCCACGGCGTTACCGTAACCGTTATCAGCGAAATAATCGACTAATTCGGTTTGATTATTATCTCCAATCATGTCTTTTTTATTGGACTTACAAGCTGCCAGAAATAAGCATAAACCAATTGTTATAATTTGAAGTTTCATGATTCTGAATTAATCGATCATTAATTTAAAGGTATGTATTTTGCCATCTTGATTTTGAATACTTACAAAATACATTCCGCTGGTCATATGATGATCTTGCGCATTTAAGACTAGTTTATTTTGTACCTGATTATTTGAGTATACCTGCAAGCCAAGTATATTGTAAATACTAACCTGAGCCCAATCAGCCTTACCTGAGACAATAGTAAATGTATTTTGAGTTGGGTTGGGATACACTTGAACGTTGGACAAGAAATCAATTGTTGACATGATTTTACCTTGACATTCAGCATCTGATTTTACTACAATCTCATCGCCTTGCTCCCCATCAATTGTAAACTGCGTAGCAGCCGTTTCTAAAACGAGTACACCATTTTTAATTACCTTAAATGGTGCGTTTCCTTTTTCTATTTCAATGGCTACTTTTCCTGTTTTGGTGCTACTAATTTTACCCGTTAAGGCCGGTGCTTCATCAACAGTTACTTGATAGCATTGTTTAAATTCGTTCCCTGAAATACCAATACAAAAATCATAGCTTCCAGGAGTTAAATTTTCAATTACTGTTTGATTTGTAAACTCATAATTAACATTATTTAATGAAACTTCATAGTTAAATTTCTCTAAAGCGTTTATTGTTATTTTTCCATTATTCTTACCAGAACATGTTTCACTATTAACTTCAATTCTAAAATTATTTTCAGGTATATTAGAAAAATATTCATAATTTAATACAAATTCCTTAAAGGCTTTATCTTGTGTATCTCCAGTAATTATTTCATCCAAAAATTTTAGGGTACTACCCTTTCCTAAATACAAAGAAACATTTGTTTTTCCATCTTTTATTGCTGTACGTACGATACCAAATTCACCTGTAAAATTAATATCAAGATGAGAAACTGAAGTACTAGAAGCATTAGAGAATATGTAATCTGTTATTTTAGCACCATTTACTTCTGAAATGACTTTTGCGCCTGCAATAACCTCACCATCCATTATGTGTGAAACTGACTTTACACTAGGGTTTGTAGATTTTGAAGGTTCAAAAACATATACATATGGTTTATCCCAAGCTTCACCTTGTTGCCTAATGGCTAAAACTTGTGTTTTCTTTTTTACATAGCCGTTTAGTGCTTCTCGAGTTGCAGGCCCTAATGCCTTTGTATATTCTCGAGTAACTCCAGCAGGTGCAAACATATTCATATAAGAATTAGTTGCATCTAAATCGAAACGAATGTGTAAAGCTTCATTTGTTGGTTCTGTAACATTTGTATTTTCAAAAAAGCGCCAACCTGGAGATTGTACTGGATCTCCTACATCGTTTTGATATCGGTTCGTTGCGGAAACTGGAAGGGTTGAACCATCTAAAGTTTTAATAGTCGTAGCATCTCCAATGTTATGATAAATATAGTCATGAAAATTATTTGTGTTTAATGACTTTGAACGAAAGATATCAAAATAATATGCTGTTGTTGGACTAGTTCTAATCGTACTTAACGTACGTTGTTGATCACAATTATTTATATTATCATCTAAAAACTGAGTAGCAAAACTAAAATTTGTACTCAAAGGATCCTCTAGATGCGCTGGTTCCGCTGCTTTATTAACTGTTGTATTTTGCCATACATAAGAATTGCTTGCCCATGAACCACTTTGTCTTCCTTTGGAGTTCCCATTGACAATTACAGTGTTATTCCCTGCATAAATTCTAAAATAATTAGTGTGTATTGGTAATTTTCGTTCAGCTACAGAAATAGGCATACCTCCATTAGGTGCCATGATATCACCTAGGCCATATAACTCCATTGTAATACCAGTGGCATGTGAATGGACATAATGTGCGCCACCAATAATACCACATAAACCATATAACTCATTGTTAGTTTCTGTGTAATTACGTTGCAAAGCAACACCTGCATGCTTAACGATAACTGTTGGTTTATAGTCAAATTTCTGAGTTGAATTCAGTGGAAATTCTTCTCCCCAAAATAAACCAAGATGATCTAGACCACCAAAAGCTGAAGTGCCAAAAGGTTGATTTCGTCCACCTTCAACATTATAGTATTGTGCTAGTGCAGTTTCTGCTTTATCTTGTAAATCAGTATATCCTTTTCTTTTTGCAATACTTAATACATATCTGAATAAAGATTTAGATCCATCATTATAGCGTTTGGAATCGCCATAACGCACATAAGACCTATTTGGATGACGAAGGTTCTCAAATAAGAATACTCCATCCAAAACATTCCTGTATTGAGGAATTACGTCTAATTCTGGTTTAATTCTATCTACCATATTTAACACCAATTGAATACGAGACATAAAACTATAACTTGTAGATTCTGGCCAAATACCTTGTTCGCCAAAGATTGGCATCACTGTTCTTGTAAAAGAATTTTGTCTTTGTGTTCCTGTATCCCAAAAAACTTTAAAAAGACGTTCTCTTTCAGTATCGTCATCTATACATAGAATTGCTGCTAAAGCTCCAGGAGCAGTAAGAATTGGGTGATTGGAAACCAATTTACCATACTTGTTATCTACTCCACCAGATTCTAACAATGCATTTCCTGCAACATTTTTCATTGCTTTTTGTGCGGTTTCATTACTGTAAGCTATGCGTGTACCAGCAGTTTTATCATAAACTTGAGTTCCTGGAGTGTTTAAAAAATTATAAATAAAATCATAGGCGTATGCCAAATAAGGGTATGTACTTCTTGGATCGAAAAAGTAATTACCACAAATAGCAGTTGTTTCAGGAGTTCTAGGTGCTAATTCTTGAAAATAATGCCAAATTATATCAGCTGCATATTGCGCGTAATCTTCATCTTCTGTTAAATAGTAAAGCATCCCTGCATGTGCTGCTGAACTTAATACTTTAAAATGTTCGTTATTTGCACTTCCAACTTCGCTTTCTGCAAGATTATCATCAACAGCCAAAGCAATAATTGCATTAATCGTTTGTGCTGGATTTGATTTATGCGCAGCCACTTTAGCATCTACGTTTTTCTTTAGTTCATTTTGTGCAAATTGAGCCCAACTGTATTTATTTATTTTATCTAACACTTCTGCACGTTCATCAGCGGTTATATGAATGATAGGATGTTGTAAAGATTGTGCAGACACAAACATCACCTTTAGTAAGAATAATACAAAGAGTATATTTTTCATTTTTCTAGTTTTAATTTATTTATTCAATTTCATTTTTCAGATTAATTATATGTCAATCATAAAAGACTACAAGGTTTTTAGTACTACACATACCATTTTAGAACCTAAAAAGTTTCTCCTTTAACAAAATGTAATGCGCCTCGAATGCTTAAATATCAGAAACCTCGAATTTAGTTGGGTTTAGCGGCAAAACTATCCTTAACTGTCCTGTTTTTTGGGTAAACTTATATAAGTTAACGCTATAGGATTGCAACCCATTAACACTTTAACGAAAAAAGCAAATGATTCAGAACTCTTCTCATTAAAACTTCATCAAAATATATCTCTTTCTGTTACGGCTTTACTTCAAGATTATCGAATAAATTACCATCATATGAGCTTCCTAACATTACATAACCAGACTTTTTGTTATGGCTAACTTTTGTTATGGTATGACCATCCACAAAAGCTTCTATTGCTTTGTCCTTGAATGTCAATTTCAATTGATGCCATACATTACCATCAAAATTTTCAATGCTCCCTTTTGCAAGGGTCTGCTTATCGAAAACTAGCGTCCAATTTCCGTTTTTTTCAAGCATGAATCTATAACCTTTCAAATAACTCCCTTGAACACGACCGCCCAGTTCTACATTACCACCCTCTATAAAAACATCTACACTACAGGTAAAATTCGTCCATGTTACATCACCAATCAACGTATTGGGTTTTATGTTTGAACGGCGATACACGCGCATCCAATCATAACCTTGCTCCGGATTTATTTGCTTTAAACAATTGGTTCCATCTTCTTTTTGTACAATTTCAAAACTACCTGTTTGGTCTGAATGGTATTTTGGTAAGTCACCAACTTTCCGGTCCTCATAATCTTCTTTATACGGGAATGGAAATGGTGTTTCTTCCGGTATACTGTATTCTCCTTTTTGTTGACCTGTTGTTGTTGTTAATGAATAAATACACTTAGGGTCTAGTTTAATTGTGAATAAACCGTTCTTTGGCTCTATGCTTTCAAGCTGAACAAACTGTTCTTCTTCGCTCGATTTCCAAATATTTACAAGGGTTTTAGACAAACCTTCTTCAATCGCTACTTCAATAGTCTCAGGTTCTTCAGTACAGATAATCATACTCCAGTCTGAACCATTTTTATTTTTCATGGTAACACAACTACCTTTATAAGTTGACGCATCAAACAATCCACAAGCTTCATCTAAATATTGCCAATCATTAGCCTCCGCAAATTGTGTGGTATGAGCAGTAGCCCAAATTGTTGGCCACACTTCATAATAGCCACTCCAAGGATTGTTGGCTTTCATGGCTCCTGCTTTATCCCAGGTTACCGATTTATAAATGGAGCCTATTGGCGCCCAAATTAGTGTTTTGGTTATTTTATCTCTAATATAAAACTTGTTGTATATACGCGCTAAATTCAAAGCTCCAGCTCCGCCCCAGTCCTTACCCGTCCAGCTCCAATCTTCACTAGCCCACAATGGCGTACCTGATGCTTTGGCCTTTGCTGTTGTTGGGCGCCCACGGCCATCTACCATATCTTCGGTAAACTCTCTGCCCGTAACGTAATGATACCCAGCAGCCTCAATAACTTTATCAAATTCGGGGTCCTTTTCCAATTCTTCAAATATTTGCCAGTCACCACTATTATCATCAGGCCCTTGAATCTTGACATTCTTATAACCCCTTGCATCTAACAAAGGACGTACTTCATTTACCAGCCAATCACGATCGGTATAGTTTTCATTCTCTGCTGCTGCTACCCAATCAATATCTAAATCCCAATCCCTTTTTGCTACATCGAGGAACGTAACAAAATACTCCGCAGATTCTTTAGTATAAATATTAGATTTTAAATACCCTGGAAAACTCCATGGTAGATATTCCAAAATCATGTTGGGGTTCTTGTCTTTAGCCGCTCTCATAAGCCAAAACTCATAACCTCTAGAAATAGGATTCTTTAATTCTTCGCGCGTAATGGCATGAGATGGTTCAGAACCACAAGTAGAGTTTTCACCACCACCCATTTCTACTTTTAAATGCTGAAAGCCAGCACCAAATTTAGGTTTAAAAAGCATGTCGAGAATATGGTCTCGGTATGGGTCTTTATAATCGTATAACAAATCGGTTGAAGCACCAGCACTTACACCACCAATACCTTCAAAAGTACGCCCTTCATCTTCTGGGCTTAAAGTAATTTTCACGACACCATTCTCTTGCTCAAAAACGGGAGGTTCAAAGGCTTTTTCTTGATTTACAATGTCTCCCATTTCAAACCAAGCAGGTTCGCTATGACACACTCCTCGATTATTGCCCCATACAGTAACTCTCCAGTATACTTTTTGTCCTGATCTTAAGGGTTCACCTAGATATTGGTATGGCCCTGTCTCTGACTTGCTAGTTGGTCCTGTATCCCAAAGATCTGGATACTTTAATTTCTCAATACTTGTGGCCATCATAATACGAAAACCGCCCTGTTCTTGACTAATACTGTCCCCAATAAAAGTCCAGCTAAAAAATGGTCTAGCCGAAGTTATTCCCGTTGGGTTACTTTGTAATTCACATTTTAAATCTTTTACTTGAATGACTTGCGCTGCAGAGCACAAACACCATAGGTAGATTACTATTTGCTTCATGATGTTATTTTGTAATTGTAAACGAACTGTTTTTCTTGCTTCATTACCCGTTGGTTATGGTATTGTTATTTAAACCTTGATGGATTTTTATTGATAGGTTCTTATCTAGATAATATTTTAAGGCTTTATTTTTATAGTTTACTGTTAAGGTTTGAACATGTTTTAAATGATTTTTTACTAGTCAACCACCACGTACTTTAATGATATAATCTATGGTTGACCATGAGACATCTTCTTGAAAACTTTGCAATAACTGCTCGATATTGGTGTCATCTCTTTCTTCATTAACATAATACTCCAATACATTGTTATGGAATTGTACTAAATCAGATGGATATTGAACGTCTAAACCAAATCTTTCTTCAAAATTATCGCAATTATTTATAGTAATTAGTGTAAGTACCATGAACAGAAAGGTTCTGTATGACCTCATTTAAAACTCATATTTATTTTATTTCCATAGCTTTTCAAGTGATTCGCACGTCTTTTTTTAACCTGTTATCGTCTTCTAGAAGAGCTCTATCTATCCCTTTCCATCTCTATTACAACTAAACATCATCAATAGAACGTTAACCAATAGCAATATGCTAATAATTGTTATTATAGTATACATGCTCTTAATCTATAAACAACTCATCAATAAACGGAGCACTTTCTCCAGTGGTTTCTAGCTTGATATTGTTTGCTCCAGATTGCAGAACGATGATGGTTGGTACAAACTTCCATTCTTTTTCCCAACCGCCTGTTGCTTTAAATTCTATATCTCTTACATATTCATCATTTACATACAATTTCATTGGGTGTAATTTCCGTTCATTATTATGCATGTATCTAAAACGAATACTGTAATCTCCAGGTTCGCCGTCATTTTCTTGGTACCAGGTAATAGACCCTTCGCCGCCTTTAAAATCAACAAAACCTGAGCCTTTAAATCTGTGTGCGCCTGTACTTGCTTGTGCTGTTCCTGTTAAAATGCCATCTTCCGCAGAAATATTCACACCTCTCCCAATCCACATATCAGCAGAATGTTCGTCGCCCCAAAACAAACCTTCGCTTTTACCAAAGGTTTCTTCCATAGACAAAACAGTTTTACCATTTTGTTTGACAATAGCTTTTACAGTTGTGCCATCTTCCACTTTAAAAGCACCCTTGTATCGCTTTCCTGTTATTTCTGGGTCACTGCCATCAACAGTATAATTAATCTCTAAATCTGAAATATTAGCTTCTTTTAAAATAGAAATCTGATTAACAGATATAGTAATCATATTGGAAGTATACAAGGATTTATCACCTAAAATAGCACCGGAAAACACGGATGCTGATTTCCCATTTGGTAAAGCTCTCAGGAATAAACGTGTTTTTCCGAAGAATAAACTTCTGAAATCAGATTTGGTACGACTTGTAGGATCGATAGGATTTCCATTTTCCATTGAAATCTTTTTCACATCGCCGGAAATATGATAATACACTTTGTTTTCGCCGTATGGATACAAATTATTTTGAGCATCTAAACTTTCTGAGGTGATAATAAAACATGAATTAAATCCGTCTTCTGCCTCTAATTTTTCCAGAGAGGATTTCAGTTTTGAAGGCTGGGCACTTGTTCTAAACGAGGTACGTTTCACTTCTTTGCCATCAATATAAGCAACAGCTTCAAGTTTACCTTCTTGGTAAGGCACCATCCACTCGCATTGCATTTCATTCCAAACGGTTCCCGGTTTATCTTTCCCTAAAGATTTTCCGTTTAAGAAGAGTTCCACCTCTTCGGTGTTCGAATATACCCAAACCGGAATTACTGTGCCTTTCTCCATTCTTGGATGCGACCAATGCGGTAACATGTGAATCATAGGTTCTGTGGTCCATTGGCTTTGGTAGAAATAGTATAAATCTTTTTCAAAACCAGCCACATCAAGAGCACCACCCATAAAGAGGTTAAAAGGCAAACCACCATGTACTAAACCTGCTTCGCCGTAATAATCGAAACCAGTCCAACGGTAATGTCCACTATGCCATGGAGTATCACGCATCACTTCCCAATATTTTCTTGCTGAAACGCGTACCGTAGCATTATCATAAGAAGAATTGAAACGTTGTTTTCTGTTTCGCCAATCCTTGGGGTTTAAACCTTCGTAAAAGAAAATTTCCTTTTCTGTGAGATTTGGCAATTCATAAGTACCAGGCAATTCATTATCGCGCCACCAGGTATGGGTTCTGTAATAACCTCTGGTTTGCCAGGTATGAGGCGCTTCGGTAGAAATAAATGGTTTTTCTAACTCTATTTCATTTTGTCTATCTATGAACGATTTTGTTTCCGACCCGCCATTTACGCCTTGTATATCCATATCTTCAGGATTTCCAGCTCCTGAAGTAAATAAACGTGTTGGGTCTAGAGATTTACCAAAGCTAACCAATTCTGGCGCCACATCGCTGTGCGTTTCATTACCTAAACTCCAAACAAAAATGCTGGGGTGGTTACGGTCTCTGGTAATCCATTCGGTTACATCACGCTGCCACCATTCATCAAAGGCTTGTTTACCGTAATCTTCAGCTGCTTTTTTATGCCAGCCATCAAAAATTTCATCCATAACCAGTAAACCAATTTCATCACAGATATCGTAAAACATAGGTGGTGTTGGGTTATGCGACGGACGAATTGTATTAATACCCATGTCTTTTAACAACTGTAGTTTCCACCGTAAAAGCGGTTTAGTCCACGCCCCACCAACAGGGCCACCTTCCCAGTGTTCACAAACACCTTTCAGCTTTACATTTTCGCCATTAAGCCAAAATCCGGTTTCTGATTTCCATTCTACGGTTTTGAATCCGAAAATCGTTTCAACCTCATCAATGATTTTCTTCCCTTTTTTTACTCTGGTAATGGCTTTGTATAAGGTTGGTGTTTCTGGACTCCATAAATTCGGATTTTCAACCTCAACAACTAAGGTGTTTTTGGCATATTTAATCTTTGCTTTTTCTGTGTTTAGAAGCGTTCCGTCTGGCGCATAAATTTCAACCTCATAATCTAAATTTTTAAGATTTCCGTTAACTTCAGCATCAATATTTACCGCTGCTTTATCAGCTTCTATAGTTGGCGTAGTAATAAAAATACTATTCGGTTTAAAATGTGTTGGATTTACCTCAATGAGCTTAACGGCCGCATAAATTCCACATGGATGATACCACCTGGCTGAAGGTTCTAAACTATTATCAACCCGAACGGCGATGCTGTTTTGGCCTTCTTTTAAATATTTTGAAATGTCATACCTAAAACTAATATAACCATAAGGGCGCTTGCCCAAATGCTGCCCATTTACATAAACATCACTATTCATGTAAACACCATCAAAATTAATGTATGTGATTTTTGATAAGCTCGCTTTTGAGACTTCAAAATTCTTACGATACCAACCAATACCGCCATCATGGTAACCACCACCTTGGCCTTGATCCCCACCTTTTCTTACGCCTTTTTCAAAAGACCAATCGTGGGGAATATTTAAATTTTTCCAAGTGGAATTATCAAAAGTTTCTTCTGAAAATGATGGGTCATCTTCAAGGATAAAATACCAATTGTCATTAAAACTCTTTACTTGGCGTTGGGCATAACCAAAGGCTACACAAACTACTACAAATAAGACAGTTACGGATTTTCTCATGGGTTTGTTGTTCAATAGAATTTAATACTACCAAATTTAACCGTTCTACACAAAGAAATAATCCTGTTGTGTCCTGTACTATCATGTAAAACTTTTATTTTTCCACTTTTCGCAAAGAAGTCTTATTCACGCTAATTTTTTATCAGATTTACAATTAAACCCTAAACTATTTATTTCCTTGGTAAATCATTTTGTAAAAATGGTGCTGCATCTCTAGGAAATTGCTTTGCCATAAGGGCTTTCATTTTTTCTTCTACCGCTTGAAAAGCCTCTTGTCCTGATAGATTTTCAAAAGAAAGCAAGCTATTTTTATGCTCGTATAATTCGGCACTAAGAATCTCATGAGTTTTAGAGTTACGCCATTCTGTATAGCGCCATTGCCCATCGGTAACCGTGCATCCCATGATATCTTTTCCTCTGGCATAGACGCTTGAAGCCATCTCATCAAATGGTGTATTGGGTTGCTGCAAAACGGGTAAAATGCTTCGCCCATCAAATTTAGGCCCTTTGATGCCACATAAATCGGTTAAGGTTGGAAAAATATCAACATTTTCCACTAAAGCATCAGAAGTTTTACCACGACTAGCTTGTGCATGACTTCGCTCTCTGCTGATAATTAGAGGCACACGAACATCAATTTCCATATTAGAATGCTTACACCAAGTACCGTATTCGCCAATTTTATAACCGTGATCACTCATAAAAATAATCATGGTATTATCTCGTAATTCTAAGGTTTCCAGGGTTTGCAAAACTTTACCAACTTGAGCGTCCATATAACTCACAGCGGCATGGTAACCGTGTATTAACCTACGGGTAATATCATCGTTTAAAGGATCTTCCTCAGGAATACCATGATATCCTTTAAGCTCGCCCCATTTGCTCAAGGCCAATCTGTACACATCCTTTGGTTTTTCTTTAGAAGGTATATTGAACTTGCTTGGCTCGTGTAAATTCCAATACTTTTTGGGAGCATTAAAGGGCAAATGCGGTTTGGTAAACCCAACGAACATTAAAAACTTATCGTCTTTATATTTATGAAGCATTTTTATGGCACTTTGGGCAATTTCGCCATCGACGTAGGCTTCATCAGCAACATCAGCATCTTCAAAAGCTGGCCCTTTGGGATTCTTTTTTCCACTCGCTTCAAGCTCGGCTATAGCTTGTAAACTTTCTGGTTTCAAATAGCGTTTTGATGGTCTTACCACCAATTGCGACCAACTATCCTTATCATCGACAGTGTGATGATATACCTTACCTGTGCTTATGGTTTTGTAACCGTTTGGTTTGAATAATTGGGGTAATGTTACCACGTCTTTGTTTATTTTACGAAGTGGTGTGAAAATACTGTATATACCCAATGATTCTGGACGTAAACCGGTAAGCATACTCATTCTAGACGGCGCGCAAATGGCTTGTTGTGCATAGGCTTTATTGAATTGTAAGCCTTCAGAAGCCAATTTATCAATATTGGGTGTAATTGCGGTCACTGCCGTAGCAACCCAGTTCGGTTCTTAAATCATCAATATAAAAAACTAGAATATTGGGTTGCTGGTTTTGCGCTTTTATGTTAAATCCGTTTAGTATAACGAATACTAGTAATGCTATTTTACTACAAATTTTCATCGATTATTATTTGAAATGTACGTTAATCATTATAATTATTTAATTTGACACTGGTCTTGGCGATTGTACTCGAGGTTTGGAACTTCCAACATTTTTGAGCTTACCTTTGCCTTCGTTAAATCCCCAGAACGGAATAGCGTGCTTTTTCTCGTCAAAGGTGTAATTATATTTCTTTAAATAATATTCTCTTGGATGCACCTCATCGCCTATTTTTACTAGTTCTGCTTTTAGTTTTACGTCCAATGAATTTTGAAGCTCTTGCCATTCTGGTTTCCCCAACAGGTTCGTCATTTGAAACGGGTCTTTTACATTATCATACAGCATGCTTGGGCCATCGGGCGTTATAGCATAGGTATATTGTCTGGTGCGAATCGCTCTGTAGGGAGCATCGTTAAAATTAGCTCCAAAAGGTGCTACATTCATAACTAAAGCAGCGCGATCGACCTCAGGATCCGGATTTTTAATTAATTCGGATAAATCTTCGCCTTCAATGGTTTCAGGAATACTAATATTTAAAAGGCCTAGTAGTGACGGTAAAATATCTGGAGTGTTTATGGGCGCATTAACAACCGCTCCTTTTTGCTTATCAATACCAGGATATTTAATTAAAAATGGCACACGAATAGATTCATCCCAAGCCAATTGTTTCACAAAGGGTTTCACGCCGTGAGCGCCCATCATTTCGCCATGATCTGATGAAAACACGATGATGGTTTTTTCCGTTAAGCCTAAAGCATCTATTTCCTTAAGCAAACGGCCAATCGCCTCATCGGTAGCTGTGGCGTGTGCATAATAACCTTGAAGCTCTTCTCGGCATCTTTCTGCATATTTTTCGGTAATATTCGGGTTTAGCGTTAAACTATCTTTAGGATACATAGCTTTATATTTCTTAGGAGCCGAATTATGCGGATAGTGCGGTGTTGCAATTGATACAACCGCTAAGAATGGTTTTTCATCATTCGCATGCGCTTTCAGGTATTTTGCTGCGTCTTCAACAATGGCAAAAGGCGAATACTTATTCCAGTGTTTTAGTTCGGGGTTGTTATTATCATAATATGGCATTTTAGTGTAATTGTGTGAACACTCAAGACCTTTCCAAAACTGGAAACCTTGACGTCTTTCCTCCGGAATGTATGTTGAACGGCCGTGACCATCTAAATGCCATTTCCCCCAGTAGGCGGTGTTGTATCCAGCGTCTTTAAAAATTTCTGCCATGGTTAATTCTTCGGCTGGTAGATACACGTCATTGACAATCATTCCTGTAGTGGTAGGAAATCTTCCTGTAAACAAAGCCGCTCGGTGTGGCGTACAAACGGGCGTTACCGAAACCGCATTTGTAAAATTAACCGATTCTTGAGCGAAGTTATCTAGATTTGGCGTTTTAACATCCGGGTTTCCATCATATCCCACAGCAGAACCGCGCCATTGATCGGTAAGAATATAAACAATGTTTGGTTTTTTGGTTTCTTGATTTTGATTGTTTTCGGCCTTTTCTGTCTGATTTTTGCACCCTGTTAAAAGGGCTAAAGCCATAAAAACGCTAACGGATAATATTTTAGTTTTCATTATTGAATTGAATCGTTTTATTCGGTAATTTTTTTAACACCTTCCTTAGTTGCGTATATCTCCTGAATGGTGCCGTCTTCATTATAATACAAATACTCTATGCATGTATTTCTGCTAAATTTTGAACCGCCATTCCAATTTTGCCAATGGTAGAAAAAATAATCCTGTCCTTTATAATTAACAATGGAGTGATGATCTTGTCGTTGTTTGGGGTTTATACCGCCTTTGTATTCAAAAGGACCATAGGGGTTATCAGCCATTCCGTAAAAACCGCCTAATCCGGCATTGTACGAAAAATAGTAAACACCATTCCGCTTATGCATATAACTGGCTTCAAAAAAATTGGTGTTACCATATTCAATAGTTCTGGGTGCTTCAGCTAATTCTAAAAGATTATCTTTTAATCGTGCCACTTTAGGCTCACGAACACCCCAATACAAATACACTTTGCCATCATCATCTTCAAACACACAGGGGTCTAACCACTGTCCTTCAACCCCTTCAATCCATCCTATATCCTTAAAAGGGCCTTCCGGAACATCACTAACAGCCACGCCACAGCGCATATCTTCCTTTGATCCCGCTACGGAATGCGGATACAATAAATAATACTTGTTATTCTTGTAAATGGCAGTTGGTGCCCACATCCAACCCTTAGCGCCCCAAGGGATATCTCTTGAGTGCAAAACTTCCCCGTAGTCTGTCCAATTTACCATATCGGTTGAAGAAAAGGCATGATAACCATCCATAGAATCATAAAAAGTGGCATCTTCCATGTCTTGTGAGGTGTACATCCAAACCTTGCCATCCTTCCAAATATGAGCCGACGGATCGGCGGTGCGAACATGACGAATTACTGGATTATTCTCTTCGTTTTGACTCACAGCCACAAATCCTGAAAATAATAGCACTAAAACCCAAGTATAAGTAAAATGTAATTGTTGCATGATTAAAATGTTTTACAATTGTGATTGAAAGGTGTAGTTCCCTGGTTGCACAACAAATTCTGATTTACCGTTTGAATTGGCTGAAGGTTTTACCTGACTGGATTCTTCAACAGCATCGGCATTACCCGGAAGTGTCACTATCGCGGTTGAATTTGGTGGAATTGTTGTATTAAGCTTGAATACTCCATCTTTTATTTCCCATGATGATGACACTTTACCATAAGGTGTGTTTAACGATGCTGAAGCCGAAGTAAGTGGATGTCTAGGTTCTGGGGCAATTCTAATGGTTTTATAACCCGCCTCAAGTGGCGCAATACCTGCAATGCGTTCATACATCCATTCGCCAACGGCACCATAAGCATAATGATTTAAGCTATTCATTTTCATTGGGTTGAATCCTTCTTCCTTACTATAACTGTTCCAACGTTCCCAAATGGTGGTCGCTCCCTGATTGATGGAATAGAACCACGACGGATAGGTTTCATTGAACAGTAATTGGTACATCAAATCGATTTCTCCGGTTTCATCTAAAACTTCATATAATAATGGTGTTCCTAAGAATCCGGTACGCAAATGATTATCAGCTTCTGCTATTTTTTCTAACAAGTGTTTTTTAGCATTCGCTTTATTTTCTTCGGAAATCAAATCAAAAGCCATTCCTAATAAATACGAAGTTTGGGTTTCTGAAACTTCTTTAACTTTCCCATTCTCGAAGAAATGATTTTCGAAGGCTTGAGCCACATTTTGATATAAAGCGTTGTACTTTTCATAGGCTTCAATTTTACCTAAAGCTTTCGCAGTTTTGGCTGTAAGTCGTGCCGAATGCGCGAAAAAAGCGGTACCAATTAAACTGTGTGATGTATCGCCTTTATTATCGCCATTTTCTGGAAGCGGTTGCAACCAATCGGCAAAACCACCCATTTTCGATATGTAATTTTTTGAAACGGATTCATGGTAATCTACCCAGGCTTTCATCATTTCAAAATTATCGTCTAATATGGTTTTATCGCCTGTTCTTAAATATATTTTCCACGGAATAATAGTACATGCATCTCCCCAACCGGCACTTACTTTATTGTTGAATAACACGTCTGGCACCACCCAAGGAATACCGCCATTTTCAAATTGCGACTCTCTCACACTTTGAAGCCAACTGGCCCAAAAACGATATACATCGGCGTTAAATATAGATGCTGGTGCAAATACCTGCGCATCGGCCGTCCAGCCCATACGCTCATCACGCTGTGGACAATCGGTAGGAATATCGAAAAAATTACCTCGTAAACCCCAAACAATATTGCTTTGTAATTGATTGAGTTTTCCATGTGATGATATAAAAGTTCCGTTTTCATCAAAATCGGAGTACTGCACCATACCGGTAACCCAATCAGTTGAAGGCTCAACGGAGGTATCAAAACCACTTAACTCAATATATTGAAACCCATGAAAAGTGAATTTGGGCATCCAGTCTATGATACCATCTTCTGAGGCCGTGTAATGGTTAGTTGATTCGGCACTTCGGTAGTTTTCAGTATAAAAAGTACCGTCAGGCGATAGTTTTTCTGCACATCGAATTTTTAATGTTTGTCCTTTTTTCATCGGGACTTTAAGCAGTGGTACACCCACCATATTTTGTTCAAAATCGAAAATTAAAGTCCCATCGTTTTTAATCATAGATTTTGCTGGTAATTCTATTTTAGATTTTACAGTGGTATGCCTTTTGGGCTCTAATCGAATGGATTCTACTATCGGAAATGCGTTAACATTCTCCCAGGTTTTATCACTAAAATTATTCGTATTCCAATCGGGCATTTCAAAATTAGCATCATAAGTTTCGCCATCATAAATCTCTGAAAATCGAATAGGTCCTTTGGTGGTGCCTTTCCAAGTTTCATCAGATAAAATCATTTCTTTAGAGCCATCGGTCATGGTCAACTCCAACTGACACAGTAATTTGGGTGTTTCGGTATCACTCCAATAGGATTTCATCCAACCTAAACGTCCGGAATGCCAACCAGCGGCTAACTCTGCGCCAATCACATTTTGCCCCGATTCGATAAAATCAGTAACATCATAAGTGATGGTTTCTACGCGTTCTTGGTAAGGTGTATAACCGGGTGGCATCACATCATCACTAACATCTTGGCCATTAATACTCACATCAAACACCCCTTTTGCGGTTATGTATAATCGCGCCGAAGCCACCTCATTAGACAACTCGAAACCTTTTCTTAAATATTGTGGTCTGTGAATGATATTGTCTTGACTGCCCATCACTTTTTCTTTTTTGGTATTTAATCCAATCCATTTGGCTTTCCAATCGCTATTACTTAACAAGCCCAACTCAAAATGACTGACTTTACTCCATTTAGAAGCTTCTTCATATTGATTCCAATATTTTACTTGCCAATATACGTTTTGACGTGATTGTAAAGGTTTACCTTGGTATTTCACCCAAACAGACTGGTCTGTCATTTGCTTACTAGAATCCCATAAATCGGCATGATTTGGTAATAAATCTGGACTGCTAGCCACTACGATTTGATATGCCGACTGACTTAAAACTCTTTCTGAAATTGGTAATTTCCACGAAAATGTTGGTGTAGCATCATAAAAACCTAAAGGATTTTCAAAACCTTCAGAAACCCTAAGATTTTCAGCTGCTTTAATGTTTTGTTCTTCTTTGTAAGAACTTAATCCTAATACAATAAAACAACTCATGCTGAATACTACATAAAAGAGATTTGATTTTTTAGGCATGTCTTAAATTTTAGTTTGAATATTATAAGTTCCTGGCTCTACCAAAATAGTTATTGACGTTTTATCTGTATTGCTATGCTGAACATCTGAAAATTCTTTATATACAGTTCCGTTTACATGTAAACCAGCTTCATTTCCATAAGGTATACTTATTTGGGCAGATGTATTGGGTGGAATTATTGCTTTTAAATAAAATGTACCATTTTCGATGGTCCAAGATGATGATGCCTTTCCATATGGTGTGTTCACTGTTGCTGATGCCGAGGTTAAAAACTCTGTATTTGGCAAAGGTGCAATTCTAATTTTCTTATATCCCGGCTCTAAAGGAGCTAATCCAGCGATACGCTCATACATCCATTGGCCAATTGCGCCGTATGCATAATGGTTTAAGCTATTCATGCTTTGCGCGTTGTAACCACCTGATATACTAAAACTATTCCAACGTTCCCACATGGTGGTTGCCCCTTGATTTATAGAGTAAAACCATGATGGATAAGTTTCTTTAAATAGAATTTTGTACATCAAATCAATTTCGCCCATATTATCTAAAACCTTAGGTAAAATTGGTGTTCCTAAAAAACCTGTTCCTAAATGATAATCAGTATTCTTAATTTCTTCAAGCAAGTGTTTTTTTGCTTTTAGTTTGTTTTCTGGTTTTAACAAATCAAAATAAATCGCCAATAAATAACTTGTTTGTGTTTCCTTACCGTTTTTTACTTTTCCATTATTATCAAAAAAAGTGCTTTCAAAAACTTTAGAAATAGATTTATATAAATTATAGAATTCTTTTACATCCTCATTGTAACCCAGAACACCTGCCATTTTAGAAATCAAATGAGATGAATGAGCAAAATAAGCTGTAATAATTAATTCTTTTGAAGTATCTCCACTATTCCCACTTTTTCCTTTTTTTGAAGGAAAGGGTTGTAACCAATCTCCAAAAGAAGCCATTTTAGGAATAAGCGCTTTATCTTCAATTTTAGATTTGTAATAACCTATCCATTTTTTTGCAGCTTTATAATTTTCTTCTAACACACTTTTATCTCCAGTGCTATTATAGATACTCCAAGGAATTATAACTACAGCATCCCCCCAGCCAGGACTTCCTTTTTTGTTTTGCAATACATCTGGCACTATAAAAGGGACCATCCCATCACTGTGCTCAGACTGATTTTCCCTAAGGCTCTGTAACCAAGCCATCCAAAAGGCATGCGTATCATAGTTGAACATGGCTGTAGGTGCTATCACTTGGGCGTCTCCAGTCCACCCCAAACGTTCATCACGTTGCGGACAGTCTGTAGGTATATCAAAAAAGTTATCGCGTAAGCCCCAAGTAATATTACTTTGTAATTGATTTAATTTATCGTGAGACGATGTAAACGTTCCGTTTATCTGGAAATTAGAATGTTGCGCTATACCTTGTACCCAAGACACATCTGGTTTTGCATTTTTATCATAACCATTTAATTCTATAAACTGAAATCCGTGAAATGTAAATTTTGGAACGTACTCTACAACACCGTCTTTAGCTGCTATATAATAATCAGTTGAATGTGCAGAACGATAGTTGATGGTATAAAATGTACCATCGTTTAACAACATTTCAGAAAAGCGAATTTTTAATGTATCACCCTTTTTCATAGGCACTTTTATTTTTGGTACGCCTACAATATTTTGCTTCATATTAAAAACAGCCGTGTTTTCTTTTACGGAAACAATTTCTACATCGTTTAAAACGATTTGATTCTTTACGGTATAATGTCTTTTTGGCGCTAATTTAACATTCTTAGCAAGTGCTTCAACTTCAACAAATTCCCAGTTAGAATAATCAAAAGCAACAGCATTCCAATTTGGCATTTCAAAATTTGCATCATAGACTTCGCCATCGTAAATACCCGCTAAACGTATGGGTCCATTTGTAGTACCTTTCCAAGATTCGTCAGAAATAATGGTTTGTTTTGAACCATCTTTCATTATTATTTCTAACTGGCATAGAATTTTGGGTGATTCAAAATTATCATAAAGTGCAGTTCTTCTACTAATTCTTCCAGAATGCCAACCAGAAGCTAACTCTACCGCTAAAGCATTTTTTCCTGAAGTTAGAAACTCACTAACATCATAAGTTAAAGTCTCAATGCGATGATTGTACGGTGTCCAACCCGGAGTCATGACATCATCACTTACATCCTTGCCATTTAAATACACATCAAAAACACCTTTTGCCGTAATGTATAGTCTAGCTGATGCAACATCTGATGTTAATTCAAAATCTTTTCTTAAATATTGCGGTCTGTGCATTAAAAAATTTCTAACCCCTTTAATACTATCTTTTGCGGTATCTAATCCTGCCCATTGGGCATTCCAGTCGGCATTATTTAACAACCCCAATTCAAAAACATTGGTTTCACTCCAATCAGAAGCGTTTTCATCTTGATTCCAAAAACGCACTTGCCAATATACTTTTTGTCTTGATTCCAGCGCTTTTCCTTGATATTTCACAAAAGTAGATTGCGAACTATTTTGCTTTTTCGAATCCCATAAATCAGCATGATTTGGCAATAGGTCTTCACTGGTTGCCACTACAATACGATAAGCTGACTGACTTTTAATATTTTCTGAAACCGGCAATTTCCATGAAAATGTTGGACTGGAATCATAAAACCCAATAGGATTGTTAAACCCTTCCGAGAGGGTTAAAGAATGTGGTGCTTGAATGTTTTTGTTTATGAACGAAAATGCAAAAAAATACGCTAAAACACTCAATACCAGTACAAAAAAAAAGTTACGTTTCATTATTAAATAAAGCCTAAACCAGCCTTGCTATTTTCTTTTTTAGTTTCTGATAAAACTTGATTAAACTAAACAGCAAGGTCTTTTTTTTTTATCAAAAAACTGTCCTGCTCTGTCTTGATATTATATTTATTTACTTTTAAAACCAACTTATGCATGCGCGTCACATTTAGGCTTTAACACAAAAAAACCAGGAATTTTATTCCTGGTTTTTTATGAGAACGCAACTTAACAATTTAATTTATTATTAATCTATGCGTATGCATTGTTCCTTCTTCATCATAAATACTCAACAGATAAATACCCGATTCGAATTGTTCTGTAATTTCTTCCTTTGTTTCTCCTTGAAGTTTTTTGGTGTATACTAATTTCCCTAGCATGTCATACATCTTTAAATCAGCACTGTTTATGCCTTCTAATTGAATTGTAAAACGCTCTTTTGCTGGATTTGGATAGACTTTAACTTCAACATTTTTTTCTTTAACTGATACAATTTTTGATGCTACCGATTTGGCACTACTTCCTGTCAAGATTTCAAACTCATTAATACTTACCCAATTGCTATTATAATTATGAGCTCCAGTAATTGTTAACTTTACATAACGTGCATTGGCGCTAGAATTGGTTGTTAATGGTTGTGCATTTGAGGTATTACCTGTTTCATCTGCAAATGTAACAAACCCGCTATCAGGTGAATTTGATGTTTCTACTCTGTATTGATAAGCTCTACTCTTATAAGTCCACATTTGTGTTCCTGTGATTTGACGACTTACACCTAAATCAAATACAACAGACTTAGGAAATCCTCTAGCGCTCCACCTCGAATCATCACTTGTATTTCCATCTATTAAATTTGCCGCCACATTAGTTCCTTGCTCTTCTTCAACAGACTCAATGCTCACACCTACAGTATTTACCGTAAGCGTAATAGAGGACTCTGCCGTTAAGCCATCATTATCTGTTGCTATAGCCGTAAGCGTATAGGTTCCTGCTGATAAACCGTTTAATTCTTCAGAATTAGGCGTTCCTGATTGCCCCCACTCATAAGGTGCTACAATTTCCTCACGTATTAATGTCCCATCTATAAACAATTCAACCTTCTCTATTGTACCATCAGCATCCGTTGCATTCACCTCTGCGCTTAAACTATAACCTTCATCTAAAACTATATCTCCTGACGGTTGCACAAAACTAACCTCAGGTGGTACTACTGTATTTACTGTAAGCGTTATAGACGACTCTGCGGTTAACCCATCATTATCTGTTGCTATTGCCGTAAGTGTATAGGTTCCTGCCGATAAACCGTTCAATTCTTCAGAATTAGGCGTTCCTGCTTGGCCCCACTCATAAGGCGCTACTATTTCCTGGCGTATTAATATGCCGTCTATAAACAATTCAACCTTCTCTATTGTACCATCAGCATCCGTTGCATTTACTTCTGCGCTTAAACTATAACCTTCATCTAAAACTATATCTCCCGAAGGTTGCACAAAATTAACCTCTGGAGGTATCGTAGCATTTACCGTAATGGTTCTTACATTTGAATACTCCTTCTCGTTATTGGCATTATAGGCCACTGCATCAATAGTATAAGTACCCGGAGTATCTGGTGTCCAAATATAGGTATAAGGTGCTGTAGTATCTTGTTTATTAAAAACATTATTAATTCTGAAGTTAACTTTAGTTATGGTAGAACCTCCGGTAACTGCTGTACTAGCACTTATAGTAACAGGTTCGCCAACAAGATATGTGGCATTATCATCAGGTGTAGTTAATGTTACTGAATGGGATGGCACTTCGATAGGAATATCTAAATCTATTATTTGAAGATATATTGGTTGTGCATTACCCGATTGCTTTTCCATTAAATAATAAAACAATTTACCATTGGCGATATGCACTTTTCCGTGGTTAAACACTTTTCCTCCAGTAGCTTCATAGATACGCGTAAAGTTATTAGTGCCTCCTGCAGCTTTTTCAACAAACACTCTCCCCCCAGAAGTTAAGCCAATAATATAAATACTGTTACCAGCTGTATAAATGTCCGAGGCTCCAGAAAAATCTTCTGAAGTAACGAAATTTGAAGATCCACTAGGTTTATAGGTGTGTAAATACTTGGTAACATTAAACTCATTATCTTTTACTTTACTAATAATATGTACATCGCCTTGACTTGTCACGGTCCAATCAAATCCATCAACAATACGCACCATATTCGTTTGCGTGGTTTGCACATAATCTCCGGGTTCCATTACTTTAATAAAGTCTGCATCATATAAGGGTGTACTAAAACTTTGTCCTTGCTGATTTTTCCATCCGCCAACGCCATCCTGATTATCCGAATAAGCATAGTAAACACCATTTTGATACTCGAATTTATCTGTATTATTGGACGATCGACGTTGAAAACCAATTCGCAGTTTTCCATTTATATATTTCATTTCACCATACAGTCCCCAATTATAGGTAATACCAGGCTGGCTTTTAGCATTTAAAGCATTAAAATCGGTAAAATTGCCCCAATTCCCAGTGCTAGCATTATACTTTATGAATTTGTACATACCATTATTGTTTCCTCCTTCTCGCATGAGCATAAAAAGTTCTCCACCATCATTTAAAAAGAATTTCGGATAAGTTAAAGCCACAAATTCAGACTGCGGAGCACTTCCAGGCATTCTTAAATGTTTATAGCCGCCACTTCCGTTTTGTACAAACTTATCCAGAGTAAAATCGGCATCTGGCAAAGAAGCGGCATTGGCAATAGAATAAGAATACCTAAAATAGTCGTTGGCCAAACTTCCATCTGAAGGTTTTGTTGCGCTGTAGGCATGCATATCATACAATAAATGAATGGTACCATCTAGTGGACTTATGCCTACGGCAATGGTGTTATGCGATTCACCGATCCACCATTTATTTTGATACCCCGTATGGCGATGCGGAAACTCAATAGTTACCATACTTCCTGTATTGGTATTATAACGGGTTAACATAACATGCCGATCTGCTTTACCACCTCGGTACCAGGTCATAAAAACATACTCGTTGTACGCTTTAATACAATCACCATGCGGTGTAATCACTCTGCCAAAAAAATAATCATACGGTGCTGTTTCTCCGGTGTTTGAAGCTCCTCCGGTTACTTTACTTCCATCAAAATAAAGACCTAAATCTGAAATTTTTATTTCTTGTTCTAACTGTACTTGAGCAAGAAACACGTTTACTGAGCTAAAAAAAATACATAAAGCCAAAGCCAGCTTTAAGTGGCTCTTAATTGAAACATTTGTTCTGGTAATTTTGTTCATCTGCTATTAATGTTTAAGTTAATTAATACTAGCATTAGCCGTTACACTAATGCATAATAGAAGTAAGTATTAAAATAATTACAAATGAACTATCCTGTACAATCCTGATGATTTTGACATTAAACGTGTAATAAAAATGACATATTATCCATTTACATAAACAAAATCAATAGATTCAGCAATAATGTAAGAAAAAAGCAACAAAAAGAAAACAAAAAAGTATTAATCGACAAAACACAATAAAACACGTTAAAATGCAATTGAAGTAAAAAGATCTTTAGTTTTTACATAGATACCAATTTATAAATATCTATAGGACTTTGAGAGTAAGTTAATTAACGTATAGAGATTAAAACCCAAGTCTTTTTTAAAACGAATATAATATATTAAGAGGTGGTTTAAATATACATTAAACCACCTCTTTACATTGCATTTCGTCTAAATAAATAAAGACACTGATAGCATTTAATACTTTATCAATTTAACGAAAATCGGTTTCTCTAGGTTTAGCTTTAAAATATACATACCATTGGGCTTATCAACAATATCTATTAAAAGCTTTCCTGCATTAAGCTGTTGTTTATTCATTACAACTAACTGTCCGTGCATATTATAAAGTTCAACTTCTACCTGTTTTAAATCAGTAGGGATAAAAACTTCAAACCATCCGTTTGAAGGATTTGGATATGCTTGAATATCACTCAAAAAGTCCACTGTCTTTGCTAGCTCACCTTGGCAAGCATCTTTACCTTTTACAACGAGATTATCCCCTTGATTTGCTTCTATATTAAAACTAGATTGATAGGTCTCCAAGACCTGAGTACCATTCTTAAATACGCTATATGGCGGAACACCAGTATCAACAGTTACCTGAACAGATTGTTTAACCACCTGAATTTTACCGGTTAAATTAATGCCACTCGCAATAGTAACCTGATAACACTGCTCAAAATCTTCTCCCTCAACAGTAATACATAAATCATAAGTTCCTGACGGAAGATTTTCAATGGTGGTCGTATCTGTGAAATTATAAGTTGCTCCATTAATAGCAGCAACATAATCATAGATTGTATTAGCATTAATAACAATTTTTCCATTTTGTTTATCAAAACAAGTTTCTCCTACTGTTTCAATGGTGAAATTATCAGCAGATAACTCTAAAGGTCCGGGTATAATTTCAAATGCCGTAATGGATGCTGAAGCGGCTTCTTGCCCTGCCAACATGCTAACTACATTTAAACGAAGCTTACGGGAAGTTATTACATCAAAATTAACGGTATTGCCAGTACCTATTCTTGATCCTACGGCCACTTCCTTCCAAGTTGAATTATCCCAATATTCTAATGTCCAATCTTTAATTTTCGCTAAGGGTTCCTTTAATGTTACTCCCTGAATAGATTTATTAATACCCAAATCTAACATCAACCATTCTCCCGATCCAACACCATTGGATTCCCAAAACGTGACATCCTTACCATCATTTGCCAATTTAGCTTCAGCACTAACTTTTGATGATGATGCCGACATATAACCGCCAAACAAGCGTAACTGTAATTGTGCATCAAATAGCGAATTAGGATACACTTGCTGATCTCGCAGCTCATCTAACCCTTCATTTTTAAAATAAATTGTCTCTCCAGCACCTACCTGAAAGCCTATAAAATAAGGATATGCAAAAGTATGGGTTCTTCGTTCAGTCGTGCCAGAGTTAAACCAAAAGTCGTAAAGTCTTGTAGTAAAATTAGCATCATGCTTAAAATTCCAAAAAGTCAAATACGGTCCACTATTAGGGTAGGCATTTTCGGCACCACCATTACCCAAAAGCTTTCCTCCTTGAATATTATCCAATAAATTGGAGTAAGGATGATACCCATGGCAATCTATAGATTGATCTATTTGCATCTCGCAATCAACGAATACAGTGCTTGTTGTACTCCAGCGCATACCAGGACCATGTAACATACCTTTCCTACCGTCGGCAAGACCTTGATCACATGTATCTACGCAATTCTCAAAAAGAACACCGTAACTATATTTAGAATAGTAACTTGCGTGCCCGCGTTTCCCATATATATGCACATCTTTTACTGTAACAGCTGTACTTCTTTCTATCTGAATGCATTCATTCCAATCTTTAAAATCACAATCTCTTATCCATCCGTTTACCACATTTCCAAAATAAACAGATTGCCATGCAGAATCAACAATCTCATTGGCATGATGCACAAAAATTTCTGGATAATCTTTCCAGGCACTTGTAAATAAAATATCCTCTACCCCTACTTCGCTTATGGTGTTATACGTTTTTAAAACTGTAGTTGAAGATAACGGCATGTTTAGTTGCACAGGGTTTTTAAAGGTTACTTTATTACCTGAAATTTTGGTAATTAGATGTTTTTCATAAGGGCGAATTCCATTATTACTAATAGCGCCCCAATTAGGGTTAGGCGTTAAACCAGGCATATTAGCTTCTAGGTTAGCCGTGGTTCTTTGATATAAATCGACATATTGTCCAACAGATAGGTTGGCTGTGTTCATAACCGTAACTTCAAAGTCACCTTTTCTAATTTCTGCGGTTACTTGGGTAATATCATTTGAATCTGTAGTTGATGGTATAAACATAAACCTATAATGAGCTACTCCACTACCAAACTTGTTTTCATTAAATTTATCGGCATAAATTTCTGTGCCACCAGCCCCCTTTCCAGCTCCTTTTAATACAATATTACTGCCGCTAATGGTAATAGGTTGGGTTTTTGTGGTTTCACTGGACACGATATACCGACCGGCAGGAAAAAAAACAACGGTGGGTTGGTTACTAGCCTCGGCAGCATCAATAGCGGCTTGAATGGCTGCATCGTCATATCCTGTATCGTTCGGTATTGCTCCATAATCGGTGACGCTTATAGTATTCCAACCAGAAACATCTGGCAGTTCCTTTTCTGAGAAATGATAGCCTGTATAAGAGAAATCATTTAGTGTAGCCTCAGACAACTTACCGGTTAATTTTTTAGAAGCAAAATCTACCCAAGATGGTGCTTCTGTGTTTTGGGCATAACATACCAAACCCGTTAGAATAAATATAGAATAGATTATTTTTTTCATAGTCACCATTTACTTGTTCGTGTTACTGTTATAGCAATAAACACGAATACTCTCTAAAATCACACAAAGTTAACATTCGGGAAGCACACAAAATTCCTAAAAAAGTGGATAAAAATATTTTTTTGTGCAAATAAGAAGTATAATAACAAGAGGATTGTAAATTCACAGTTAATTTACAATCCTCTTTGCTATAAAATTACTTTGTTGTAAAACTCCAAACTTGTCCGATTGTAACGCCACCATTACCATCTTTAACAACTATTTTGAAATAATAGGTAGATGCTGCAGTTAACCCTGTGGCATCATAGGTTGTTGCTGATTGTCCTTCTGATACTTTTGTTGTTGGCTCAGAGTTGGTATCTAAATACACATCATAGCTCAAAGTATCATTATCTATATCACTAGCTGTCCAACTTAAGGCGGTACTAGTGCCATCAATTTCAGAATCTAATACAGGTGCCACCAACTCTGGTGCAAAAGGCAAATGATTTGACTCGCCATCACCTTCGGTTAAAAATTGACTCACTGCGGAATAGGCACTTTCTTCTCCTTTATTATCTCTAGCTTTTAACCTCCAGTAATAGGCTTTTCCTTTTTCTAAAATTAAAACTCTTGACGTGCCTGAACTTGAAACATCATATGCTAATGCAGCAAAATCATTACTTTCAGATACTTCAACCCGATACGTTATGGTATTTCCTTCTTTATCAGTTGAAGCATTCCATTCAAATACAACATTGTTATCAATGCAAAGCGTATTGTTTAACGGGTAAGTTTGTACTGGAACTGTTGGTGCTGTGTTTGCAGGCTCTGGGTTTGAGCCGGGATCATCATCTCCGCCACCACTACAAGATAAAAAAATACTCGTTAGAATTACTAAATACAAATATGATCTTTTCATTTTAATTTTTTATTACTTTAATAAATACTGGTTTCTTTATATTCACTTTCACAAAATATAAACCACTGGGTTTATCTTCTAGGTTAAGCTTTAATTTTCCCGAATTAACCTTAAAGCGTTTTGAGATTATCACCTGTGATTGGATATTGTAAACTTCTAAATCTACATAATCCATATCATTGGGCATAAACAGCTCAAATGCGCCGTTTGTGGGGTTAGGATAAGCCTTCAAATCTTCAAACAAATTAATGGTTTTTGACAGAACACCTTGACAATCTTTAGTCGTTTTTACTTGAATATCATCACCGTGAGAGACATCTATACTGAAATCAGATTGGTAGGTTTGTAACACTTCCTCTCCATTCTTAATCACTACATAAGGTGCATTGCCTGATTGCACAGAAACCACTGCTGATTGTTTACTAATACTAATTTTACCTGTAAGACTTTCTGCTGCCTGAATATTAACCTCAAAGCATTGCTCAAAACTTTTACCCACCACATCAATACACAAATTATAGGTGCCAGGGCTTAGGTTATCAATGGTTTTATTTTGTGTAAACCCATAATTAACGCCATTAATAGTAGCTACATAATCATGATTGGCCTCTGCGTTAATAACAAGTTTACCATTATTCATTCCTGTACACGTTTCACCCACGGATTGAACTGTAAAATTATTTGGGCTTGTTGGATCCTTAGGAACAATATCCAAATCAATAATCTGTAAGTATAAAGGCTGGGCATTACCAGTTTTGTTTTCCATTAAATAATAGTAAACCTTACCGTTCTCTATATGTACAACCCCATGATCAAATGTTCTGCCAGTGGTTGCTTCATAAACACGAGTAAAGTTATTGGTTCCTCCTTCAGCCTGTTCTATAAAAATACGCTTGCTACTGGTTAACCCAATTAGAAATATACTGTTTCCTGAAGTATATAATGCAGCACCTCCGGCAAAGTCTTCAGACGTAATAAAATCAGTTGCTCCAGAAGGCTTATAGGTATGTAAATTCTTAGTTACATTATTTTCAAGATCTCTTACCTGACTTATAATATGCACATCTTCATTTGCTGTTACTGTCCAATCAAATCCACCAACAATGTATACTTTATTTGCTTGAGTTGTGGTTACATAATCTCCAGGCTCCATAACCTTTATTTCATCTGCATCCCATAAGGGTACAGAAAAATCCTCTCCTTTATAGTTTTTCCAACCGGTTGCTCCAGTTTGGTCATCAGAATACGCGTAATACACCCCGTTTTGATATAGGTATTTATCATTATTGTCTTGAGATCTACGCTGAAAACCAATACGCAATTTCCCGTTAACGTATTTCATATCACCGTAAAGTCCCCAGTTAAAATCAATTCCGGGTTGACTTTTTGCATTTAACCTATTAAAATCTGTGAAGTCTCCCCAATTACCAGTATTATAATCATATTTTATAAACTTATACATCCCATTATTATTCCCACCTTCACGCATCAACATAAAAAGGTCTCCACCTTCATTTTGAAAAAATCTTGGGTAGGTTAATGACAAGAATTCTGAATTAGCAGCAGATCCAGGCATGCTTAAATGCTTATATCCTCCGGTACCATTTTGAACAAATTTATCTAAAGTAAAATCGGCATCGGGCAACAATGCCGCATTTTTCACCGAATAAGAATACCTAAAATAATCATTTGCTAAACTGCCATCAGATGGTCTTGCAGGACTGTAAGAATGCATATCGTATAACAAATGAATGGTACCATCAAGAGGGCTTACACCTACAGCAATTGTGTTGTGCGATTCACCAATCCAATACTTATTTTGGTACCCCGTATGCCTATGTGGAAATTCTATAGTAGCCATGGTACCTGTTTTGGTATTATACCGGGTTAGCATCACATGCCTATCTTCTTTACCTCCTCTATACCAGGTCATAAAAACATAATCACCATACGTCTTTATACAATCACCATGTGCTGAAATATTACGACCAAAAAAATAATCATAAGGGGCATTATCTCCGGTGTTAGAGGCGCCACTTGTAACTTTACTTCCGTCAAAATGAAGACCGAGATCAGTGATTTTTATTTCTTTTTCAAGAACTACTTGAGCCTGAGCTATTGCTATACTTGCAAGCCATAAAACCATAAATAAAGTCTTACGCCAGTAGGTTTTAACGTCATTGTTTTTCATAAGCACTCTTTTTTTTGCAATTATTCAATTTGAGGCTCTAAAAATAGAAATATAAAACCGAGAAACTATCATGTACTATACTGCCCCACGTAACACAAATACCTTAAAGCACTTAGAGGTAATTTAAAAGCCTTTTACTCATATACGGAAACATTGACACTTGGATTGCGCTTTCTAATTATTCCATAAAAAACAATTCTTCCAAAGGCACAGAAACGGGCGAATTATCAGGATTGGTTTCCATAATATCGGCCATATACGCCCACCATTTTTGTACAATGGGGTTATCTGCTAAATCTTGAGACCCACCATTGCCCGAAACCTTTTGAAATGCAAACAATGTGTTAGTTTCTTCATCTAAAAATATGGAATACTCACTCACACCGGCATCTTTAAGTAACTGCTTGAGTTCAGGCCATAGGGCATCATGTCGCGCTTTATAAGCTTCTTTTTGCCTTGGATTGAGTTTCATTTTAAAGGCTAATCTTTGCATGGTCTTCGTGTATAAATTTATTAGTATTATATATTAAAAAAAAATCATTCTAACCTTGCCAGCTAGAATGATTTTAAGTTATGTTTTAGAAAAATTATTCTTATTGTTTTACAATTTTCTTAGAAAAACTTCCGTTTTCTCCTTGTAATTTTACAATGTACATACCAGAAGCTAAGCCACTTACGTTTAAGCTAATAGCAGACTCTCCTTGTAAAGATTGCGTCAGCACTACGTTACCCAACAAAGAGTACACTGATACTTTGTTTACACTAGCAGTTAGACCTTTAATATCTAATATGTTGTTTACCGGGTTAGAAATGAAAATTGAACTGGTATCAAATTTTTCGTTGCTTAAAACAGGCTCTGAGGTTTCAAGAACCCAATGAGCGCTTGTATCAGTACCAGCATCATCCTTAAGCAACTTAAGAGCACCATCAGAACTATTCCACTGCATGAGCATAGCTCCATTATCTCGTAGATAAAATTGATAAGTATCAGAACCTAAACTAACAGCTGTCCAAACTTTATCTACGTCTCCTGCAGGTGGTGCTTTTGTGGTATGAACTGTTGTTCTAGTACTTCCTACACCTCTCATTATACCCCTATTTTCGCTATCAATATTCCAATAACTACCACTTTCAACAAGATAAAATTTAAAATCATCGCCTCCTGTATAGACCCCCATCTCATAAGTATCTGTATTAGGTCCCTTTAGGTACTCGCCAGTGGCTACGTTTTTTATGTACACAAGTTGCCCACTTACAATTTGCCCTTGCACCTGCAAAGCAAACATAGTTAACATTAAAAATGCAGAAATTTTTAAAGTAATTTTTTTCATAAGTATTTAGTTTTAAAGTTTTTAATACTCAATATTAATTATAAACACCCTAAATAGCATCCTGTAGTATCCTGTAAACCAATAAAAACTATTCATTTGCACCTTACATTGACCTCCATATGTTTTTTAAAAGCCCCTAAATTGCGACTTCTTTGCGCTGGTGATGCATTTCTAATTAACAGAAAGTTTTACCTTTTTTAAATCTTTTTCTAAAGACGATCCTCCCAATGAAATGGTAAAGGTTCCTGGCTCCACAACCTTTTTCATTTGCTGGTTTAAAATATTTAATTCATTAAACCCTAAATTAAAACGCACCGTTTTAGTTTCTCCTGGCTTTAGTGTTATCCGCTCAAAGCCTTTCAATAACTTTAAATATCTACCTACCGATGCAAAATCGTCACGCACATATAGCTGTACTACTTCATCACCTTCTCTATCACCTGTGTTGGTAACATCAATAGCCACTGTTGTTGAACCTTTAACACTAATAGTAGCTTGTTCTAATTTAGGTTCACCATAGCTAAATGTGGTATAACTTAATCCGTAGCCAAATGGATATAAGGGTGATTTATCACTAAAACGATACTTCCCTTTTCCAGAGCCTATAAAGTCAGGACGCTCCAAATAAGTAACAGGCACTTGTCCTACAGAGCGCGGAAAAGACATGGTTAATTTACCACCGGGGTTAACATCGCCAAAAAGAACATTAGCAACAGCATCTCCAGCTCGCATACCGCCATACCATGTTTCAAGTACAGATGGTATATTCTCAGCGATATAATTTATACTTAATGGACGACCATTAATCAAGACCACAATTACAGGTTTTCCTGTTTTATGAATGGCTTCTACCAATTCGTTTTGAACCCCATACAAATCAAGATTTGAACGGTCGCCGCCTTCACCACATGTTCTATGCGAACTCCCCACAACTAACACTACAGCATCAGATTCTTCTACAGCAGATACAGCTGCCGGAAATCCTTCTTTTGAAAAACTATCAATATCACAACCTTTAGCGTAGTTTATTTTTACTCTATCACCTACTTTTTTCTTTAAACCATCAAGAACCGAAACATAGTATGGTGGCAATCCTGAATACCCGCCTAATAGTTTATACGTTCCCTTTTTGGGTCTTTCTTCGTGCGCATTCGGACCAATAACTGCTAGTGATTTTATCTTTGATACATCCAGAGGTAAAAGATTATTGTCATTTTTTAACATGATTATAGATTTTTCGGCCATTTCCAAAGCAAACTCCCGATGCTCATCACGACCAGCATTTACGGTTTCTGGATCAATGTCTTTTGGTTCTGAATCAAACAAACCTAATTTATATTTTGCGGTCAAATTACGAGATACGGCTTTATCTATATATTTCATTAATGAAGGATCTTGCATCACGGTATCCTTCAAAACATTAGCGTGATAGGTTGCTAGTTTTTCGTTTTTCCCTATAACCAAATCCATGTCCACACCTGCTTTTAATCCTAAGATAGCCGCTTTAGTTCTGGTTTCAGCAATAAAATGCATGGTTTCCAACCTGCCAACGTCATTATTATCAGAAACAATAAATCCATCAAAACCTAGTTCATTTCTCAAGATATCCTTTAACAACCAAGTATTCATATGGCAAGGTACACCGTTAAAATCCTGATGTCCTGGCATAACAGAACCTACCTTAGCCTCCTTTACAGCCGCTTCAAAAGATGGCAAGTAAACTTCACGCAAACGACGTTCAGACATATCGCTAAACCCTCCATTTATACCACGACGGTTTTCAGGGTATCCAACAAAATGCTTAGCCGTTGCTATAACATGATTTTCATCAAATTGCTCATTACCGGTGCCTTGTAAACCTTGAATAAATGCAACCCCCATTCGTGACACTAGATAAGGATCTTCACCATACGACTCTTCAACACGACCGTAGCGCGCATCTCCGGCATAAACATCTAGATTAGGCGAATAACAATGTGTAACCCCTAAAGCACGCGCTTCTAAGGCTGTTTGTGAAGCCATTTTTTTGATTAACTCAGGTTCCCATGTGGAAGCACAAGCCACTGCCTGAGGATAGACAGTTGTATTACCATAATAATCAAGAACAAGCCATAATCCATGTAATGCTTCGCCATATTTCATAACAGGAATACCCAATCGTTCATTAGCAGGTGCATCTTGTGTCATCTCTGCAATTTTTTCTTCAAAAGTCATTTGACTCAGCAATTGTTCTACTTTTTCAGTAATGCCCTGATTTGCATAACTTGAAGGTTTTTGACGTTTTGATTGCGCTTTACAATTAAATATGCTAGCTGCTATAAAACAAGTAAGCACTATTTTTTTCATTAATACAGTATTTGTTTAGGTATTGATTTACCAAATATAATTGAGCAAATTCAACTTCATATCCTGTACTGTGCTGCAATCTAATAAATCTAACTATCTTTATTATCTAAAAAAAGACCAAAACAAATTATGCCTTGGTCTTTAAAACTAACTCAAATTAATCAAATTAACACTCTAATTTCCTCTATATCCGTTATTTGTTGGATCTGAATCCAGTAAGGCTGGATTATTTATTAATTCTTGCAAAGGTATTGGCAACTTCACATGCCAAGAGCGGATATTTCCTGCAGGATTCCAAAAACGGTATTCCAAATCTTCAACTACATCAAATAAAATACCCCATCTGATAAGATCATATCTTCTCCAGGCTTCACCTGCTAGCTCCCATTTTCGTTCATCATAAATAGCTTCTCTAAATTCTTGCTGACTTAATCCAGACAACTCCCATTCGGCTTGGGTAGCATAAGCTCTTTTTCGTATTTCATGAATATATTGATAAGCATTAGCTGGCCCGTTTAATTCATTTTCACACTCAGCAGCCATTAAATATACATCAGCTAGACGGAATACCATTCTGTTATCTGAATGGTTAAAACGAGGAGATGTATCAAGTTTTAAATTCATGAATTTTGGCATGTAAGGAAAATTCAATTGTATGCCCTCGTAGGTATCCATTATATTGTATGGACGTCTTAAATCATTTTGAGGAAATTTTTCAGCAAAATCTTTTGATGCTACTTGTAAACCAGTACCATTCATTGCCTCTCCATTTGCCGCTAACGCCGCAATTAAAGCCTCCCGATCATCATTATTTGCCGGCTCATCTCTTAACCTTGGGTTAAACATACTTGGTCTCCAGTTACCATTACCTGCGAAACCTGGTAGTGTACCATCTGCTCTAATTACACCTTCTTCAAATTGTCCTCTAATGTCTTTTGCAAAGTCTAAAGACCATATGATTTCAGCATTATACTCATTATTTGGATCAAACACTTCACCATAACTGAGCAATATTCGATGTGGTGATTGATTGATAATTTCCAAACATTTGTTCAATCCTGCTTGCCAGTTCTTTTTCTGCATATGAATTTTAGCCTCTATTAAAGCAGCGGCCCATTTTGAAGCTCTACCTGCTTCGTCTCCCGTATAAGCATCTTTAAGGTTTACTTGAGCAAATTCTAAGTCCTCTAAAACAGCATCTAAAATTATGTCTTGATCAGTTCTTCCTAAAACCGAAATCTCTTCAAGGGTAAGCACCTCTGTGTAGAAGGGCGCATCTCCCCAAAGATTCGTAATATGCCAATAACACAAAGCACGTACAAATCTTGCATCTGCAACAAAATCTGAGCGTAGCTCCTGAGATATATTTTCGTTGTTCTCAATTCTAGCAATCAAAACATTGGTGTTTAAAATAACCCGATACAAATCCTTCCAAGTATCAGATACACTCATCTTTTGAACAGATCTGTCAGCGCTAGCTTCATTTAACTCATAATTACCAATTCCTGCAACGAAGTTTGCTATACGATTTGGTTCTATAATATCACATCCATTATCATAAAAATGATCTAGCCCAACCTGGCCATATATGGAGTTATTCTTTAAAATAGCGTAGTATCCATTGATAAAGGTTCTCGCATCACTTGCAGTAGACAGAAATGTCTCTGGTGAAACTAATGCTCTTGGCTCTTCTTCTAAAAAATCTTCACATGCTAAACATGAGAATATCATGAAGAAGTATACAAATATGTGTTTTGTTTTCATAATCTATTTTTAATTTTTTAAAATGTTACATTTAGGCCAAATGTTATAGTACGCGGATTGGGGTATTGTCCACTTAAATATCCTTGTGCTATATTACCTAATCCAGTTCTCCCAAAACTACTAGCCTCAGGATCAATTAATCGCGTGCTTGAGAACAATAACAAATTGGCTCCTGACGCATATATCGTAGCGTCTTTAACTCCCTTTAAACCCCAATCATTAACAGGTACATTATAGGCCAATCTTGCTGTTTTAAGGCGTACATGAGAACCATCTTCTATATATTCTGTGTTTGGAGGTATACCACCTACAGTATCTGTTCCCGCTCTAGGAATATTTGAAGTTTCATTTACCCCTTCTTTCCAACGATCTGCTATATCACCAAATTTAGTAGCTTCTCCTCGATTAAAATAATTGTTTCGCATGAGCAAGTTAAACACCTCGTTACCAACGGTTCCCTGAAAATAAAATGATAAATCCCAATTTTTGTAAGAAAATTTGTTTTCAAAACCAAATATTAAATCTGGAGTAGGGTCACCAGCAATCACATAATCTTCGCTTGAGATGATACCATCCCCACTAATATCTTCAAACCTTGCCCCACCTACAGCTGCTGGACCTGTAAATCCTGAATTATCAATTTCTTCCTGACTTTTCCAAGTTCCTAAATATCTAGCACCGGTAAATACGGGTACAGGCTGTCCTACAATTAAACGGGTGTTATCAGATCCTAAAATCTCATCAACGGTAACATCAATAAATTCAGCTCCTCCCAAATCTAAAATTTTATTTTTATTAGATGACAAGGTTAATGTTGAGCCCCATGTAAAATTAGTATTTCTAATATTGGTAGAATTTATCAAAAGTTCCCATCCTCTATTTTCTAGTGATCCTACATTTTGTAATTGACTTGTGAAACCAGTTTGTCTGGGAATGGTAACATCAAGCAGTAAATCATTTGTCTTCTTATAGTAATAGTTTAATTCTGTAAACACTCTACCTCCAAATAATGAAGCCTCTAAAGCTAAATCAAAAGAATTAGTCGTTTCCCATTTTAGATTAGGATTTGCTGGTCGTCCGATGGTTAAACCTGACACTTCTTTTCCTCCTAAGGTGGTATTAGCCTCGGTTAATAGACCAAATGTTCTGTAAGCTTCAATGGCTTGGTTACCTGATTTACCGTAACTCGCTCTTAATTTTAAGTCTTGAAATACATTTTGGTTTTGCATAAATGACTCCTCTGTAATTTTCCATGCTCCTGCTATTGATGGATAAAACTCATATTTATTACCTGGAGCAAAACGTGAACTACCGTCAGTTCTACCTACCAAAGTCAATAAGTATCTATCCTTAAAAGCGTAATTTATTCTTCCGAAGAAAGAAGCTATTTGAAAACCGTCATAATCACTTATTACAACAGATCTGGTAGGATCAGAAAATCCTAAGTTATTAAAACCAGTTGCATCACTGGTTATACCGAAAGCTTGTGACTCAGCAATCTCGGTAGACACCTTTTGAAAAGACGCCCCTCCCAAAACCACTAAACTATGATTTTCATTAAAGTCTGTTGAATACTGAACGGTATTTTCATTATTCCATCCCGTAGATGCCACTGTTCGCACAGAGGCTTCTCCTCCATCAGAAACATTGGTTGCAAGAAGACCTGGTAACTGACTAGAATTAAATCGATTCCGTTTGGTATTATTAAATTCTGGACTAAATGTTGAACGAATTACCAAATTTTTTATCGGACTGTACTCTAAATATGCCGTTGCTAATAAGTTATTATTAAAAGTTTCATTAGTATTTAACTCAATAGCCGCCAATGGATTATTAAATGGGGCACCTATAACCTCATTAAATCCATTATAAGTTCCATCATCATTATATGCAGGTTGTGTTCTAAGTGTTCCAAAAGCACTATTAAAACCAACAACTCCGTTATCTTGATTTAGTCTAGAATAGTTAAACCTAAATCCAGCCTTTAATTTATCACTTAAAGTATAATCTAAATTAGATCTAAAAACAAATCTTTCTAACCCAGAACTTTTTATTATACCTTTTTGATTAAAATAACTAATTGAGTTATAGTAATTTATATTATCTGTTGACCCGGCAATAGAAACGTCTGCACTATAAATAGGTGCCGTGCGCATGATTAAATCGAACCAATCGTTGTCAGGATAAGTTGAAGGGTCATTTGGAAATGGTATGGCCACGCCTCTAAAGGTGGCGTCTTCGTTGGTATAATCAATTTGTTCTTCTTGTGTAAGCATGTGAGGTAATTCAGGAACGTTTTGAAAACTAGTGTAGAGGTTAACACTTACCTGAGGTTTTCCTGTCCCAGCACCCCTACCACTCTTGGTAGTTACCAAAACCACACCATTGGCGCCTCTAGAACCATAAATAGCAATAGATGAAGCATCTTTTAATATTTCAATAGATTGAATATCATTTGAGTTGATATTGTTTAGGTTAAAATTTGTTCCTACCACAATACCATCAATTACCCAAAGCGGTTCATTGCTACCCGTAATGGAGTTACCTCCTCTTACTCTAATAACCGTGCCGGCTCCAGGAGCACCACTGGTTTGTGTAACCTGAACTCCAGTTGCTCTACCCTGTAATGCTTGATCTACCCTAGAAACTGGCAAAGCTGTAATATCCTCTGAACTCACAGAGGAAACAGAACCTGTTAAATCTGACTTTCTTTGTGTTCCGTAACCAATAACAACCACTTCGTCAAGTTTATTATCAGCCACTAATATTACATTAATTTGAGTTTGACTGCCAACCTCAATTTCCTGAGTAGCATAGCCAACGTAAGAGATTACCAGAGTGTTTTCTGCTCCAGCTTCAATTTTAAATTCACCATCAAAATCGGTTGATGTTCCTTTCGTAGTCCCTTTTACAAGAACCGTTGCTCCTGGTAAGGGCTGTCCATCGGCAGACACGGTACCAGATACAGATTGTGCATTTGCTGCTGCCCCCAGAAGCAACAGTACTCCAACAATCCACAATTTCCTGAAATCAGGAAACTTTCTGTGTTTAGTTTTTAATTTCATAAGTCTTTTAGTTAATTTATTAATAGTACCGCAAAATATTTGTTAATTATTTTCAAAGTATCCTGCACTACCCGTTATGTACTGTTATGCTAACAACATGCTATAACGTTTAACCATACACCCAAGACTTCAAATAACAAAGTCAAAAATTCAAAAAAACTAAAATTTAATACCATATTCTCAGAAATACATGAAGTATGCAATTCTTTGTTTTTTCTGAAAGCTTTATTTACCCTAAAAACATTAAGCATGATAGAACAGCTCAGTTCGAAATATGAAATCCTTTACTTTTATACAATTCCCTCCTATATAATCCATATTGTTTAAAACTATGAAAACTAATAACTTAAAGCACATCGCTTCTTTATTATTTATACCTCTGTTTATTGCGTTTTATGCTTGCTCAAAATCTGAAGACTCCCCAGAAGATTTTAATAAATTGTTACTATAAACACTGGTAACGTGGTTGGTCAGTTTTACAATTTTTGGTCAACACGCACGATGGTTAACCAGACACGCTTTAACAATTCTGGCTTTATAACTAGCTTAAACGGTATAAAGTCTTACGCTAAAAGTTATAATTTAGTAAAAATGATGGGCGGTCGCGTTGATCATCTTAATCAATCTTTACAAAGAAGTTGATGCTTCCGGCATTATTATTACAGATTTTAGTGGCCTTGTAACAAGCATTAGAAACTTTATGAGCACAGGCTTTAAACTTAGAATTGTATTGAGTAAAGTGCCATGGAAAATGGTTGAAAACAAAGTAGTAAGCACCTATAGAAATACAAGCCCCCTGATGATTACAACCACAATAAGACTCGTAATAGCTCATCTAAAAGAACTTTATATCCGCAAATAGAAGGTGAGCAAATAGCAAGAGGAACAACATGAAAAGAAATGAATGGGCGGTTGATAAAACGCATAGTATCATAATGCATGAATTATATAAAGATATTAGAGCAGCTGGCGTAGGAGAAAAAACCAATGGTCGTGTTATATGGTAACCATCCATCAGACCGTTTTGAAGATAGTTGGAAAACGGTTTTAAGTTCAAATCTTTCTAAATATGAACAATTAGCTAAACTTACTAAAACGGTTACAAACACCATGGTTGAAAAGAAAAATGACAAATTTACCATTAAAGTAGATTTAGAGCCACATAGCGTGAAAATCATCGAATTAATTCCACAATAACAACCAAACACATACAATGCTTAAAACGTACTTAAAAACACTTCTAATATCCATGGGAGTAATTGGTATTGCATCTTGTAATTCTCAAAAAGAGATTAACAGTACAAGGTAGCTGAAGCTGGAGAAAGCATCATTATGGCTGGAAATACGAATGGCGACGCGCCAGAAGATTGTAGAATGTATACCGTGGTTGTAAAAAAGTTATAGGCCTCTCTCCTCACCTATTCATTTTATAAAAAAAAGCTTTACATAATTATTTTTCTAGGCTTTTTTATGGTTCAAATACAGAGTATCAACTTATAGAATCACTGAGACTTTTTTTACAAACACGTACCATGATCGTCTAAAAAAACGCTAAGGTGCAGACATATGCTTATTGACTTTAATTGAAAACTAATCCCATAAAAAAAGGTGATTTTTACATCACCTTTCTTTTAACTAAAACAACAACATTAATAATCGAAATTATTAACAACTCTATTTAAACTACTCTTCTATTTATTATCAATAAAGTCCAAAAGTATAGACTTAACTACGCTAACAGATCCGGCTTCTAATCCGTTATTTACATTTGCTCCTGTAATCCAGTACAATACCATTCCGGCATCAGAGCAATCCCATTTTCCTTTTTGGAATTTAACAACATCATCTACTTCTGCCATTTTCCCCATAGTCCAAACCAACTGTACTCGGGGATCTTTATGATTTTTAGCCCAATCCCATTCTTCTAGCTTTACTTTTAAGTTAATATTTTGATCAGGAATTCGAACTTCTTCAACACCAAAATCAAGTATGTGCTGCCATGTATAAAAGTCGCCTGCATTATCATTGGCTGGATGATGTGTTACCACTTTTACATATTTATGTTTAGCTTTTGGTGTCTTTTTTAAAGCCATTCCAATAATATCAGGTTCTCCTGCCTCAATAATCCATAACGGGTCTTCAGCAGTTGAAGCATTTATAGCCCAAGCTAAATCATTTATAGTTTCCTCTTTTTGCCATAAAGCATCATAGAAGGTTATATGATCGAAGCCCCCCCAGCGTCTGGCAGTCATATCACAAGCCACTTGCATTAAATAATGACGCTCTTTTTCGGCTTGTTTTGAAATTCTATCATCTCTAACCAAATCGCAGCTATGAGAATAGTGTACCAGTCTATCTTGTAAACCAGAAGCTCTTAATAGCGCTAGGGTTACGGCGGTTCCGCCTAAATCATCAGGATCGGGTGAGTTACCATCGGCAACCACTGCAATGCGTCCAGTTGGAGGATTTATGGTTTGTCCCAAAATAGAAATTGGAAGCAAAACCAAACAAATAAACACTACTTGTACTAATTTTTTCATATACTAAAACTGGGTTAAGTATTCTCATCAACAAGAACACACCTGATTGTAGGTATAAAAATAGACCGATTGCATTAAATAAGTGACCTGTTCTATCCTGATTTTGATGTAAATTTTATTAGTCTACCGTGAGTTTACTTTTCCACCAATTTTCATTAGGCTTGAAATCTTTAGAAAGTGTTTCAATACGTTGTGTTTCTAATGATGGTAGCTTTTTACTAACATTATTCAAATGCCATTTTTTATGAGCTTCAGCATCATATTCTGAATCCTTAACAGGATAATTTGCTCCAACCGATTGTAACCACTGCATGAGTTTTTCACTAAGTTGGTTGGCTAATTTGGTATTTGTATCAATTACATTGAGGTGGTCATGTTCTTCAGACGGCAATTTATAGAGTTCTTCATGTCCATCCTCCCAATAATGTATAAGTTTCCAACCTTCGTATTGAATAATTGAAGCAGGTTCTCCACCTTGATTTCCATAATGCGGATAATGCCAATATAATGGTCTGGTTACTTCCAATTCTTTTCCCTCTAATAACGGCTTTAAACTTAAACCATCAACATGTTGTTCTGGATTTAATGGCGCATTAGCTAAATCTAAAAGTGTGGGATAAAAATCAGTATTAACAGCAGGAAAATCAGTTTTTGCACCTCTATTTTTCAACCAAGGCACTTTTATAAAATAAGGTTCACGTATGCCTCCTTCCCATTGGTAGCCCTTACCTCCTCTTAAAGGTAAATTACTGGTAGCATAATTATCACCTGATGCTACGCCCCCATTATCTGAAGTAAACACAACAATTGTATTGTCATCAATATTATTATCTTTTAAAGCTTTTAAAACAATACCTACGGCATCATCCATTGTTTCTACCAAACCAGCATAAACAGGATTGTCCTGAACAGTTCTTATAGGCAACACACGTTCCATCACATATCCAGACTCAGCGATACCTAAACTATCAGCTTTATGTCTAAATTTTTTCCACTTTTCTTCTGTGGTTTGAATTGGTGCATGTACGGCATAAAAAGACAAAAAAGCAAAAAACGCGGTATCTTTATGTTTTGAAATAAAATCTGCCGTTTCATTAGCTAAACGCAGTGTTAAATTTTCACCTTGTTCTTTATTCGATAATTTTGGGTTATTCCAAGGCGAGAAAAAACCACCTCGAGGAGATCCTGCGTCTATGCCTCCAATATTAATATCAAATCCATGATCTTCAGGAAATGAGCCTTCACCTCCTAAATGCCATTTTCCTGCAAAAAATGTTTTGTAGCCATTAGTTTTAAAAGCTTCGGCAATGGTAATATCTTCATTAGGCAAATGCATTTTGTAGCTAGCGGGCAATAATTTATCATGGCGATTTCTTGTACGCCAATCTTCGCCTGACTTTGCTCCAATCCAATCTGTTATACCATGACGCGCGGTAAACTTCCCTGTCATAATACTTGCGCGCGACGGACTACATACTCTGCTAGCAGCGTAGCCTTGGGTGAACATCATGCCTTCATGAGCCAATTTATCTACATTTGGAGTTTCATAAAATGTGCTGCCAGTTACCCCTAAATCATGATATCCTAAATCATCTACTAAAATAAATAACACATTGGGTTTGGTCTTTTCTTTTAAAGCTTTCTCTTTATTGTGACATCCTAAAACGAACACTAAGATTAAACTGAAACTGATGCGTGTAATTTGGTTCATGGCTGTTTTTTTTATCTCAACGAAATTTAACTCTTTTTTCCTTACTGTTTATTTTTACTGCGTTAGGGATTGAACGGCATGTTTAAGCTCCTCGCAGAGAGCGAGTCGTGAAAGCCCGACCCCTTGTGGGTAACGCTCTAATTATTTAAAATTTGCATTACTGCTTTGCTGCCTTAGGCCCATCGTAATCATATGTAAACCAATCTACATCAATATAACCGGCATCTTCTTTTTCATTCCAAGAGAAGAACCCTAAACGGTCACCTGTCCATTTTCCGAAGGCAATAGTAAATGTTGGTCCGAATTTAGTAAAGGTTTTACCATTCAAACTATATTCATAAGTAGCTTGATCACTATTATTTGTTGTTCTTATGTATAAATTAGATCCTGTAAGCTCTGGACCTTTGGTTTTTTCAGCCATAGGACTCATATAAAACAAATGCTTTTTACCGTTTTGATCAACCTCAACACCTAACAAATTAAACACCCCGCCATATCTTACAAAACCAGCTAATTGATGGGGTTGCATGCCAGAAATATCAAACTTAGAAACGGCAGTACCTGTTGTAATCCCCATGATACGTTGACTTAGGGTATTGCAAGCTCTCCAAAAATCAGAATCTGAGCCATCATTGTTTGTCCACTCGTTTATGTTTGGACCGTAACCTTTTTCGTTTGGTAATATTTTGGTTGCTTTAAGGCGTAACCACCCGGGGCGCTCGGTTAAAGACCAATGCGTGTTTCTTGGATTATGGTTCCACTCCCATTGGAATCCTAATTTAGATGATGAAAAATCATCGTCTGAACTGGGGGCTGTAATTGGATAACCGTCTATAGGTTTTTTATGTTGTTTTACAGGTTCACCTATGCCATCGTTATCTTCATCTACACCTATAATTGGCCATCCATCAACCCAATTAACAGGCTCAAGACATTGAGGACGCCCTTGAAAAGGAATATCATCATTTTGGATTAACTGATGCATATACCACCATGATTTATCTGGAGCTTGCATTAATGCACCTTGGCTGGCACTGCGGTTATTAAACACCGTTCCTTTTTCTAAAACAGTTTTTACTTCATACGGGCCATAAATACTTTCTTTTGAACGAAGTACAATTTGTTTTCTATCATTTTTAGGGTTTTTAACACCTGGTTTGGTAGATTTATCTCCCATAGTCCACTGCGCTAAAAAGATATACCAGGTTCCGTCAATTTTATAAATTTTGGCCGCTTCAGCTCCCATGCCTGTATACACCAATTTACCTTCATCTAGAATTTTAGTACCATCCCAACTCATTTCATAAATTCTGTTTTCGTTACCCTCTATTTTATTATCAGAATCTTTTTGCTTTCCAGCGGTATTGATAATTACATAAGCTTTATGAGTTTCTTTATCCCAAAACACAGCAGGGTCATCTAAAACCTTAGCTTTAGGCAACATCATGATTGGTTTACTCCAAGGGCCTTTTATATCTTTTGCCGTGGTAACCATTAATCCATGTTGGTAATCTATTTGATAACAATACCATTTACCTTCATGGTAGGCTAAATCTCCAGCCCAAACACCAAACGAATAGCCATTCATACGGTCCCAGTTGTACTCTGGAGCCCATGATAAGCTGTCAAATGCATGTCCAACATTGGTCCAGTTTACCATATCTTTTGACTCTAAAATGGGCATACCAGGAGACATATGTTGTTTGGACGTTATCATGTAATAGGTATCGCCTACTTGCTCAATATCAGAGTCTGGATAATCGGCATTTAAAATAGGATTGATATAGGTGCCGTCACCTTGATCACCAAAACTGCCAGTTTTAGGAGGCTGATTGACCGTTGATTTGACTTCAGCCACATCTATTTGTTCTGTTTTAGATTTACATGCCAAAACTGTGCAAGCCAAAACAGCTACTAAAGTTTTAAAATCAATTAGATTTGATATTTTCATTTAAATTGTATTTAAGGCGTTTTGATTTATAACTTTATGATTTTTTTTGAAAAACCTGATGTATTGTTTTTTAATGAAACGAAATAGATACCACTTGCTAAATCACTTAGATCAATAGTTGCATTGGTTTTAGTCATTTTTAAAGTACGAATTACAATACCGTGAATGTTTGTTACAATAAGATCATCATCTAGACATAGGTTTGCAACAGTTACAATACCGGTTGTAGGATTAGGATACAAACTTAAGGGCTTTACTTGTTTTTGATTATCAACAGATAAAACTCCGCTGTAACATAAAGACTCATTATTAGCAAGATTAAAGGCCACACTATCAGAAATAGCATTTAGCCTTAAAACCATTCTATCTAAAAGGCAATAAGAGGATCTAGCATCTAAGGTGATTTTGTAAATCCCTGGATTATTAAAGGTTACAAAAACACGATGAGAATCGCCATCATTGGTATTTGCTACAAACCTCCAATCTAAAGTATTTCCAAAAATTTTGAAAAAACCCAATGTGGATGAGCCCACAGGACAATCATTATTTGGGTCAGTTTGACAAGCTGGTTTAGGTATTACTCTATGACCTGTTTTTAGACCATAATAATCATCAGCGTCAATTTTTAACCAAGCGTCATTATGCTCACCCTTAGATGTGCCTTTATTGATTTTCATATGCCATGCAAACCTGTAAGTTCCAGGGGTATTAATTTTTATATTATATACTATAAACGCATTAGATAGACTAGAAAAAGACTCAGGGCCATCCCAATAAATGTAACCATCACCAGTATAACCGGAAACACTGTTATCTACTTTCCAATTTGGATGATTTATAACACCCGATTCCATTTCTATAGTCAAAATTCCGTTTTGTTCTTCAAAAGGCAACAGACCATCACAAGGCGCTGTTTGCGCGACTAAAGACATCGATTTGATGAGTATAAAAATTAGAACATTAGCAACTCTTTTTATGTTTTTCATTAATAATGCATTAGATACTTGACGTTCCTTTTTAAATCAAAAGTTAGTGTTAAATATTAGTCTTTAGTATATGTAATTTCATATGAACCTGAGCCGAGAATGATGTTAGTATTTTCTTCTACTTCGTATTCAAACGAATTTTTAAATACATTAAAATTCAAACCATTAATTTTAATAGTTTGAAACTCATTCTGACTTAAAACCAATGTAGCTTTTGTATTAAACGGCACAACCAAATTCATGGTTAACAAACCATCTTTTAAACTCCACGAATTTTTAACAGCACCATAAGATGTTGGAACAGAAATATCTGTATTTGTAACAGCGCTAGGAAACTCAGGATTAACAGTAAACACCTTGTAACCAGTTTGGTTTCTTGAAGATTTTACACCTCCTAAAGACTCAAAAAAGTAAGCCGCAAAACCACTATGCATAGGATGATTTAATGAATTGGTTGGACCTTCCATTTTCTCCCATTCAAACTGACGCTCAGGCCACGTGGTAAATCCAGAATTCATCACATACGTTTGACTAGGAAACTCGGGTGTGGTTAAGATAGCATAAGCTAAATCGGCCTTACCATATTTTGATAATACCGTATAAATGTAACGATTACCATGAATTCCTGTTGAGTGATGCCCTCCCTTAACTTTTACAATATCATGCTCTAGGCCATTCACAACATTTTCAATTTCTGTTTCAGGCACAATACCAAATTGTAACGCCTGAACAGTAGCGGTTTGACTTTGATACCATTTGTGCTTGGTATTAGGAATGTCTACCAAAAACGCTTTATTAAAAGCTGTTTTTAAAGCCTCTTTTTCTGCTTTCATCTTTGCTTCATATTCCGCGTCTGCATTCATTTTTGCAAACGTTTCCATAATGCCTAGCACATCATAGAAATAGGCATTTGCTGAAATGATAGGATCACATTCCATGGCACTTGGGTTTAACCTTCTGTCCCAACGTGGTGGACACCAATCACCCATACCGTCTTGCATAATGCCATTTTCGCCTTTATAGTTCAGATAAAAATCCGTTAAACCTTTCATCTCGTTATAATACTCTTTTACAATAGCATCATCTCCATAATACCAGTAATTATACCAAGGTAAATACATGGTAGCCACACCCCAATCAATTTTTGCATAAGTAGAGGTTCGTTTTCCTGGCGCAACCATGGTAGGTACTTGAAATTTAATTTCAGGGTTATTATGTCCTTTTGTTGGTCGCATTTGAGTACGAATATCTTCCATGTATTTTTTATAAAAATCATACATATCATAATTATACAAGGCATACTCACAAAAGGCATGTGCATCACCCAACCAGCCACATTTTTCACGATGCGGACAATCTTCAGGAATACCATGTACATTGTCTTCAATAGTCCATTTACTGATGCTGTGCATTTTATTTAAAAGCTCACTTGAAGACTTAAAACTTCCCGTTTCTTGAATATCTGTAGCTACTAAAACAGCCTTAATCATATTAGCATCTGGCTTTTTGGTAATACCTTTTATTTTGGCATATCTAAATCCGTGATAACTAAATTTTGGTTCCCAAGATTCAATAGCATCACCTTTGCATATGTATTTATAAATTTGAGCCATACCATTGGCACCACCACCTGTTGAACCTTGAAAAATATCTTTTCCGTTGGTTAATAAAGCTTCAGTTGTTATGATTTCAATCAACTGGTTTTTCTTTTCTTGTACATTGATTTTTACCCAACCCGCAATATTTTGTCCAAAATCTACAATCCATTCGCCGTCTGCCGCTTTAAAAACATTTGTAGGTTCAAATTCCTTTAATTTTTTTATTGCAGGAATTTGTTGCGCACTTACTTTTGCTATTTTTGGCGTTGCTATTTTCACATTGCCCCATGCTGCTGCATCATATCCTGATTCAGTCCAATTACCTAATTCATAACTGGCATCATAAGTATCACCTCCATAAATATTATTAAATACAATTGGCCCTGTAGCTTCTTTCCAGTTTTCGTCTGTATAAAAATCTTCAGAAGACCCATCGGTATAATTTAGTTTAACCAAACAACGTACTGTTGGAGGACCGTAAGACACGCCTTTTTTATTCGACTCTGGATCTCGGCTCCAAGATATATTTTGACCGTAAAAACCATTTCCTAATATAATTCCGAAGGCATTTTTACCTGTTTGGAGCTGCTCTGTAATATCATAATTCACATAATACGCTTGTTTATCATAATTTGAAGGCGCAGGATCTAAAACATGATCACCTACTTTTTTACCGTTTATATACATTTCGTAATAGCCTAAACCACAGATATAAGCTTGCGCATTTTTCAGAGTTTTATCAATAGCTATTTCATTTCTAAAATAACTAGCTGCGAAACCATCAACGGGCGTTGGTTTTTTCATTTTTCCGGTTTGGTAGTTTCTATAGCGGTGTGGTGATGTTCTTGTATCCTTATTCAAGGTAATCCATTTTGCATCACCCCAGTTTTCCTTGTCCATCAACCCCATTTGAAATGTTTGGGTATTAGACCAGGTAGAGGCATTACCACTTTCATCCCAAATTTTAACCTTCCAGAAATAGGCTGTCATGGCTTTTAAAGGCTTCCCTTTATACCGTACAAATGCAGTTTGGTCACTTTTTACATTATTTGAATTCCAGATATCAGCATCATTTTCATTTAACTTTTCTTCTAAGGACGCTACCAAGATTTGATATGCAGATTGCGATTTATTGAACCCATCCGCATTAACTACCCAAGAAAACGTGGGTTGCTCGCTTTCAATTGTTGATGGGTTTTGCTTGTTATCAACCAATAGGGTTTCAAAATTAATTTGACTTCTTGAAGTGGAAACTTGCATACAAGAAATACAAAACACTGCAAAACATGCTATTACAAATAAGAGTTGGTGTTTTTTCATTTTTAAAGTTAGAGTTAGCGTCTTATCGCTGTTAAATTTAGTGGTTGAAGGTACCTGAATAGTTCAAAAAACTTATCCTGTACTATCATGCACTTTGCAAATTTTGTATTACTTCAATTATTTCAGAAATTATTCATTTTTCCATACTTCAGACAAAGTCTTTCTAGTATGCTCACAAAGCTATAATACAGGTTAATAACTCTTAAAATCATCCTGTACTCTGATACCTTAACAGCCAAAAAACAAGATAGAACAGGATACTCCTAATTGGTTTCGTAAGTATCTTGAAACCCTATATTTAATAGCACTAAGCAATCATAAGAATTTTATAATGAAAAACAAACTTCAATTAATAGGTAAAAATGGACTCATTTTATTTTTAACCTTATTAATGTCATGTTCTAATAATTCTGAAAGCCAATCAGAAAAAGAAAAAACGATAATAGAAGAATCAAAGGACGACAACTCAAATACTACTGCTAACCAGGTTTGTGATGAGGTTTCAGATTTTCCGAACTTAGGGCCTTCAGCGTCACAATCACAATCTTGTAAGGATGTTTCAACCCCCAACAATCAAGGTACATTAGATTGTAGAACAGATAATACTGTAGGGGGTTATGAAAATTTAGCTAACGGCTGGGGTAGCTATAAGATTACTGGTGGCGAAATACGATATGATGGCACTAGAACTAGAGTAGAACGATTTTTTAAAACTATTTCGCACGGAACGAATAAAAACACTAATCTAACCGGTACACTTAAAATTGTAGATTTAAGTGATGGAAATACCTGCATTATCCAGTCCCATGCAGATGGTGATATTTTAAAAGGAGAAGAAGCCGGAAGTACAAATAGAAGTGCACAATTTTTACTTTACGCCAAGAAATCTAGTGATAAAATACAATTAGAAACTCATGTAACCATTAATCCATATACCACAGACACAGGCGGCGAAAGGGACGTAAAAAACTTAAAAACAATAAATTACAATCAAGAATACGCTTTTGCTTATGAAACAGGCTACGATGTTAATGGTACTGCATTTTCAAAAATAACAGTTGGTGATACTGAAACCTATATTACACATAACCATACTACAGAACGAGTTTACACGAGATATGGGGCTTACGGCACAAGTGATACTGGAGATGTAACTGCACATATTGAATTTAAAGACGTTAATTTATGTAGGGAATGATCTATTTGAATTTGGTTATATATTTCATTTTTGACTAAGGCCGTTGTAAAACAGTTCATTTTTATATTTTTTATTAAAATAATCTTAATAGTCTAAGGCTACAATTTAACAAAGAACATTGTTTTAGTGATGATTATTTATAGAACATGCTCAAATCATTATTTTTGAGCAAACACTGATATGCATTTTCGAAAATAGGTTTCTTTTTTATAGAAAGATAAAACCTCTCTAAAATTTTAACAACCTATTTGAAGTTTTTAAAAAACAAAAACATGATATAAAATAAATCATTTCTAACTTATTTCATATCATGTTTAAATTGTCTTGATAAATCAAATCAGTTATAAAGCACGTTGTTCTTAAATAGAATTACCAATACCAACAAGGACTACAGACATAAGAATTACAACAATACCAGCTGTTATGGTATATTTCGTTTTTTTCGCAACGCCCTTCCATTCTTTCCTATATATTCCCCAAAAGTTTGCGGTCAAAATAATGGTAGACATATGTAAAATCCAAGAACTTGCTCCGCTCCCCAACTTACTCTCACCCATACCATAGAAAAAGAATTGTAAAAACCATATAGTTCCTGCTAAAGCAGCGAACATGATGTTTTTTGATATTGGTGTGTTCTTATTTGTGAAATCCTTATAAGATTTATTTTGAATACTTAAAACAGTTGTCCAAATTAAATTGGTCACTAAACCACCCCAAAGAATAACCACAAAGGTTACATTATTAGCAAACAAATGGTCGTAACCTGCTTCTACTGCAGCTTCGGCCAGAGGCTTTCCTGATTCAATACCAAAACTAAAAAATGAACTTAAAATACCTGAGAGAATAGCAACAATTAATCCTTTTACTAAGTTAAACTCTGAAACAGATTTCTTTTTTTCTTCATCAGAAAGTTCTTTTTCTTTCATAATTCCAGCTTTTCCGCAAAGCCAAATACCCAAAAGACAAACCAAAACACCCAACAAAACTACTTGTCCACCTGTTGCTCCCAACATATCTGTAAAAGACACTTTCCCTTCAGCTGGACTAAAATTATAATATATCGAAGGCACAACAGCTCCAAAAGCTGCACAAAAACCGAGAACAACCGAATTACCTAAAGACATTCCTAAATAGCGAACCCCAAGCCCATAGGATAAACCTCCTACACCCCAAAGTAACCCCATTAAAAAGGTAAAACCTACAATGGTACTGGAGCCAGAAGCTATTATATCCAAAAATCCTGGAACAGTTAAATAAGCGGCCAATGGCGGAACAATTAGCCATGACATTAAACCACCAACCATCCAATAGCTTTCCCATGCCCATCCTTTCACTTTGTTAAATGGCATATAAAAACTACCTGACGCAATTCCTCCTAAGGAATGAAATAAAACACCTAATATTGCTTGCATATTTTCTCTTTTTAAATAATATTAAGGTCTAAAAGTAAAGTCTCAAAACCTTTAAACCATCCTGCTCTATCATGACAACAAAACAAACTTATAAAATCTAGTTTCAACAAATCCTACCGCCCTAAAACTGAAAAATTTCCTTGATATATCAACTTCATTGACCATATATCCTTTACCACTTGTACATCAATTCAACGCCCTTTGATTACTTATATGCTTTTTTGAAATCTTCATTTTCAAGCAATCAACTAAAATAGGCTAGCGATGAATAGTTTATACAGCGTGACCATACGTTTACTAATTAACCCCATATTAATACTATCGCTATAAAACCCCTGAATGTAATATTATACAAGCTTAATTCCATGAGGTAGTTTCACCCAATACTGTAATTGTTTGGTTGGTATAATTAATTTTGAAACCCGTAATTTCATCTATTGCCAGATCAACAACACCAGATTTAGTAGTTCTTGGCTTTAAAACGTAATGTAATGGTGGCTCAAAAGCTACAAGATAACGGGTGCCATCTGAAGTGATACCCCACTGAATTCCTTCCAACAGATACTCATCATCCCATATATTTGAGGCAGTTTCAGAACCAGCAATCCACGTTCTATTAGACTCTTCATCAAAAGTTATATTTATTCCATTGTTAGATGTTACATTACCGTTTTCAACAGTCACGCCAAAAACGACATCACCGTCTTCGTTTTCACCCCAATTTTCAACCACTTGTGTGCCTTGAACTTTAAATATATCGTGATAAAAATTATTAAATGTAGTGGTGTGAAAGCTACCCAACTGTCCAAACCATCCTGATGAAATAATGGTAATAATACCTCTACGTACAATGCCATCTTCACAAAGTGTCCCTCTGCCAAAATCAACTGTTATGGTTTTTGGAAAGGTTTCTAAATCAAAAGGCTCTATTATTAGTTCAGGTCCATTCTCAGATCCAATTTGCTCACCTTTTAATTCACTTTCAGCCTTTAAAATAGCATCGCCAACATTATTAACTACATCTTGAAAAATCCCATTGACTAAAACATACTCATTGAGTTTTTCTGTATAAAATAAAATAGCCCGATCCTTACTGGAGTCACTGTTTTCATCAGGCAGGTCATTTCTTTGACATGACGTAATCAAAAAAATAAATATTAAAGCACTAATCTTTCTCATAATTTTACAATTTCATTTAATAGATGTGCACAACGTACTAAAAAAAAAGCATGAATTGCTAGTTATTTAGATCTGTAAATTGAAAACGTTGTGTTTAAGTTTTTTTAATCTCTAAATTCAGGGTTTAATGTTGAAGGTATTGGAGCTTTCGTTTCCTGCCACCAGTTTTTGAGTAATCTCAATAATTCATCTTTTTTCTCTAGATGTGTTGCTACAAGATTATTTCGCTCTTCAATATCTTCAGATAAATTATATAATTCTACGCCCTCATCTTCAAAATAGTAATGCAATTTCCATTCTCCTTTTCTTATGACAGACCCAGGTCGCGTTCTAAACAAGGAATCCCGATTTTCGTTATCATTAACATTATATGCCTGTAAGTAAACCGGGAAATGCCAAAATAAAGCACGTTCAAATACCTGTACTTCTTCTTCTAAAACAGGTGCTAAACTATGTCCATCTAGATGAAGCGTACTAGCATCAACTCCCGCATACTGCAATACCGTTGGAAAAATATCAAGATTCGTTATAGGAACATCACTTTTAGTATTTGCTTTAATCTTACCATTTAACACAAAGAAAAAGGGCTCTCGAATTCCACCTTCATAATAACTTCCTTTTCCTGCTCGTAATGGTTTTTGTTTGGTTATACCGTACAAACCACCATTATCTGATGTAAAAATTATAAGCGTATTATCCAAAAACGCTCTTTCTTTCAATTTATTGATAAGTAACCCAATATTTCTATCCAAATTATCTACCATTGAAGCATACTCAGGGTTCGCTTGACCTTTCCATGGTGATTTTTTTTCATATATAGGTATAATACTATCTATGCCCATTATTGGGACATGTACAGCATATGGTGAATAATTGAGAAAGAACGGTTTTTGCACGGTATCCAAAAACTTTATGGCTTTTTCCATAATAGCATCTGTTAAATACTTATCTGAACCGCCTTCAATAGTTACATTTTTATACGGTGGATAATAACTTTTGGGTAATCCTGCATGGTTTCCACCAATGTTAACATCAAAACCATACGCTAAAGGATTATCACTTAAATGCCACTTCCCTGCATGACAAGTTACATACCCGTTATCCTTTAAAACCTCTGGAAGAATATCATGTTCTGGCGAAAGCGTATGTGTGTTTTTAATAGGAATAAGTTTTCTGTCTTCAGATCTTCCTCTTGCCGATGGGCTAACCGTAAAAACACCATGGCGCGGTGACCATTGTCCTGTCATTAAGCCAGCCCTACTCGGGGCGCAATTGGATGCAGCTGCATAACCATTTGTAAATACCATCCCTAAACTAGACAGATAATCTATATTGGGAGTTTCATAATATTCACTGCCCATAAAACCAACATCTTTCCACCCTAAATCATCAACATTTATAATGATAATATTTGGAGACTCTTGACTGCATGAACTTTGAAAAATAAGGCTTAAGAGCATTAGTCCAAACCTAAATACTACTTTATTCATCATTTTAATTCAAACTTAAGGTCAAACTTAATACTAAAAATCTGTTGCCCCGTCCTGCTCCATCATGCTAACGTGTTATCTTTCAAAAATTCTTCCTACTTCATGCCAATATTATTGCAATTCCTTGATTCTAGAAACCACTATTTTCACCGGTCCTAACAATCCTGAAGGTAGCAATTCTGAATCCTTATGCCAATGTTTAAAAGCGGCCAGTGTTTGACGCTCGGTTGGGCGCTCAGTATTATTTAAAAGCCACTCTGGCCATTGTTTTATATGCGGCCCTTTACGTTCATAATCTAGCGATAATTGCTCATCACCAATTAATCTATTGGGCCAAAGGTTTGTAATTTTCACCTCTAGTGTATTGGAGCCTTTTACAATGGCATCGTCAATATTTAATATGTATGGGGCTTTCCATAATATTCCTAGTTTTTTCCCATTTAGAATCACTTCAGCAATTTCCTTAACATTACTTAAATCTAATTCTAAAGAATAATATGATTTAATGAGTTTTTCAGGGATTTGAAACTCCTTTTTATAGCTAGCTGTACCCGAAAAAAAACGAATATCTTCTTCTGATGCATCTGACCATGACGTTAAATAATTGAAGGTTTTTATTAAAGCGGGTTTATCTTTTAGAGGAAAACTTACATTCCAGCTCCCTGTTAATTCAATAGGTTCTGGCACAGATTTAACTTTTAATGTTTTGGTCTTTCCGTTTGAAGATTCATAAGTCATTTCACCAGCAAAAGGCGTAACTAAATTCACTTTATCATCTTTAAACACTAATTTTGGTTCTGATGTTGTATGGGTCAATTTCAATGTACCTCCATCAAAAACAGTAACCATTTTATCTTCATCATTAGTTATGTAAGTTACACGTAAGGCTTTTTTTGTTTTGATCTCTTTTCCTTCAAAAAAACTGTCCTTTACCGGTATTTCATATAATCCTGAAGCTACCATTGACTTTACTTCTTCAGTGACATCAAAAACAGGTTGGTTTGGAGGGATGCCATCAACACTCCCTGCAAACTTTCCAAAAACAGCTTTCAATATTTTTAGTTTGCCGCTGGCAGGAGCATCAATTTCTAGCCATTCTTTTTCCATGGCATTTTTTTCGAATACCGCTTCTCCAATTTTATATTGAATGCGTAATTCTTTTTTATAGCCAGGAGCAGGATCACCTTTAGAAAGTTCTCTTGTAGCTTGTATATGTAATCCATTATTTTGAATCCTGTTTACAACTACCTCCGTGACATCAACCAAACCATCAGGTAAAAATGTGCCGTATTCTGCTTTGCTAATTTTCAAGTTTGAAAGGGGTATTACCGCCGGGTTTTTCAACTTCATCTCAGCATATACAATGTGTTCACCTTCATGTATCGGATTCCTAAAAACCACAAATACAGAACCTTCTGGCTCGAACAGAATGGACACTGTTGTGGTAGCATCATCATTTTCCTGCCATATTGTAGCCTTAGTTATTTCACCGGTTTCGGCATTCCAAAGCTCTGGCTGTTTTCCTGATACTCGAAAACGACAAGCTAATTCTCGACTTTCTTTTTTAGAATTTACCACAAAATAAATGTCGGTATCTTCTGTTTTTCTGTGAATAAAATCTATGGATTCCTGACTTTCTTCTTCAATAAAAAAATCGGGAGGTAATGCTCCATTCTTTAACACATCTACAATTGAATGCACTTTTACGGGTCCTGTATCCCATAATATATCGGCCATTTGCTCGACACTTTCATCAAATTCAGAATACTTTTTAAGACTTGGAGATTTGTTAGGTTTTGAGCCAATAACTAAAGCGCCTTTTACCGCCAGTTCTTCAATTTTAGCAAGCGTTTCTGGTGTCATCCATTCGTTTGAAGGTAACACCAAAGCTTGATATTTTTCACCAACCGATGTGCATACTAAACCTTCCTTTACCGTTAATGCCTTTATCTTGTTAGAGCCAATCACATCATAATCATATCCCAATGCTTTTATTTCTGGCATTAATAAGGCGTCATTGGGAGATGCTTCTCCTGTAAACACCAATACATCGGCTACAGAGGTGCCTTGTTGTAATAAAAACTGACCTCTACTGATATAATCCACAAAGGGCTTACTTTGATTCCACCAGGTATTTAAACGGTTAAAGTCAGTTCCAAAAACCTGTAAAGTCAACCCAGGACCAACATCCCAAGGTTGATGGACATAACAATGAAAAACAAAACGATTAGTCCCTTGAGCCCATGCTAAATCGCCCATGGCTTTAAGCGTACTTGGATGCTGATCCCAACCTCCCATTCCTGTAAAAGACTCTGCCTCAGCAATCGGATTTCCATTTAATTTTGCAATAGAAGCAACAAATTTAGGCGAGTCAAAAAAGGCAAGGCTTCCGCTCCAAAACTCAGACATAACCATATCTGCCTTTTCTCCAACTTGCATATTATCAAAGGGTCCCCAATAAGGCTCAATAGAAAGCAACATGTTGTTTTTATGACTGAGTTCAGCAAAGCGTCCGTAATAATTTTCGGCTATCAAATCTCCTATAGTACGACGGAAATCCCAGAGAAACCGCTCGGTTTCTTCTCCACTCTCAACGTAATAACCAGCCAAAGCGGGCAAATATGAGCGACAATCATATGAACGAAGTGTTTTGAATGCTTCAGCGAAATTGGAAGTCCAGTTTGTAGTTCCAACTTCATAACTATCAATATGACACCTTTTAACTGTGGTACCAACTAGCGTGTCTAACTTTTTTAGTATGGGCTTAATGCTACCATTCCAAAATACATCAACCGCTTGTTTACTCATTTTATCACATTCTAAACCACGACCACCATCACTGGGAAAACGATTCATTTCACCTGTTGGCGTATGTCCAATTCTTAGAATAACCCACTCTCCTGCGGGCGCCTTCCATTCTAAAAAACCATCACTTTTTAACTTAGAGGTTAAGTCAAAAATATCTTGTTTATGAACTACGGCTAAATCAGAAATAAGTTTATCATCTGGGTCTAAATGACTACGTACTTTATGAGAAAGGGTTTTTATTTCTAATTCATCTATACGTACATCGGTCTTGGGTTTTGGAAAAGCGAGAACAGCAATATCCTTGTAGAATCCCAATTTGGTTTCAGGTTGTTCTAACTTACCATTAAATATTTTGGCTCCCTGATGTATCGTTTCACTATAGACCAGTTCTTGCATAGCATATTCTGGAGTAATAGAAGGTCCTCCTGATGATGACCAACCAGCCCCATTATGAAAACCCAGGTCAAGCCCTAAACGTTGAGCTTCCAATCCGGCATACTTAAAAAGTTCTAACCACTCCTGACTTAAATAAGGTGCCACACCTACAGGATTCCCCAAACTCACATTAAAAATTATTGCCCCTTGAATGCCTACCTTTTTCATGGCTTCCAAATCGGCTGTTATACCCGTTTTCGTTACATTTCCATTAATCCAAAACCAAATAGTCTGTGGCTTAGCTTCTGACGGAGGATTTTTAAAGTTCTGTTCTAAAGAAACATCTTGAGCTTGTAGACCTGAAACAAACAAGCTAAGCAACAACGTCACAAAAATGGTCTTTCTTATCATACTTCTAGTCATGTTATTGAACCGTCCATTACTAATCATATTGTGTAATTATTTATTAGTTTTTGTTGAGAACAAAACTTTTCATAATTAACAAAATTCAATCAGTTTTTGTTGTTAAAATTTGTACAGGTCCAATTAATCCAGAAGGCAACAGCTCTGTATCTTTAGTAAACTTTCTGATATTGGTTTTAGTAAATTGTTCTTCTTCCTGCAAAAAGGCATCACCAATCAATCGATTTGGCCAAAGGTTTACAACGTCTATTTCTAAAGTGTTGCCTTTTGCCTTTACATGTGATGTTATGTTTACGCGGTATGGTTTTGACCAAGTAATGCCTAAATCAACACCATTCAATGTAACACGAGCCAATTCATGTATTTGTCCTAAATCTAGGTAAAGCTCTTGATTTGTATTTAAAATTTTAACATCAAAAGTTTTTCGATATGTAGCAGTCCCCGAGTAATATTTAACACCTGAGTTTTCGTGTTTCGACCAATCTAATAAATTTGGAAAAATGATAGATTCTGGTCCTCCCCAATTTTTATCAAAACTCACATTCCACGACCCTTCAATGTTTTGAACTGTTTTAAGTTGAGGCCAGTTTGAAACTGAATTTTGTATTGATATTGGTTCCTTAAAAACCACAAAATAAGAACTACAAGGGCCAAACTCCATAGGAATAATGGTTTTGCCATTTTCAACTTTAAAATTGGTTAATAGACGCGTTTCGCCAGTAACAGGATTCCATAATTCGGGTTGTTTGTTAACCACTCTAAAAGTACATGCTACTTTTTCAATAGGTTGCCATTTACTGGCAACGTAATAGATATCTGCATCTTCAGTTTTTCGGTGGATATAATCGATAACCCCTACATCACTTAAACCTGTACATTCAAAATCTTGAAGGATGTTTTTATTGAGTAAGACATCTCGGATGGATTTATTCCAAACAAAGGTTCCTTTGCCCATTTTATGTTCACCTTTTTCGAGATTACCCCAAATACGTTTGGTCAAATTTTGATACTCGGTAACATTATCTACATTACTCAACATCGAGGTTTCTATTTTACCCACAACTGTTGCGCCTTGTTCTGCAAGTTTTACTATTTTTTTTAGTGCTTTTAGTGATACAGGCGTTTTTTCGTCAATAACCAAAACCTTATAACTCATACCATCTGACAATACCAATTCGTTATTTTTGAATTCTAGTCTGCTTAACAAAACCTCTTCGTTACACTTATCATAATCGTAACCTTTACCTAAACTTTCGGGTGGATTTTTCATACCGTCCTCCCATTCAAATGCATCAGCTCCTGAGCGTAAACCGTGCCCGTTATAAAACAGTACATCAGCAACAAACAAACCTTGTTGTAGCATATAAGAGCAACGTGAAAGATAATCAACAAAGGGTCTTGACTGGTTCCACCACGTGTTGGTTCTATCAAAATGAGTACCTGCACTGTGTGTCAAACCAGGTACATCAGTAACCGAAGGACGATGCGAAAACGTGTGAAAGCAAATCCAATTGAGACCATCACAAAACGCCTGATCTGCAGCTGCTTTCATTTGAAAAGGAGAGACTTCCCAATTCGGCCCAACGGAAGTAAACGATTCAGCAAATACTTTTTTAATACCATAGGTATGTGCTGCTGTTGCCGCTTCACGCACCAAGAAACGCCCACTTGGTTTTTCTCTGTGCGGCGATGGCATCCAAAATTCTCCCATAGCTACATCACACTTGCTCACACATTTTTTTAAATCGGCTTGGTATTGGTGCGGTCCTGCGGCTTCGGCATAAGATTCTAGTTTGTGTTCGTGTGCAACTTCTTGTTGTCTTCCATAATGATTTTCTGAAATTAAATCACTAATCGTCAATCGAAAATCGTTTAAAAAATGTTCAGTTGTTTTATCAGATTCAATATTTACTCCGATTAATGCAGGCATGTATTTCACAATATCATAACCTCGACGAGTTTCAAATTCTTCTGGGAAATGTTTTGTCCAGTTTGGGTCGCCAGCTTCCCAGCTATCACATTCTACGTATTTAAAAGCTTGTCTTTCCTCAGGACTCATCTCCTCTAGTAAGGTTCCCACGGTTTTTTGCCAATGCAAATCGAAAGCTTCTTTACTTAAATGGTCGATGTAAAAAACACCACCTAAATTACGTCCGGTTGGACGGTAACCAAAACGAATAATACGCCAATTTCCTTTAGGAGCATTCCAGTTTAAATGGCCGTTTTCATCAAGCTTGTCGGTTATATTTATTATGTCGTTTATCGAAGGTGTTTTCTCCTCAAGAAAAGCCAAAATAGCAATGTCATTGTAGAAGGCATTTTGTGCGTCTTTTACGGTTTGATTTTCTCGTTGTCTTTTTGTTTGAACAGGAAGTTTAGGTTTTGGAAATTTTTGGTTGATTCTATTTCCTCCTTCAACCGATAGTTCACTCCAAACTAACTCTTGTTGCCCATAATTGGGAGTTACCCATGGCGCAGCACATCCTGCTGGACCAATAAACACACCAAAGTCTAGCCCTAGTCTTCCAGCTTCAAGCGAGGCAAAACGTACCATATCCCGCCATGGCTTCGACCAGGTTTCTAGTTTTTCATTAGGCTGACTCAGACTTCCGCCTTTGTATTCATCTGTAACTTCGTATCTGATTTTCGTAGTGTCAATGATGGTTTTCTTTTTCCATTTGTGGGGGCCAAAAGGACCTACACCACCGTCTAACACCATACATCCGGATAAGCCTTTGGCTTTCATTTCTTCCAAATCACGCGTAATAGCTTCTTTGTTGGTGGGTGTTTGCAACCACCACCACCAAGCTTGAGGTCGTACTTCGTGCGGTGGGTTTTTGAAGTTTTCTTCAAGAGCTTGATTTTCTGAACCACTGAACTTCAATACTGTTTGGCATGGAAACAGGCATTGTATTAAACCAATACTTATTACAAAAAAAATAAAAGATTTATTTTTCATGAAAACTCAAAAATTAAGTAAATAATTATTTTTTTTAGTGTCTTTTTACCAATGGAAATTCCGCATGTTCAGTTCGCGAAGTATTCATCAGTTTTAGTAAGACTTCGGCTTTTTTAGGATGCTGTTCAGCAATGTTATTCATCTCACTTACATCTTCATTTAAATTATAGAGTTCAATGGGCTTATCATGATATTTTACCGCTTTCCAATGATTTTGTCTTACGGCTTGAATAGGCCCTTTGCTTTCATTAAATTCCCAATACAGGTAATGATGTTGTGTTTGATTTTCAACATCTCCCAATAAGGTAGGCGCATAGGAAACGCCATCTATTTGATCATCTGAAGGTTCTAATCCAACCAATTCGCAGGCTGTGGGTAAAAAATCCCAAAAGGCAGAAATGTGATTGCTTGTGCTGCCCGCTTTAATGGTATTTGGCCAATACGCAACAAATGGGGTATGAATGCCGCCTTCGTATAGATCGCGCTTACGTCCTTGAAAATCGCCATTGCTATTAAAAAATTCGTCTTTTACATTATCGTATTCATGGCCGTTATCACTGGTAAACACAATTAGGGTATTCTTAGCAATACCAAGATCTTTTAATTGTTGCACTAAATCGCCAATATGTCTATCTAAAGTTGATACCATAGCAGCATAGGTAACGTGCCCATCCTCATCATGACGGTAATGACCTGGATTCATTTGTCGTTTTGGCCAACCTAAGTTTTTGTATTGTTCCTTTTCCTCTTCAGGAATGGTTAATTCAAAATGCGGAATAGTATAAGCCAAATACAAAAAGAAAGGGTTTTGATGATTCTTATTTATGAATTCGGTAGCCTTTTCTGTGAACAAATACTGAATATGTTGCCCTTCTTTGGTTTGATGATTATTACCCTCTAAGGTTAATTTTTTATCATTTTCATAAATATATTCCGGATAATAATGATGCGCCGGAGAATGTTGATTGAATCCATAGAAATAATCAAACCCTTGTTTATTTGGTAGGCCTTTATCTAAATTTTCAGCCAAACCCCATTTTCCAATAATTCCTGTGGTATAACCTGCCCGCTTCAGTTCTTCGGCCACCGTTACATCTTCGTTATTTATGTCAACAGGTTTGCCACTTGCTGTCCATCTTGGGTTTCCTCTCACTGTGGCGTGCCCAGTATGTTTACCTGTCATCAATACCGCACGAGACGGCCCGCACACGGAAGACCCGGTATAATGATTGGTAAATACCATGCCATTTTCGGCTAGTTTATCAATGTTTGGGGTTTTAATTTTGTCTTGACCGTTAAAACCTAAATCTCCATAACCCAAATCATCTGCTAGGATAAAAATAATGTTTGGTTTTTGAGCTACATTTTGATTTTCAACAAACGCTGTTTGATTTTTCACTTGCTTAGTCTTGCAACCCAATATGCTTATGGCAAGTGCCACAAAAAGGATTTTACAAGTTATTTTTAGTGGTTTCATTGTGAGTTATTTTTCCTACTTCAGAATTAAAACAAAAAGATTTATTGGTACTCAGCTTTCAAATTCCAAGCACCTGATGACACCTTAAATTTCAGAAATTGCGCATCATTATCAATAAATTCTAATCCTGAAAATTTCTTTTTTGATGTTCCATTTTTCCAAACAATTTTACCATTTATTTCAACAGTACTTATTTGTTTTTCAGCTTTTGGAATGCCAATAATAGCCGAAGTTTGTTCCGGAGATTCTAAATCTAATTGATAGGAATGATTTGTTTTATGCATTTGAATAACAATATCTCCTTTTACTGTTGGAATTGTTTTTTCTATTGATTTAAAATGTACTAATGTTGGCAAAATTTGAAATTCGCTCCAAGCCTCCTTAGTTGTCTCAACACCGGCTACATATTTTGACAATATGGTATTAGACCCATTCCAGGCGTGGTTATAACTTCCTTTGTTTCCAAATTTTTCGTAAAGTGTGGTCATACCTTCTTGGTCTACCTGACTTTGATACATCTCTTTCATGCGTTGTAAGGAAGCTTTTGGGCGTCCTGCAATAAACATGGCCTCTTCAGCCATCCATTCAAAATGCGGACTAGAAAAACGGTTCGGAATTAACACATTATCTACAATTTGATTGTAATATTCTGGGTTTGAAATTCCCGAGATAATGGCAATAGCATTCGCCCTATCATCCTTAAATTTTTCTGGATTGCTACTATAGAAACCATTTTTCCAAAACTTTTTTTCGTAAGCGCCTTTCATGGAAATCATGCGTTTTTTATACCATTTTACATGTGCATCTTCTCCTAAAACTTCTGCCATTTTTTTGGCTTCTCTTAAAGCTAAATAATAGAATGCCATTTGAATAGGTTGCTCATCAATAGTACCTTTTACGCCCCAATCCAGCCAATTCCAAGAATCTGGACTTTTACTTTTTCTATATTCTGGAAGTCCGTTTTCCTTCATAGGAAATAAATCTAAATACCTGAATAAATAAGGATATACAATCTCAAGGGTTTCTTTATCACCTGTATTCAAGTAATATGGCCAAACCACTTGAGCAATAAACTGTAAACTTTGACATACCAACTCACGCACACGTAATGGCCCTAAAGCACCAATTACATCATTCTCATTAAAGTAAACCGTTTGTAAAATAGCTTTTTTTAAGAGTTGACGACCGGCATTGTCCATAGCGTAAAACAAATATCCTGTTTGGTCTGCCACATCGCCAATCCACAACGCACGCTCACGGTCTGGGCAATCCATAAAATTATCACGAGCACAAACAAAAAGTGTATTGTTCCCCATATCCCACAAACGGTTGTAAAAAGGATCGTCTACTTTAAAACTACCTGCCATTTCACCTACGCTCATCCAGCGGTATTTCAAAGCTTTTACTTTTACACCTGCAGGAATTGTATATTGCACTTCATGCCCATTAAACCAAGAAAAACTCTCAAAAGCTTGAGTACCTCCTTTAGTTATATAAGTGGCATGTATTTTATTAAGTCTATTATCTGTAGTAATAAAAATAGTATCTCCAGCTTTGGCTTCAATTTCCAAAAAAGCCGTTACCTGTTTATTAAAAGGCAACTTACATTTTATGGTTTGTCCTTCACTTGTGAATGGCAACTTTAGCTCAGCATGATTTGCATAATTTACTAAACCATGATTCACCAAATGCGGTACAATATTTTTTTCTATGTTATACCAAGGTGCAACACCTACTTTTCCCTTTTCTGAAGCAGTCGTCCAATCAGTATCATTAAAACTTGGTGTATACCAAGCTTTATCTGACCAATCGTTTAAAGCTATAGAAGCATTAAACTTTACGGCGTATTGCACTAAAGATTTACTAGCTGGTTCTATAGTATTATCATAGCCTGGATGTTGTAAAACTTTCCAACTAGCGTCTGAAACTAAATGCTGATTCCCTATTTCTGAAGAAAATAATAAACCACCTTTTCCACTATCAATGTGGGTACCTTTGTGCGTTTCTCTTCCCCAAAACCATACTAAAACAGCAATGGTATTTTTTCCTTTTTTTAAATACGGTTGAATATTTACGGTTTCGTACCATGAATTTGCTGGCGTTATTTTTTCTTTTCGGTTCCATTCGCCAGCTTGACTTGGTCCTCTTGATAATCCGCCCTCAAAAATTACCATTTCTCCATTTACCCAAAGCCAAAATTTGCTATCTACAGAAATATGAGCTTCAACTTTTTCTGGAATTTCATCGATAGAAATAGTCTTTCTAAAACTCATCCAAGTATTTGAAGGACTATCTTCTTGTTGCCAAATCCATTGGGCATTATCCCAGTTAGGATTCGTAGCAAAAGTTGTTGTACTGATGATTAAAATAAGGAGTTTAAAAATGTTTGATAACCATTGATTTTGTTGAAGTTTAATCGACATTATTTAGAGGTTTGTTGTTAATTAATTTATGTTTTTAAAGGAAACGGAAAAATACGTATCCCTTCCATGATACTTATCCTGTGTTGTCATGGAATAGTGTAAAAATTTACTATTTATTATAGGAATTTAGCCTTCCAATAGCTCTGTTCTTTTTAGATGTAATGCCACAATAATCCTACTTTAAACTGCACATAAATCTAAACTTAAGACTGATATAAAACTATACCAAAGCTTCTCAGTTTTAGTTAAAACAGGTAATTATTCAACCTAAAACTGAGACTGTTTATTAACCCTAGCAAATCCTAACTACTCTTAAGTTAAGTAAACTCCCCAATTTCTCAATTTTATTAGCAATATGCCCCACACCGATAGCACAATGATGGGATGGTCCTTGTTTGGACCATTCGTTCATAAAAGCTCTAGCCCCAATTGAAAAGCGGTAACGACTATTAGTATTTCCAATATGTAGAACAGGCCCTTCAACAGATTCGCCTTCAGCTACTAGTAAGAACACATCGTCTTTTCCTTCTACAACTGATAATAAGGTTACAGGGCCATGCTTCACAGTCATTTGAATGGATAAGCCTTTTCCGGGTTTACCGTGATACACCGGTAATGGTACTAACTGTACATTGCCTTCGGCAATAGCAAAATGTGCAGGGCCATCATGACCAAGCATAACAATATCATCATTAAAATCCATGGCATAAAATTCAGAGAACGAACCACCAACACCAAAAGCATCCATGATTTTCATGGCTTGGGCATTTTTTACTTCATACTCACCAGCAACAGGCACATTTTTTCCGGTAAGCAACGTATTTCCTGCGATGACAGATGTTACTATATTTTCATATTCGTTAGCCGTTTCGCCTTCATAATAATAAGCCATAGAGCCCAAATTATGGTTTTCAACCAATTTGTCTAGAGCTATTGATGTTTTTGCTGCTCGAACTAATTCGGATTGTTCACAAGCATCTATAACCTGGAAGGTGCTTTGGAATTCCTTTATTTTCTCTTCCACGTCAGCATCGGTCACAGCATCACGATATTTCTTTACCTCACACATTTCTAAAATTTCGATATGTGTGCCAAAAGCAGCTGATTGCTTTGTTAAATCTGAATATACATCTAACATACCACAGTAATAATGTCCTAAAACCCCTAGCCTATTATTTGCCATTACCTTAGCAACATTTGCTGCATCAATCCAATCTTGAATATCATCCCAAACAGCTGATTCATCTAAATACCCAGTAACAAATTCATAATCTATTCCTGAACGGTTGAACACGTTGGCCAACTCTGGCACTGAACAGGCTTGACAATGGGCTAGCCATTCTCCGGTCATCACTCCTCTATCTCCCAGTTTGTTGAAACTCTCGTAGTCAATAGCGGCAACCGGCTGAATATTTAAAATAATGGTCGGACATTTTAATTTTTGAACTACAGGTAACACCGTTGATGATAAGGCATAGGTAGACACATACAAAAACAATATGTCGATATCTTCTTTTTTTAGAATTTCCGCTTTATCCCTTGCTACTTGAGGTGCATCTACCAAACCTACATTAATTACTTCGGCACCAAAACCTTCCATCTTATCTGCTATTTGTTGCTGATAGCCCTCCAATCGTTCTAATAAACCTTCAAACTGTGGCCAATAGGTGTCTAAACCAATACCAAATAATCCTACTTTTATCATTTATTTATTATTTAAAACTTTATCTACATTTTTTTTATCTAAATGTAATTAACCTACTCCTAAGTGTTATATCAGTATTATATACTAATAATACAGCTAATAGAATAATCTATTTTTTATTAGATGCGTCTAACTTAGAATGTAACTCATTCTTTAACTCATTGACTAACTCTATATGTTCCTCAGCTACATTTTTGGTTTCTTTTTCTGCTGTTGTATGATCATATAACTCTACAAATCCATCTTTATGGAGCGTCATTCTATGCGTTAATGTTCTAATCGTTGAAGCATTATTATTGTAAGCTATAACGTCGTGCCCAAGAGTATTCGGTGATTCTAATATATTTTTTAGCGACACACCGTGACAATACCCCGGAATTTCAATTCCAGCTAGATCACATAAAGTTGGGAAGATGTCTACTGTTTCCACAATAGCATTTGTATTTGCACCTTTATTTATCATTGTTGGATAATGAATTACTAAAGGAGCATGTAACGATTCCTCAAACAAACTGTGTTTTCCCCAAATGGCATGTTCGCCTAAGTGCCAGCCATGATCTCCCCAAAGGACAACTATAGTGTTTTTATCAGCTCCCGTTCTTTTCAATTCTGCAAGAATTTTTCCTACTTGAGCATCTGCATAACTTACACATGCAGCATAATGACGACGTACTTCATTGGCAAAATTGGCATCTCTGTTTGGATTTTTTCCCCAACTATTGTACTTCATAAATTCACCCGAACCATGCCAGGTGGTTTTTCCTTTTGGTTTTTGAGGATGCTTTATATCTGGAAAATCCACGCCATCATATTGATCATAGTACTTTTTTGGTGCACCAAAAGGCAAGTGTGGTTTTATAATTCCAACAGCTAGAAAAAATGGCCCCTTCCTACTATTGGCAAGTGTTTTTAATTGATGGATAGTTTCATCTGTAATGGCTCCGTCTGGATAAATATTATCATCTCCTTCTATGGTCTCAAACACATCCATATCTCCCGATTTCACTCTAATTTGTCCATTAGCCAAGCCATGCATCATACCACGTGGATGTTTCCATTCTGCAACTGGTATCAAATGTTTATCCCAGGCATTGGGCATTTCAATTTTAGTGCTATCATTCCAATTCTTACCACCTCTTCCTCCTGGATGATGAGATACTTTCCCTACAGAAACAGTTGTATAGCCATGCGATTTGAACCACTCTGGCATACTTCTATCTAATTCCTGTATACCTTCGTTTATTTTTTTTGCTCTTTGAAAAAGTGCATTATTTCCTGCTGGCCCATATTGTCCTGTTAACAAAGTGTATCTAGATGGTCCACAACTTGGAGAGTTCACGAAATGCTTTTGGAATCTAATGCCTTTTTCCGCTAAAGCATCGATATTAGGAGAACTAATATACTTTGCTCCAAAACTCTTTAACTCTGGGCGAAGGTCATCTACACAAATGAGTAGTATATTAGGTTTTTGATCAATTTTTTCTTGTTGACAATTCGTCAAGAAGAAAAAAAATAACATTACAAAAAAAATAGGTGCTATTTTTTTTTCTATCACTATTCTATTTTTTATCATTTTAAACAGTCTACTAAAAATTTATATTTACACTAAACTTCAACATATAATTCACTTACTTTTTTTAAACGATCCGTATCTAATTCTACGCCAAAACCTGCCTTTGGCTTAAATGAATAATAACCATGCGATTCTTTTTTAGTGGGTTTATGTATCAAACAATCTAAATACTTTTTTGAGTCTTCCTTTTTCTCAATGGCTTCTACCCAAGTAGCTCCAGCACCAACAGCTATTTGTTGCCATGCTGAACAAGCTGGTCCTACCAAACTATCATCGCCTATCATAACTTTTGCATTCATTTCTTGTACTTTATGAACCAATTGAACCGTGTGTTTAAAGCTTCCCATGGTAGAAGGATGCAAATTGTAAATTCTTCCCATGCCTGATTTAATTACTTGTAGGCCTTTCCAAGCTGGACGTAATGGTGCATCAGGAATTAAATCTAAGTTTCCAGATAGTTTTTGTAATTCTATCCATTGATTAACATTTAAATGTGCAGGGTCTTCAATAGCATTTAACCCATTATTTCTAAAGGTATTTAAAATAGCTCCAAGTTGCTTTAAGGTTTTATTTTTGTAACCTTTATTAACATCCGAAATCACAGTAGCTTCTTCACCTAAAACATCTCTAACACTATTTAGTAATTTTAAATCGACCTCTTGATTGCCATACATTTTAAATTTCATGTGATGCCCTAGGTGTTGTTCGATACTTTTTTCTGCTTCTTCTCTAACTTTTTTTTCGTCTTTATCTAGTATACAATACAGACCTGGAACAGGACTTCGTCCTGATAAGCCTAATAATTCTGTAGCAGATTTATTTTGAAGTCTTCCTGATAGATCTAAAAGCCCCATATCTAAAGACTCTAACATTTTTAAAGATCGTTTTGAACCCAATACTTGCTCTGATGCTAATAATTTTTGGGCTTCTCTTAGCGTTAATCCTTTAAATTGTTTTAAATATTTAACCCAATCCGTTGGTGTAAAATCAGGGTTGTTTTTTGAAGCTGGAGTTTCTGTCCAACCATAAAAATCTCCTGAAGAAATCTTGATAAAGAAATGCTGACGGTTATGCCATGTGCCCCATGAAAAATACCGAGGTATATTGATATCGTATCGAAAGATTTCGATTTTTGTTATTTTTTCATTTAAATACTCATTTCTAGTTTTCCCTACATAAGATGACAACCATGGATATGTAGCTCCTGCGATACCTAGAGCCGATATACTTTTTATAAACTTGCGTCTATTTGTTTTCATAACTTTTGTTTTTATCAAGCAACGTTCATGGCCGTTAATAATGCCCTATTTCTTAACTAATGTAATTGGGCCTTCAATACCTGTTGGCACTAAATCTTTATAGCGCCTTGTCCAAGTTTTTGCCATTTCATTATTTTTAAGTGATTTGGCATAATTTGCTAAAACAGTTGTATAATGAATTTCAATCTCATTCTCTCCCTTCTTGAGGTAATCTGAAATTGAATAGACTGCTTTTCCGTACCAGCGCTTTCCAATGTTTTCCCCATTTATATATAATTCAGTTACACCTTCGTTTACATTTCCTAAATCTAAATGCGTAAAACCTTCTGCGTTATTAATAGTTGTTTTGTAAACAATCTCACCTCCAAACGTATTTTGAGTACTATCTGTTGATTTACTAAAATCAGTAAGCGTGGGCATATCCCAAATAAATACTTTCTCATCTTTTCGTTTACCAATGACTTTCCAATGAACATCAAGTACTTTTGATTCTTTTATTTTAGTCACAACTTCAATGGCTTTTTCTAAAGGCCTTTTATCTTCAAAAACCAACAGAAGAGATTCCAAAGGATTCAAAATGACACCTAACTCATTTGAATTTGACACAAAATAATAGGGTGTTTTCTCTCCTGTTTCAGGATTCCAAACATATGGATATTTGCCATTTACAGGAAATTTAGCGTCAAATGATGTTGTACTATAACGGTGTACATTGGTAAAGAAATAAATATCTTTATCATTGGTATATTGATGTATTTGATACACATTTTCAGAAGGGTGACTTATTTCCACATCAGCTGCTAATTGAGTTGTTTTCAGAATAGCTTTCGTCCAGTTAAATAATACTTCAATAGAGTCCGGTTGTTTCACCTGGATGAGTGATTCAGGATAATTTCTCAATAAACCTGTCATGGTATTATTAACTAAATTGTCATTCTTTTCATATTCTGAAAAATGTAAAGACTTCAATGGCAATTGATCTATGACAATAATTTTACCACCGAATTCTACAAATAGCTTGATATTCTCTGCTGCCTTCGGACTTAATGATTTTAAACTAGCAAGCACTAATAATTTGTAAATCATACTACCATAGGTAATTCCCTTTTCATTTATAGTAGCCCTTTCAAGAACACCTTGATTTATATATTCAGCAGAATATCCTAATTGACTTATGGGTTGCCATAATCTATACAAGTACTCAGGTTCCATATGGAAAGGCATTCTTGCTAAACCTTTATCTCCCCAAAGATCTGCAGTTGGCCCTAAAATAGCAATAGATTTATCAGCTTGAGAATTTTGAAATATGTAGGATAATCTGGAATTATAATCTATCCAATTAGGCAAGTGTTTCCACCAAGTGTTTTGCTCACTAAAATAAGTACCATAACGTATCCAACCAGGAAAAGGCACTTCTGGCGGTGAATAATTATAACCATGTAATACGGAATGGTTAATTCCGGTTATGAAATTCATATCATCATGCTGCTTTATTTCTTCAAGTGTCGCTTTAAATACACCTCCCAGATTGGTCATGGTTTCACAACTTGTAATCTTTTTATCTGTTAGATGCGCTCCCGCTGAAGCATACATATTCCAAATCATATAGCCGTGTGATTGTTTCCAATCCCAAATAGAATCTTTCATCTCAACAGTATATATCCAATTGTTGCTCTCGGGTATATCTGGTATCATGTAACCATCTAACATGCCCATTAAAAAAGGCGTACCATAAGCCTGATAGCGGCATAGAATGTTATTTTCTTTACAAAAATCTTTATAGGTTTGGGTGAAATTTTTTAAGAATACTTCAACCAATAATTTATTATAATCATGGCGCACGCGCTTTAACTTATCTTTAAACTCAGGAGTGAAATTTTTAGAATACGTCCCTTGTGCGTAGTTGCCATTAGCCTGATAAAAAACAAAGGGCAACCAATTATCTAATTTATAGCCATAGGCCTCAAAAAACAGATGTTCAAAACCATTGGTCCAGTTTGCTCCAGATACTTCAATACTATCACAAAGTATGGCTCGAATTAAACCACTAAGCGGAATACCTGAACGTTCAGATATTTTCTTCATGCGATTTAAATACGCCAAGGTCATTTCCTTTTTATAATGGTCCATTACAGGACCAGCTCCACCCAGAGCACCCAAAGTAACATCTCGAAAGTTTTGCTGAATTAAACCATAAGACAAAACATAATTACCTTTTTGTTTTATCTCATAAAAGATTTTTCCGTTGGCATCTATGTGGTTTTTTAAATCGATTATTTGATTTATATCTTTACAATTTTCAGGCACTAATTTTATATAAGACAATCTGTATGTTGTTCTTTTACTAATGTGCTTTTGAGCTCTCGTATTTTTATACTTTTCTTTATATAATTGTATCAACCCAGCTTCATCAACATCTATAGTTTCTCCATATTTATATGAGATATAATCTGAAACCATACGTTGAGACGTTTCATCATCTTTCAGAAATTCACCTCCAAAAGGCCAACCTGTTCCAGCAATGATGTCGACGATCATTCCTAAATCTTTGGTTTTTTTACAAGCATGAACTACCATATCAATCCATTCATCACTCATCCAAACTAAGGATTCATCACCGTTATCAGGACCTACAGGCATTGCTATAGGATTAATTTCTACACCACCAAAACCAACACTATGCAAAGACTTTAATTCTCTATCTAGTTCACTTGCCTTAACTTTATTTCCGTTCCACCACCAACGCACAAAAGGACGTGCTTCTGCAGGTGGATTTTGAAAACCACTGTATAGATCCTGGATAAACTTTCCATCATTTTGAGCCCTACAAGAACTTAAAATCAACAAAAAGAATAATAGATATATTAAATTTCTTGTGTTTTCTTTTTTCACTAAAATCTTTTTATACCCCATTTTTACCTAATTAAAGTATTTTATTATTCACATACTGGTTTTACGTTTTGAAAACTAAAATCAATACGCTACAAACTCGATACTTACTGGCCCCAATAAGCCTGAAGACTGTAATTTTGATTTTGGTTTAATATCATCAGTAACTAACCAAGTATATTTTTCATTTTCTGGTCGTTGTTTGTCTTTTATCAATTGGTTTCGCCATAAATTAACAACTTCTATCTCCAATTGATTTTCGCCGTTTTTTAGTGTTTCTGATATATTTAAACGATAAGGAGCTACCCAAAGACCTCCAAGGTCTTTTCCATTTAATTTTACCTTAGCCATTACAGAAAGCTTTCCTAAATTGATAAATACCTCCTGATTTTTAGGAAGTTTACCCACACTGAAACTAGTCGTATAGGTCGCTGTACCTGAATAGTATTTAATTTGCTCGTTTTCTGATTTAGCCCAATCTTCAAGAGTACTAAAAACAACAGGTTCTTTAGGACCGATTTCTTTATTTGAGAAATCCACTTTAAAAGGATTTTTTAAATTACATAATTTTTCAAATGCAGGAAAATTTTCAGTATGAGCGGGTTCGGCCAACAACTTATTGTCTTTAGCAAACACAATAAACCAGCTTTGAGAAGCTTCTAATTTTAAAGGTAATTTTAGTCCCGTTTTCATCATTTCAAAATCAGGTAATCTTCTAATTTTACCAGAAACTGCATCCCAAAGTTGTGGTTTCAAATCTTTATTTACTCTAAAAACTGGAGACAATTCTATTGCTACATCACTTTGGTTTGTGATAAAATAAATATCCATTTCTGGCGTAGCTCTGTGTGTCCATAATACAGGTGCATCCTCAGGAACTTCAACGTCTTTCGCCAAATTTAAATCTGCAAACACTTCTGATAATTCGTAACCATCAAACACTTTACCCTGCCCATAGGGTTTGAACATTTTTTGATTTTTGTAATTTCCATTCCACATCTTACTGGCAATGGTTTTAACGATTTTGTCACTTTCTGGATAATTTTGTAAACTTGGCGATTTCTCTGGTTTTGGTCCTAAAATTACGCCACCCTGCTGGACCAACTCTTCTATCTTTTTTAGCAACTCTGGACGCATTGTTATGAATGGTGGTAAAACCATTACGTTATAAGACATACCATCTGGCAACACAAAGCGTCCATCTTTTACAGACAATCTGTTTAGAATTACTTCGGCATTGATATAATCATACGAATATCCTTTTGGAATTTCAGGAACACGCCCACCCGTCATTATTGGTGCATCTTCTCCAATAAAATAACACACATCTGCTACATATTTACCTTGTTGTAATAAATGTTGACAACGACGTAAATAATCAAAATAAGTGTCTGCTTGACTAAACCAAGTGTTGTGACGGTTAAATTCTGTACCAAACCAAGCATTCATTCCTGGTTTACGATTATCGTCTGGCTGTTGAATGTAAAGATGCAATACAAAATGATTGATGCCTTCTGTTAAAGCCCAATCGCCTCGTTTTTTTAATAGGGCTGGATGCCTAAGATATGTTTTTCGAGAAGCTGTAAATGCTTCTGCAGAAGTTATCGGTTTTCCGTAGGTGTGAGATGTTGATGAAGAGGCTTTACATTCTATATTACCTAACGTTCCTTCGTTCCAAAACTCACCAGAGATCAAATCCGATTGGCCACCATACATCATAAATTCACTAGTAAAACCCCAATGACCATAATTCTCTAACCAGGTTTTTAAATTATGCTTATTACTTGCTTCTTTAAGGCCTCCTACATATTGGTACGCCACATCATCTGCAATAGAACGACGTAAATCCCACAGAAAACGTTCGGATAATTCCACGCTTCCAACAATTCTACCAGACAGCACCGGTAAAAATGGCATAGGGTCGTATCCGTATTTTTCTTTGAACTTCACTTCATAACCATCTGTCCAGTTTTGAGAGCCTTGTTCGTAGCTATCTGCCACAACATATTTAAAAGCAGATTTGCTTTCTTCGGGAATACGTTTTAAAAATTCACCTACAAAATTATCAAAATGATATTGTGCCAAACCACTATTCATTTTATCGATTTCATAACCTACACCCTGCGGTGCAGCTGGCGCATTTTTTGTACCTGTTGGTGTCATTCCCATGCGCATAATTGTCCAATTCCCCTCAGGTGCATCCCAATTGAGAACACCAGCTTCATCTAATTTATCACTCAAATCTATAACCTCATCTGGGTTAACGGTAAAACTCTTGTTTTTCAATCCTTCTTGTCTTCCAAAAATGTAGGTATCCCAATCAGGCTTTGGTGTAGAATGCATTTTACCCAATTGCTTTTCAATGTATTTATCCAATACAGGAGCTTCCGAAATGTTTATTTCTGCAAATCCATAACCCTTACCTTTGGTTCTAAAACTGGTGCAT